>NZ_JADPKH010000083.1:0-435362 GCF_023073835.1 Bradyrhizobium sp. 153 | reverse complement strand
TCACCCTGACACCACCATCTCCTTGCGCCTCAAGCTCAAGCGCGCCGGGTGGAACGATGCCTTTCTTTTTGAGCTCCTCGGCCACATGCGATAGCCCTGCCCTCCAGGGGAGGTGAGCGGCCCCTAAATCTTCGCGGCCGTCTTCGGCCAATATTTGTCGCGCAAGTGCCGCTTCACCAGCTTGCCGGTCGGCGTGCGCGGCAGCTCGGCTTCGAAATCGATCGAGCGCGGGCACTTGATGGCGGAGAGGCGGTGCTTGCAATAGGCGATCAGGTCGGCTTCGAGTGCTTTGCCGGCACGGCTCATGTCGTGCGGTTGCACCACCGCCTTCACCTCTTCGCCCATCTCCTCGTTCGGCACGCCGAACACGGCGACGTCGGCGACCTCGGGGTGGGTGATGAGCACGTCCTCGGTCTCCTGCGGATAGATGTTCACGCCGCCGGAGATGATCATGTAGGATTTGCGGTCGGTGAGGTAGAGGAAGCCGTCCTTGTCGAGATAGCCGACGTCGCCGAGCGTCGACCAGCCCTTGGCGTTGTAGGCCTTCTTCGTCTTCTCGGGGTCGTTGTGATAGGTGAAGGCCGGCGCGTCCGCGAAATAGACCGTGCCAATCTCGCCCACCGGCTGCTCCTCGTCGTTCTCGTCCAGAATCTTGATCGTGCCGACCACGGCGCGGCCGACGCTGCCGCGGTGCTCCAGCCATTGCTGCGAAGTGCAGACCGTGACGCCGTTGCCTTCCGAGCCGGCGTAATACTCGATCAGGATCGGTCCCCACCATTCGATCATCTTGGCTTTGACATCGACAGGGCAGGGCGCGGCGGCGTGGATCGCGCCCTTGAGTGTGGAGACATCGTATTTGGTGCGCACCTCGTCCGGCAGCTTCAGCATGCGCACGAACATGGTCGGCACCAGCTGCGACTGCGTGACCTTGTATTTTTCGACCAGCTTCAAAAATTCCTCGGCGTCAAAATGCTCCATGATGATGGAGGTGCCGCCGAGCACGATCGCCATCATGTTGAAGCGCAACGGAGCCGCGTGATAGAGCGGCGCCGGCGAGAGGTAAGTGCTTTCGGCGTTCATGCCGCACATGTCGGCGCAGAGCACGCGCAGAAACGGATTCGGCTCGTCGATCGCTTTGCCTTCGAAGGCCTTCTTGACACCCTTGGGCCGCCCGGTGGTGCCGGACGAGTAGAGCATGTCGTAGCCGGCGACCTCGTCTGCGATTGGCGTCGTCGGCTGCGCGGCGGCTTCGTTGTCGTAGGAGCGGAAGCCCGGTGAGGGCTCGTCCATCATGTAGAAGATCGGCTCGCCGGCGGCGCCCCTGATCAGGCCATTGATCTGGTCGGCGCATTTCGGTGTGGTGATGACGACCTTGGCGCCGCAATCCTTCACGATGTAGTCGATCTCGTCCTGCTTCAAATAGCGGCTGATCGCGGTGTAATAGAGCCCGCTGCGTTGTGCGGCCCAGCAGATCTCCATGAAGGCGAGCCGGTTCTCCATTAACAGCGCGATGTGGTCGCCGGCCTTCAAGCCAAGCGAGCGGAACAGATGCGCGCCCTGGTTCGAGAGCTCGTCGAGCTCGCGATAGGTGATCGCCTTGCCGCTGCCGGCCATTCGATAGGCGCTCTTGTTCGGCGTGGTGCGGGCGTGGATGGAGGGGTGAGTCATGTCTCTGCTTGTTCAGTTAGGTGTGGCGTTCCCCGGACGCAGCGCATCGCGCAGTGGTGCGCTGCTGATCCGGGGTCCACTGTGAGGCATGGGCCCCGGCTCTGCGCCGCCGCGCTTCACGCTGCAGCGCGACCGGGACACGCGAAGGCTTACAGCCGCTCCACGATCGTCACGTTGGCCATGCCGCCGCCCTCGCACATGGTCTGCAGGCCGTAGCGCTTGCCGCGCTGGTGCAGGGCGTGGACTAGCGTGGTCATCAGCTTGGTGCCGGAGCCGCCGAGGGGATGGCCGAGCGCGATGGCGCCGCCGTTGACATTGAGACGCTCCGGGTCGGCGCCGGTGGTCTTCAGCCACGCGGTCGGCACCGAGGCGAAGGCCTCGTTGACCTCGAACAGGTCAATGTCACCAATTTTCATGCCGGCCTTCTCCAGCGCGCGCTTGGTCGCGTGCAGCGGGGCGTCGAGCATGATGACGGGATCACCGCCCGTCATGGTCATGTGATGGATGCGGGCGAGCGGCTTGACGCCGAGCTGCTTAAGGCCGCGCTCGTTCACCACCATGACGCCGGAAGCGCCGTCACAGATCTGGCTGGCGCTGGCCGCGGTGAGCTTGCCGTTCTCGGCGATCAGCTTGACGCCCTTGATGCCGTCGAGACTGACGTCGAAGCGGATGCCCTCGTCGATGTGATGGGTGTCCTTGCTGCCGTCCGCACGGGTGATCTCGAGCGGCACGATCTCCTTCTTGAAGTGGCCGGCCTGGGTGGCCGCGATCGCGCGCTGATGGCTGTTGTAGGAATATTCGTCGAGCTCATCCTTGGAGAGGCCGTACTTCTCCGCCATCATCTCCGCGCCGGTGAACTGGCTAAAGACGATGTTGGGATACTTCTTCTCGATGCCCGGGCTCTTGTAATTGCCAAAACCGTTCTTGGCCGGGAGCTGTGACGACAGGCCCATCGGCACCCGCGTCATCGATTCCACGCCGGCCGCGATCACGACGTCCATCGCACCGGACATCACGGCTTGCGCGGCGAAGTGCAGCGCCTGCTGCGAGGAGCCGCACTGGCGGTCGATCGACGTGCCCGGCACGCTCTCCGGCAGTTTTGAGGCCATCACCGCATTGCGCGCGACGTTGTTGGACTGCTCGCCGACCTGCATCACGCAGCCCATGATCACGTCCTCGACCTGGGCGGGATCGACCTTGGTGCGGTCGACCAGCTCGTCCAGCACCTTGGCGGCGAGATCGGCCGGATGCCAGCCGGCGAGGCGGCCCCCCTTGCGCCCGCCCGCGGTACGCGCAGCGGCGACGATGTAAGCCTCGGCCATGTCGGTTTCTCCCTGAATTTCTTGATTGGGGTTGGTTGTCGGGGAGGGATTTAAGGGGCGCGAGATCGTTTAGTCAATCGATCAATTAACTCTTGTGATGCGGCGCGGCTTGGGCTTATCTGCGCGCCTCACGAGGCATGTTCAGGGATCTCTGTGGCTACCAGCGTACCGACCAAGCTCCCCAGCGGGAAGAATTCCACGGCAGAGAAATTGCTCGTGGCCGCAAGCGAGCTGATGATCGAACGCTCCTCGATCGAGATCTCGCTCTCCGACATCGCGCAGAAGTCGGGCGCCAACGCCGCGTTGGTCAAATATCACTTCGGCAACAAGGACGGCCTGCTGCTGGCACTGCTCGCGCGCGATGCCGCGACCGAGCTGTCCAATCTCGAATACCTGCTGGCGCAGCCCATCACACCGACCGCGAAGCTGAAACTGCACATCGGCGGTATCATCCGCGCCTATTACCGGTTCCCGTACATGAACCGGCTGATCCATTATCTGCTGCACGAGACCAATGCGAGCTCCGCCGACGAGGTCTCGAAGTTCTTCGTGGCGCCGCTGCTCGACTTTCACCGCCGCCTGCTCGCCGAGGGCGAGCGAGCCGGCGAATTCCGCGCCACCGATCCGGTGCTGTTCTACACCAGCCTGATCGGCGCCTGCGACCATCTGTTCTTCGGCCGGCACGCGATGTCGCGCGCGACCGGGGTCGGCCCGGTCACCGACGAAGTCTGCCGGCAATACATCAAACACATGGAAACGCTGATCTGCGGCGGCATCCTCGCGCAAGCCGAGGAAGCTGTCGCGGCCGGGTGATCCGGCCGAACTTTCAAGTCCAGAGAAGAAACGCCCAAGGAAAGGTACAAGCGATGCAGTTGAAAGACGTAGCCGTTCTCATCACCGGCGGCGGTTCGGGGCTTGGTGCCGCGACCGCCCGGGCCATGGCCGCCAAGGGCGCCAAGATCGGCGTGATCGACCAGAGCAAGGAAAACGCCGAGAAGGTTGCTGCCGAAGTGAAGGGCGTCGCGCTCCATGCCGACGTCACCAGCGAAGAGCAGATCAAGGCAGCGATCGCCAAGGCAGAAGCCGCGCATGGCGTGGCGCGCGTACTGATGAACTGCGCCGGCATCGGCGGCTCGCAGCGTATCGTCGGCCGCGACGGCGTTTACCCGCTGGAAAAGTTCGCCCGCATCATCAACGTCAACCTGATCGGCACCTTCAACTGCCTGCGCCTGTTCGCCGAGCGCCTGGTCACGATCGAGCCGATCGGCGAAGAGCGCGGCGTCATCGTCAACACAGCCTCGGTCGCCGCTTACGAAGGCCAGATCGGCCAGATCGCCTATTCGGCCTCGAAGGGCGGCGTCGTCGGCCTGACGCTGCCGGCCGCGCGCGACCTCGCCAGCCAGAAGATCCGCGTCAATACCATCGCGCCCGGCCTGTTCTTCACGCCGCTCTTGATGGGTCTCAACGAGGAGGCCCGCAAGAGCCTGGGCGCCCAGGTGCCGCATCCCTCACGCCTCGGCGACGCCAACGAATACGGCATGCTCGCCGTGCACATCGTGGAGAACCCGATGCTGAACGGCGAGACCATCCGTCTCGACGGCGCCATCCGCATGGCGCCGCGGTAAGGCTCTCTTCCCTTCTCCCCTTGTGGGAGAAGGTGGCGCGAAGCGCCGGATGAGGGGTCTCTATCCGCGGACGCAGACCCCTCACCCGAGCGAACTCGTGGCTACCGACGTGCATGCCCTCTCCCACAAGGGGAGAGGGCACAATAATAGGCACCTCCCGCGCGCATGCACGAGGCCCCCATGTCCCGACCGCTGCTGATCGAGCATGATGACGGCGTTGACCGGGTGACGCTGAATCGTCCTGAAAGCCTCAATGCGCTCGATCCGGCGCTGATCGATGCGCTCAACGTCTACTTTCAGGGGCTTCAGCGCAACCGCGACACGCGCGTCGTGGTGTTGCGCGGCGCCGGCACGAATTTTTGCGCGGGCCTCGATCTCAAGGCCGCGATGGCTCGTCGCGCCGGCCAGCAGGAGCCGCCTGGCGTTACCGAGTCGCTGGATTCGCAGCGGCGCATCGCCGACATCGTGATGTTGATGCGGCGCTGTCCGCAGCCGATCCTAGCGCTTGTGCAGGGCGCCGCGGCGGGCGGCGGCTTTGCGCTGGCGCTTGCCTCCGACATCCGCATCGCCACGAAATCGGCGCGCATGAATTGCGCTTTCATCAAGCTCGGCCTCGGCGGCTGCGACATCGGCACCAGCTATTTCCTGCCGCGGCTCGTCGGGGTGTCGGTGGCGTCCGAGTTGATCCTGACGGGGCGTTTCATCGGCGCCGAGCGCGCGCTCGCGGTCGGGCTCGTCTCGGAGGTCGTCGACGAGGACAAGCTCGATGATGCAGCCGCGCCTTATGTCAACGCGATGATGACGGCCTCGCCCGTGGGGCTGAGTCTCTCCAAGGAATGTCTCAACATGAGCGTCGATGCCGGTTCGCTGGAAGCTGCGATCGCAATGGAAGACCGCAACCAGGTCCTGTGCAGCCGTTCCGAGGAATTTTCGGAAGGCATCAGGGCCTTCCTTGAGAAGCGAAAGCCTGTCTATATCAAACGCTAAAGACAAAGATCCGCCAAGGACAAGAAATTCCGGGAGACGCAAAATGAGTGGAAGCGCGGCGGCGGTGATGACGAAGCCCGCCTTTCGCAAGGTCGAGTGGCTCGCGCGCGACATCGCCGTCGAGCGCCGCGGCGACGGCACGGTGGTGCTGAAGTCGCGCATTCCGCTGCAGCCTTACGAGAAGCACATTCCAGCTTCGCTGGCGAAATGGGCGAAACAGGCCCCCGAGCGCATCTGGCTCGCGCAGCGCGGCGGAGTGAATCGCGAATGGCGCAAAGTGTCCTATGGCGAAGCCAAGCGCACCGTGGATGCGCTGACGCAAGCGCTGCTGAACCTCAAGCTCGAGGGACGACCCGTCACGATCCTCTCCGGCAATTCGATCGAGCACGCCCTGATGACGCAGGCCGCGATGCAGGCGCGCGTTCCGGCGGCTCCCGTGTCGCCGGCCTACTCGCTGATGAGCCACGATCACGTCAAGCTGAAATATCTGTTCGATTTGATCCAGCCGGCCGTGGTGATGGTGCAGGACGGCCCGATCTTCGAAAAGGCACTGAAGGCGCTCGACCTCACCGGCGTTACCGTCGTTCACGTCGCGCGCCCCTGCGATGGCATCAAGAGCGTCGGCTTTGCCGAACTCGCCGCAACGCCGGTGACCGCCGAGGTCGAAGCGTCGGTTGCACAGATCACGCCCCAGACCATCGGCAAGCTGCTGTTTACCTCCGGCTCGACCGGCATGCCAAAAGCCGTCATCAACACGCAAGCGATGATGTGCGCCAATGCGGCGATGATGATGCAGGTGCGGCCCCGGGATCCCAGCGGCCCGATCTCGACCATGCTGGACTGGATGCCCTGGAACCACACCATGGGTGGCAATGCGGCGTTCCACCCGATCCTCGTCGATGGCGGCACACTCTATATCGATGACGGCCGGCCGGTGCCGGGCCAGTTCGAAGAGACGCTGCGAAACTTGCGCGAGATCTCGCCGACCTATTACGCCAACGTGCCGGCCGGCTATGCTGCGTTGGCGGCGGCGATGGAGAAGGACGACGCGCTGTGCCGCTCGTTCTTCAAGAACCTGTCGATCATGGCCTATGGCGGCGCGCGCCTGCCGGACGATCTCTACGATCGCATGCAGGCGCTCGCGGTGAAGACGACCGGTGAGCGCATCGTGTTCTACACCGGCTGGGGCTCGACCGAGACCGCGCCGACCTCGACCGGCACGTATTGGGAGACCGAGCGCGTCGGCCTGATCGGGCTCCCGTTCCCCGGGGTCGAATTGAAGATGGTGCCGTGCGGCTCGAAATACGAACTTCGCCTGCGTGGCGTCAACGTCACGCCCGGCTATTTCGGTCAGCCTGAGCTGACGAAGAAGATGTTTGACGAGGAGGGTTTTTACTGCATCGGCGATGCCGGCATCTTCGTCGACGAGAAGGATCCGGTGCAGGGCATCATCTTTGCCGGGCGCGTGGTGGAGGATTTCAAGCTCACTACGGGCACCTTCGTGCACGTCGGCTCACTCCGGACCGATGCGATCGCGGCCGCAACGCCCGTCGTGCATGACGCGCTGGTCGCGGGACAGGATCGCCCGTTTATCGGCCTGCTGGCCTGGCCGAACCTGCACGCTTGTCGCCAACTCGTCGGCAATCCCGATCTGAGCTTTGCGGATGCGGTCAGGCACCCCGAGGTGATCGCTTGCTTCAGGCGCGGGCTGGAGACGCACAACCGGGAATGCGAAGGCGCCAGCAGCCGCATCATCGCGCGTGCCATGCTGATGGCCGAACCGCCCTCCATCGACGGCAACGAGCTCACTGATAAGGGCTACATCAACCAGCGCGCCGGCTTGGAGCGCCGCGCAGCGCTGGTGGAGCGGCTTTATGCGGATGAGCCGGATGAAGATGTGATCGTGCTGCGATGAATGCGCAACACTCTCAACCTCGTCATTCCGGGATGGCCAAAGGGCCAGGTCCGGAATGACGGCTTCAATGAGTACGACGAATAAAAAGGTAGCCCGCCATGAACTTCGATTTCTCCGACGACCAGAAGCAGCTCCGCGACCAAGCGCGCAAATTCCTCACCGAAAAGTGCTCGCCCAAGGCCGTACGCGTCGTCCTCGACGGCAAGGCGTCCTATGACAAGGAGTTGTGGAAGGGCCTTGCCGAAATGGGGTTTCTCGGCGTCGCGATCCCGGAAGAGTTCGGCGGTGCGGGCGCCGGCCATCTCGAGCTCTGCGTGATCGCGGAGGAAATGGGACGCGCGAACGCGCCGGTGCCGTTCTCCTCAACTGTTTACCTCGCCGCCGAAGCGCTGCTGATCGCCGGCAGTGACGCGCAGAAGAAAAAGTGGTTGCCCGCTATTGCCTCGGGCGAGGCGATCGGCACGCTGGCGCTGTTCGAAGGCAAGGGCAATCCGTCGCCGAAGAATGTCAAGCTGGCCGCTTCGAATGGCGCGCTCAACGGAGTCAAGAAGCCGGTCGCCGACGGCGCCATCGCCAATTTCGCGGTGGTCGCCGCGCGCACAGGATCGAGCGGACGTGAGAATGACATCTCGCTGTTCCTGGTCGATCTCAGGGCCGGCGGCGCCGAGGTGAAAAGCCTCACCAACCTCGATCCGACCCGTGGGCAGGCCGAGATCACCTTCAAGGACTGTAAGGCCGAGCCGCTGGGGGGCATCGGTGAGGGTTGGAGCATCCTCACCCAGGTGCTCGACCGCGCCGCGGTGCTGTGCGCGTTCGAGCAAGTAGGCGGCGCCGACCGCGCCCTGGAAATGGGCCGCGACTACGCGCTCGACCGCATCGCCTTCGGCCGGCAGATCGGCTCGTTCCAGGCCGTAAAGCACATGCTCGCCGACATGTATGTCTCGGCGACGCTGGCACGCTCCAACAGCTATTACGGTGCCTGGGCGCTCTCGACCAGCGCAGCCGAATTGCCGGAAGCCGCCGCCGCCGCGCGCATCAGCGCGACGCAGGCGTTCCAGCACTGCGCCAAGAACAACATCCAGGTTCACGGCGGCATGGGTTTCACCTGGGAGTTCGACTGCCACATGTACTACCGCCGCGCCAACGCCATGGCGCTCGGGCTCGGCAGCCTCACCTATTGGGAAGACCAGTTGATCGACCGCATGCGGAAGAAGAACGCGGCGTAACGTTGTCGTCATTCCGGGCGCCGCAAAGCGGCGAACCCGAAATCTGGAGATGAGTGAATAACATCGAGATTCCGGGTTCGCGCTACGCGCACCCCGGAATGACAGAGAGAAAGAGCCATGAACTTCGACGACACCCCGCAAGAGGCCGCATTCCGCGCCACCGCCCGCGCATGGATTGATGCGAACGCGCCCAAGCAATACGAAGAAGAGCTGCGCAAGTCCTCGCTCGGCCGCACCCAGCTCAGGAACGCGAACATTCTCGAGGTCGCAAAGGCCTGGCAAAAGAAGAAGGCCGATGCCGGCTGGGCCTGCCTGCACTGGCCGAAGGAGTACGGCGGCCGCGGCTCATCGCCCATCGAGCGCGTGATCTGGCAGCAGGAGGAGGGCCCGTTCGGAAAGCTCTCCCACATGTTCATCATCGGCCACGGCATGTGCGGGCCGACCATGATGGCATTTGCGCGCGAGGAACATAAGCGCACCTATCTGCCGCCGCTCGCTTCCGGCGAGAAGGTCTGGTGCCAGCTCTTCTCCGAGCCGGCCGGCGGCTCGGACGTCGCGGGGCTTCGTACTCGCGCGGAGAAGGACGGCGATGAATGGGTCATCAACGGCCAGAAGATCTGGACATCAGGCGCGCATTATTCCGACTACGGCATCCTCTTGACCCGCACCGATCCGACCGTGCCTAAGCACAAGGGCCTCACCATGTTCTTCCTGGACATGAAGAGCCCGGGCGTCGAGGTCAGGCCGATCAAGCAGGCGAGCGGCGCGTCCGATTTCAACGAGGTCTATTTCACGAATGTCCGCATCCCCGACCACCAGCGCCTCGGCGAGGTCGGTGACGGCTGGAATGTCTCGCTGACCACGCTGATGAACGAGCGCATGTCGATCGGCGCAGGCGTCTCGACCGGCTTTCCGGAGCTGTTCGAATATTGCTCCAGCCTGATGCTCGACGACGGTCCTGCGATCGATGATCGCGCCGTGCGCGCGAAGCTGGCGAACTGGGCGGTGAAGGCGAGCGGCCTGCGCTACACCAGCATGCGCGCGATCTCGGCGCTCTCGAAGGGCGAGCGGCCGGGGCCGGAGAATTCCATCGGCAAGCTGGTGGCAGGCTCGATGATCCAGGACGTCGCGACCTACGCGCTGGACTTGCAAGGTGCGGCTGGTGTCGTCAGCGGTCCAGAGGATGCCGAAGTCGCGGGCCGCTTCCAGGCGATGCTGCTGCGTGCACCGGGTACGCGCGTCGAAGGCGGCACCGACGAGATCATGCGCAACATCATCGCCGAGCGGGTGCTGGGCCTGCCGGGCGACATCCGTGTCGACAAGGACGTGCCGTTCAACAAGATCCCGACAAAGGGAAGAGGTTAATCATGTCCCGGAGGCGGTGCGGTACGAAGTGCCGCTCCGCCGCGCCGGGACCCCGAGCTACAATGGGCCCCGGCTCGAGAGCGCACCGCTTTGCGCTGCGCAGCGTCCGGGGCAGGGAGAGGAGAGTTCGAAGATGAATTTCGACGACACCCCGCAAGAGGCCGCATTCCGCGAGACCGCGCGCAAATGGGTCGAGGCCAACGCGCCGAAGGAACTCCATGCCGAGTTATCAAAATCTTCGCTCGGCCGAATCCGCCTCGCCAAGCAAGACATCGTCGATGTCGGCAAGGCCTGGCAGAAGAAGAAGGCCGAAGGTGGCTGGGCCTGCCTGCACTGGCCGAAGGAATATGGCGGCCGCGGCGCGACGCCGATCGAACGCGTCATCTGGCAACAGGAAGAGGGCGTCTACGGCAAGCTGACGCAACCGTTCCAGATCGGTGAAGGTATGTGCGGCCCGACTGTGATGGCCTTCGGCAGCGAAGATGCCAAGCGCCGATACTTGCCGAAGCTCGCCTCTGGCGAGGAGATCTGGTGCCAGCTTTTCTCGGAGCCGTCGGCCGGCTCCGACGTTGCGGGCCTCCGCACCCGTGCCGAGAAGAAGGGCGATAGCTGGGTCGTCAATGGCCAGAAGATCTGGACCTCGGGCGCGCATTATTCCGACTACGGCCTCTTGATTACGCGCACCGATCCGAATGTGCCGAAGCACAAGGGCCTCACCATGTTCGTCCTGGACATGAAGAGCCCGGGCGTCGAGGTGCGCCCGATCAAGCAGGCCAACGGCATGCAGGAGTTCAACGAGGTCTATTTCACCGACGTCGTGATCCCCGACAGCCAGCGCCTCGGCGCTGTCGGCGAGGGTTGGAGCGTATCGCTGACCACGCTGATGAACGAGCGCATGTCGATCGGTGCGCGGCTCGCAACCGGCGTGCCTGAGATATTCGAGTTCTGCTCGAATCTGATGCTGGAGGACGGGCTTGCGATCGACGATCCCGCCGTGCGTTCGAAGCTCGCCAGTTGGGCCGTGAAGGCGAGCGGGCTGAAATACACCAGCTACCGCGCGATCTCGGCGCTGTCGAAGGGCGAGCGACCGGGCCCGGAGAATTCGATCGGCAAGCTGGTCTCGGGCATGATGCTCCAGGACATCGCGACCTACGCCATGGACCTCCAGGGCGCAGCCGGTGTTCTGACAGGCAGCGACGAGGAGACGGTGCAGGGCCAGTTCCAGCAAATGCTGCTGTCCTCGCCCTCGATGCGCATCGCCGGCGGCACCGACGAGATTTTGCGCAACATCATCGCCGAGCGGGTGCTAGGTCTGCCGGGCGACATCCGCGTCGACAAGGATGTGCCGTACAACAAGATCCCGACCAAGGGACGGTGATCTCACGCCTCGCGGTATCTCGTAGGATGGGCCAAGCGAAGCGTGCCCACCCTATGCAGATGCTCAGGGGTAAGTTTGCCGGTGGGCAGGGCGCTATCGCGCCTTTGCCACCCTACGAGGACAACGCGAGCTGATCCATGGACGCACAAGTGAAACAAACCGACCGCATCGGCGTGCTTGAAGAGCTGCTCAACGAGCGCTACTCCGTTCGCGCTTTCCTCCCCAAGGAAGTCGACCGCGCCACGATCGAACACGTGCTGAAGACGGCGCAGCGCACGGCGTCCTGGTGCAACAGCCAGCCCTGGCAGGTTGTCATCGCCAGCGGCGCGGCCAAGGAGCGCTTTCGCCAGGCGATCTACACGGAAGCCTCCGGCGGTCTTGGCGACGATTACGATTTCACCCCGCCGCGCGAATATGTCGGGGTCTATCTCGAACGCCGGCGCGAAAGCGGCTTTCAGCTCTACAACACGCTCGGCATCGCCCGCGGCGACAAGGCGGCCTATGCCAGGCAGGCACTGGAGAACTACAATTTCTTCGGCGCGCCGCATGTCGCGATCATTCACACCAACGAGCCGCTCGGCATCTATGGCGCGATCGATTGCGGCGCCTATGTCTCCAACTTCATGCTGGCCGCGCAGGCGCTTGGGCTCGGCACCATTCCGCAGGCGGCGCTGGCACGCCATTCCGGTCTGATCCGCCGCCACTTCAGCCTGCCCGACGATCGCCGGATCGTCTGCGGCATCTCGTTCGGCTATGCCGACCACGCGCACAAGGTCAACAGCTACCGCACCTCGCGGGCGAGTGTGGCCGATAGCGTGATCTTCGTGGACGAGTGATCGGCGCTGCGAGCTTGGCACCATCGGCGACGCACAAAGGCGGCCGCGGAAGCGGCCGCCTTTGTCTGTCTCACCCAGTTGACGCCGCCGTCAGCCGCCGCTGCCGCCGATCACGGCCCGCACGGTCTCGTCGGGCCCAAAGTCCTCGGCGCCCTCGACATAGAGCAGCGCGGCGAGCTTCGAGCGGGCGCGGTTGACGCGGCTCTTGATGGTGCCGACGGCACAGCCGCAGATCGAGGCCGCATCCTCGTAGGAGAAGCCGGAGGCGCCGACCAGGATCAGCGCTTCACGTTGGTCCTGTGGAAGCTTGTCGAGCGCCGTACGAAACTCCTCGAACTCGAGATGCGCATTTTGTGACGGTTGCGTCTTCAGCGTCTTGGCGTAGTTGCCTTCGGCGTCCTCGACCTCCCGCCGCCGCTTGCGATAGTCGGAGCGGAACAGGTTGCGCAGGATCGTGAACAACCACGCCGGCAGGTTGGAGCCAGGCTGGAACGAATCGATGTTGGCGAGCGCGCGAAGCAGTGTCTCCTGCACCAAATCGTCAGCGCGGTCCGCATTGCCGCTGAGCGAGATCGCGAACGCGCGCAGACTCGGCACGGCCGCCAGGATGTCGTTACGCAGGGAGTCGGTGAGAGGCATTAATCCCTCCCATTGCTGTTGTCGTTGGATCCGCCCTCATTTTCCACTTGGGAAGTCGCTCCTTGTGCATCAAGCTTCTTGATCAGTTCAGCGAACCGATCCGGAACCCCCTGCCGCACCACATCGTCGTACATGGCGCGCAGCTGATGCCCGATCCGGGATTGGATCTCCGGAGTGAGCCCTCCCTTGCCGGGGGTCGTGCTTTTGCTGGCTTGAGACTTGAGATCTTTCATGACCTGTTCCACGTTTCCCCGAGTTAAGTGACTGTAAAATCGAGAAATTTTCTCAACCGGGAGCCGTTCCCTGGATAGGCACAATGCGAGCTGCGAGAAAAAGTTCCGCGCAATGCGGAACTTTTCTGAAGCTGAGGCGTAAACAGCCGAGCAGGGGAACCCGGGCCCCCCGCGTAACGCCTGACCTAAGGGTGACCTCAAGGCTGGCCCGAAGATGAATGGAGTGGGGATGTCCCGTTCACAGCTCGTTGCTGAACACTTGCCGCTGTTGCGCCGGTATGCACGCGCCCTGACGGGCAGCCAGGCCTCCGGTGACGCCTATGTCGCGGCCATGTTGGAAGCCATGCTTGGCGATCCGTCGGTGCTCGACGAAAGCCATGGGCCGCGCGCCGGCCTGTTCCGGCTGTTCACCCAGATCTGGAATTCGGTCTCCGTCAACGATGATGCCGAGGTGACGACACTGCCGATGCCGCCGGAGCGGCGGCTGTCGAACATCACACCCCTGCCACGGCAGGCCTTCCTGCTGCTCTCGCTCGAGGGCTTTTCGGAAGAGGAAGTCGCCTTCATCCTCGGCACCGACGTGAGCGAGACGCGGCGGCTTGCGGACGCTGCTGGACGCGAGATGGCGGCCGAGATCGCCACCGACGTGCTGATCATCGAGGACGAGACCTTCATTGCCATGGACCTCGAGAGCCTGGTGAAGAATCTCGGCCACAACGTCGTCGGCGTCGCGCGCACCCATGCCGATGCGGTGGCGCTGGCCAAGAACAAGCGGCCCGGCCTGATCCTCGCCGACATCCAGCTCGCCGACGGTTCGTCCGGCCTGGACGCCGTCAACGAGCTGCTCCGCACCTTCGAGGTGCCGGTGGTGTTCATTACCGCGTACCCCGAGCGATTCCTCACAGGCGAGCGCCCCGAGCCCGCGTTCCTGATCTCAAAACCGTTCCAGCCGGCGATGGTGTCTGCGGTGGCGAGCCAGGCGCTGTTCTTCCAGCGCAATTCGCGCAACCGCACGCCAAAGGCGCCGGCGGCCTGATAGAGGCTCCCGCGCAAGATTGATCCGGCGTGCTGCAAAGGCACGCCGGATTCTCAGTGTTTGCATGCCACGGCTTGACGGGCGTCGAATTGGCCGCTCATACCTCGTGCATCGGACTTCCCTCGGAAGCGTGCACATGGACCAGCAACTCCTCGATCGCCTCGCCATCCGCGACCTCGTCGAGAACTGGGCGGTGTGGCGCGACGCCGGCGACTGGGAGCGCTTTGCCACCGTCTGGCATGATGAAGGCTGGATGTCCGCCACCTGGTTTCAGGGGCCGGCGCGGGATTTCATGCGCGTCAGCCAGGAGGGGTTCGCCAAGGGCGTGCGCATCCTGCATTTCCTCGGCGGCACCAGCATCGACCTCGAGGGCGACCGGGCCATCGCCCAAACCAAGATGACGATCTCGCAGCGTGCCCTGGTGCACGACGTGCTCTGCGACGTCGTCTGCACCGGACGCTTCTACGATTTCCTGGAGAAGCGGCAGGGCGAATGGGGGATTGTCCGCCGCCAGCCGATCTACGAGAAGGACCGGATCGATCCGGTCGATCCCGCCGCGCCGCTTCAGCTCGACCAGAAAGCGCTCGCCGCGCTTCCCGAAGCCTATCGCCACCTCGCCTACATGCAGGAGCTGATCGGCTACAAGGTCAAGCGCGACATGCCGGGCCTCACCGGGCCTGAAGTCGAGAAGCTCTATGGTGAAGGGCGGGACTGGCTGGCGGGGATGGCCAAATAACGCGAAGCAAAAGTGAGCCCCAGACAAAAGTAAGGCGCGACTGGCATCACCACAGTCGCGCCCTACGTCGCCGGCTTATGGGGCAGGGGGGAATAGCCGGCTGCTGAGACGACTCCTGCCCGCGAAAGTCGTTCCACGCCTTGCAAAATATTTTGCGCGGCCGGCGACTTTTTCGCACACGGTTAAGTGATCGTGACGCCCGAGAACCCCTGATCCTTGGTCAGCGTTGTTCCCGCGATCGCCATGGGGCGAGGGATCGACAGCCATGTCACAGACTCAAAAGGCATTTTTAGGCGCCGTCGCAATTGCCGCGACGCTGGGCGCGGTGCAATTGGCCTCCGGCCACGATCTGGCCGACCGTTGGCAGGCGGTCGCCGATATTCCCAGTCACAGCACCAACTACGCGCCAAGCCACAACGTCAACCGAACCGGCAAGGCCGACCGCCTTGGCGAGATCAAACCGGCACCGGTTCCGACCCGAACCGTGTCGATGCGACTGAATGACCTTGCCGATACGTCGGTGCTGCTGCGGGTGCCGGCGGTGATCGAGACCGGCAATGCGAAGCCGCCGGTGCTGCTCCAAAACCAGAATCAGACCCTGCAGAAGGCCCGCAGCAAGCCGACGATCGCCTGCGAGCCGATGGTCAGCTCTCTGACCGAGATCGCCAAGCTGCTCCAGCCCGGCCGCTGCGTGACCTGATCTGGGCATTCGTCCAGTCAAGGCAGGCTCTGCCGCGCCCCATCACATCCTCTTGATCCGCCGTGTCGTCGCGCTATATCCGGGTTCCTCCCTTTGATTTGACCGGGTAAGCGCATGACGACGTCAGATACGGCTGTGCATACGCAGCCTTTCCAGGCCGAAGTTTCCGAACTGCTGCACCTCATGGTGCACTCCGTTTATTCGGAAACCGATATCTTCCTCCGCGAACTCATTTCCAATGCCTCCGATGCCTGCGACAAGCTGCGCTACGAGGCGATCGCAAATCCGGCGCTGCTGGGTGACGGCGAGGCGCTCAAGATCCGCATCATCCCGAACAAGACAGCCGGAACGCTCACGGTGGCGGACAATGGCATCGGCATGGAGCGACAGGAGCTGATCGATCATCTCGGCACCATCGCCCGCTCCGGCACCAAGGCGTTCGTGTCGAAGCTGAAGGAAGCCAAGGACGGCCTTGGCCTGATCGGTCAGTTCGGTGTCGGCTTCTATTCCGCCTTCATGGTCGCCGAGAAGATCGTCGTGATCAGCCGCCGTGCCGGTGAGAGTGACGTCTGGAGCTGGACGTCCTCCGGCGGCTCCGGGTTCGAGATCGCCCGTGCCAGTGACGAGGACGCGGCACGCGTGGCGCGCGGCACCGAGATCGTCCTGCAGCTGAAGGAAGACGCGAAAAAATACCTCGAGACCTACGAGATCGAGCGCATCGTCGGTGCCTATTCCGACAACATCCTGTTTCCCATCGAGCTCGTGCCTGGTGAGGGCGAGCCGCGCCAGATCAATTCGGCAAGCGCGCTGTGGCAGCGCTCGAAATCCGAGCTGACCGCAGACGACTACAAGAAGGCCTATCAGCAGATCGCCTCCGCCTTCGATGATCCCGCGGTGACGCTGCATTACCGCGCCGAAGGCCGTTATTCCTACGCCGTGCTGCTGTTCGCGCCGTCGACGAAACCGTTCGACCTGTTCGAGCCGAACCGCAAGGGCCGCGTCAAGCTTTACGTCCGCCGCGTCTTCATCACCGATGATGCCGATCTGTTGCCGGGCTATCTCCGCTTCATCCGCGGCGTCGTCGACAGCGAGGATCTCCCGCTCAACATCTCCCGCGAGATGCTCCAGAACAATCCGCAGCTCGCGCAGATTCGCAAAGCCGTGGCGACTCGCGTCGTGTCCGAGCTCGAAAGCCTCGCCGAGAAGGATCCGGAGAATTTCGCCAAGATCTGGGATGCCTTTGGCGCCGTGCTGAAGGAAGGCATCTACGAGGATTTCGAACGTCGTGAAAAGCTGCTGGCGCTGTCGCGCTTTACCACGACGTCGGGTGAGAAGCGGTCGCTGAAGCAGGTGATCGCCGATTTCAAGTCGAACCAGACCGAGATCTACTATCTCGTCGGCGACAGCATCGAGCGGTTGAAGTCCAATCCGCGGCTTGAGGCCGCGACCGCGCGCGGCATCGAGGTGCTGCTGCTGTCCGATCCCGTCGATGCCTTCTGGACCTCGATGCCCTCGGAATTCGAGGGCAAGCCGCTGAAATCGCTGAGCCAGGGCGATCTCAACCTCGACCTGATCCCGCGCGTCGACGACAAGGACGAGGCGAAAAAGGATGAGCCTGAGGCGGATGAAGCCGCCACTATCGCGGTGATCAAGGCCGCCCTCGGGGAGCGCGTCAGCGACGTCAAGGCCTCGACGCGGCTCACCAGCTCGGCCTCGTGTCTCGTCGCCGACAGCCGGGGTCCGAGTCGCGAACTGGAGCGCATCCTGGCGCAGCAGAATCGCGGCATGAAGACCAAGCCGATCCTCGAGATCAATCTGCGCCATCCGATGGTGGGCGCGATCACCAAGGCGCAGGCGGGCTCGAAGGTGGTCGATGATCTCAGTCTCCTCCTGCTCGAACAGGCGCAGATCCTGGATGGCGAATTGCCGGAAGATCCGGCGGCGTTTGCGGCGAGGCTCAACCGCCTCGTGCTGCAGGGGCTCGGCGGCTAGTTTGCTCCACTCACCTTGCCGTCATCTGTCCCTGGGAACAGTCGCCTCTTGCGTGGTGTTATGCCATATGAGGCGGCTGGCATCCGCGCCGGCGCCTGACCAATTCGAGGTTTCGCCATGCGTCTGTCAATCTTGATGCTCATCGCGGTCTTCACGGTGCTGGGCGCGTCAGATGCCAGCGCCCAGACCTATGATCCGCGATACCCGGTGTGCATGCACGTCTATACGCCCGGCGGCTTCACCGGTGGCGGCGGTGACTATTTCGACTGCTCGTTCACCTCGCTGCCGCAATGCCGCGCCACGGCGTCGGGCCGCTCGGCCAGCTGCGACGTCAATCCCTATTACGCCTTCGATGAACCGCCGCCGCCGCGCCGCCGCCACAAGAAGGTGCACTAGCGCTGCGACTTCTGAGGACTGTCTTCATGCGCCACTCACTCGGCCTGATCATGACTTTCGGTGCCATGCTGGCGGCCGCGCCGCTGCATGCGCAGACTTTCGACCCCCGCTATCCCATCTGCATGCACGTCTATTCCGGCGCGAACGGCGGGGGCGGGGAGTGGTACGACTGTTCGTTCATCTCGGTACCGCAGTGCCGCGCCACGGCGTCGGGCCGCGCCGCGACCTGCGACCTTAATCCGTACTATCCCGTCAACGCCCCGGCCTCGCGCCCGCGTTACAGGCTAAACGGTTAAGGCCGGGCGGATTGCCGCTCCGCCTCGCCTGGGGCTTACCGCTACCCCTTCCTGAACCCCGGCAACTCCACCACCTGCGCCAGCGATCGTCTCGGCCATCGGCATGCCGCCGATCCCTCCGGCTTGACCAAGGGTCACCAGCGTTAATCCCGTACTAACCGGGTTTACCCTGTCTCTTAACATCTGGGCAGGCTCGCAGGTCTAAGCTGCTGGATCAGCACACACGGCCTGAGAGAATGAACGGCATGACCACCAGTGTCATTGAGCAACCGAAAGTCGCGCGCGCGCCCTCGGCTTCGAAAATCTGGCTGAAGGCGATCGAGCTCACCGCGCGGATCGAGACTTTGCCGGGCCGTCTGTTCGCTGACGTCGTCGACGATTGGGCGCGACGCCAGCCCGATCGCGCAGCGCTGGTCATGGACGAGGCCACTCTCGACTACGAAGGCCTGTCGAAGAGGATCAACCGCTATGCGCGCTGGGCGCGCTCGGCTGGGATTGCCAAGGACGACACCGTTGCTCTGATCATGCCGAACGGCATCGACTATGTCGCGGCCTGGCTCGGCATCAGCCGTGTCGGCGGCGTGGCCGCGTTGATCAACACCAAACTCGTTGGGCAATCGCTCGCGCATTGCATCGATGTCGCAAAGCCGTCGCATGTCATCGTTGCGCATAAGCTGACGGGGATGCTGGACAGCGCCGCGCCGTATCTGAAGACCGAAGCAAAAGTCTGGACCCATGGCGATGCCCGCGGCGAACGCGCGATCGACGTGGCGCTGGCCGCGCTCGACGATGGAGCGCTCTCGCCGGACGAATATGGCAACGTCGCCATCGATGACCGCGCGCTGCTGATCTATACCTCGGGCACCACCGGCCTCCCGAAGGCCGCCAGCATCAGCCACCGCCGCATCCTCAACTGGGGCTTTTGGTTCGCCGGCCTCACCGGGGCGACGCCGCAGGACCGGCTCTACGATTGCCTGCCGCTGTTCCACTCGGTCGGCGGCATTGTCGCGCCCTGCAGCATGCTGGCTGCCGGCGGGTCGGTGGTGATTGCGGAAAAGTTTTCGGCTTCGCATTTCTGGTCCGACATCGTCCGGCATGACTGCACGCTGTTCCAGTACATCGGCGAGCTCTGCCGCTATCTGCTCAAGGCGCCGCCGTCGGAATATGAGAACGCGCATCGTCTGCGGCTCGTCTGTGGCAACGGCCTGCGTGGCGACATCTGGGAAGACTTTCAGGCGCGCTTTTCCATTCCCCGCATCCTCGAATTCTATGCGGCGACCGAAGGCAATTTCTCGCTGTTCAACGTCGAGGGGCAGCCCGGCGCGATCGGCCGCATTCCACCGCTGCTCGCGCACCGCTTTCCCGCGAGCCTCATCAAGCTCGACTCCGACAGCGGCGCGCCGTTACGCAACGAAGAAGGCTTTTGCATCGCCTGCGCCCGCGGTGAGGCCGGTGAAGCGATCGGCCGCATCGGTACCGCGGACCAGGGCGGCGGCCGTTTCGAGGGCTATACCGACGCGGGCGAGACCGAGAAGAAGATCCTGCGCGACGTCTTTGCCCGGGGCGATGCCTGGTTCCGCACCGGCGACCTGATGCGGCTCGACGACAAGGGCTTCTTCCACTTCGTCGACCGCATCGGCGACACCTTCCGCTGGAAGGGCGAGAACGTCGCGGCGTCGGAGGTGAACGATGCCGTGCGCGATTTCACCGGCGTGATTGATGCTACCACCTACGGTGTCAGCATCCCCGGCACTGACGGTCGCGCCGGCATGAGCGCGCTTGTCGTGAACGAGGGCTTTGACATCGCCGCGCTGCCCGCGCATCTGGGACAGCGCCTGCCGGCCTATGCCTGCCCCGTTTTCATCCGTATCTGCTGCGAGATCGACGCGACCGAGACCTTCAAGCAGAAGAAGGGCGACCTCGCGCGCGAAGGCTTCGATCCGGACGCGATAGCAGATCCGCTGTTCATGCTGGACCCGAAATCCGGCGCCTATGTCGCGCTCGACGCCGAGGCCCATGCGCAAATCGTGGACGGCACGATCAGGCTGTAACGCTGCGAAAATGCGCAGATAGGTCCAATTTTATCTGAATTGTCCAAGAAGCCATTTACTTCTGTCGGGTACACAGGCGGTCATGGGGAGGCGGTCAGCAAGAGCCGCCGCAACGCGAACAATCGATAACAACAAGCGAGCCAGCCATGTCGGTAAGGTCTAAGGTCATTGAAGCGATCCAGCAGATCGCCAAGGAGCAGCACGTCACGCTTCCCGCACTCTCGGACGATCTGTCCCTGCACGAGACGGGCTTCGACTCGCTCGCCTTCGCGATCTTGGTTGCGCGCCTCGAAGACGAGACCGGCGTCGACCCCTTCACCATTTCCGAGGACGCATCGTTCCCCGCGACCGTCGGCGATTTCGTGCGGGCCTACGAAAATGTCCCCGCGTGAGATCTTTGCGCTTCGCGACCATCTCGGCGCGGAGCTGAAGGGCCGCACGCTCTCGGGCGCGCACCATGTTGTGTCGCTGACGGACATCCTGTCGCACACGGTCCTGGGTGGCTGTCTGCGCGAATTGTCCGGCCGCTGCGTGCTCCTCAAGCTATCCGACCAGCTCCGGTCCGGCCTTGCCATGATCGAGCTCGACGGCATTGCCCGTCGCATGCTGTTATGCCCACCCGATCTCAAGCCGGCGTATCTCGACACGTTGATCGCGGATGCCGGGATCGATGCTGTCGTCACCGACGACGACGATGGCTGGACCAACACCGGTGTCGCGCTCATCGTCACGGCGCAATTGCCGCTCGAAGCGGCCGCGCCGGCGAAGACCGAACGTGCCACGGAATGGCTGATGCTCACCTCGGGCACCTCGGGCGTGCCAAAGATCGTCGGCCACACGCTGGAAGCTCTCACCGGCGCGATCGTCGCCGAAGGTCCGCCGCGCGGGCCCGCGCCGGTATGGGCGACGTTTTACGACATCCGCCGCTATGGCGGCCTGCAAATCTTCCTCCGCGCCATCCTCTCCGGCGGCTCCATGGTGCTGTCGGATCCGCATGAGGCGTTGGCCGATCACGTCGTGCGGCTGAACGCGCGCGGCGTATCGCATATTTCCGGCACGCCCTCGCACTGGCGCAAGCTCCTGATGAGCGGCTCGGCGGCACAGTTCGCGCCGGCCTACGTCCGTCTCTCCGGCGAGATCGCCGATCAGGCGGTGCTGGACGGCCTGAAGGCGGCATTTCCCAATGCCTCGGTCGGTCATGCCTATGCCTCGACCGAGGCCGGCGTCGGCTTTGCTGTCAATGACGGGCTTGAGGGCTTTCCCGCCAACTATCTCGGCAACCGCAATGGTGTCGAGATGAAGGTGGTCGACGGCTCGCTGCGCATTCGCTCGACGCGCACCGCACATGCTTACATTGGCCGCGACGCTGCCGCGCTCACCGACGCGGATGGGTTTGTCGACAGCGGCGACATCGTCGAGTTGCGCGGCGATCGCTATTATTTCATCGGCCGCCGCGGCGGCATCATCAATATCGGCGGGCTGAAGGTTCACCCCGAGGAGATCGAGGCGGTGATCAACCGCCATCCCGACGTGCGGATGTCACGGGCCAAATCCCGCCGCAGTCCGATCACCGGCGGCATCGTTGTCGCCGACGTGATTCTCGCCGACGGCTGCGATCCTGCGCGCACGAAAGAGATCCGCGACCAGATTCTGGATCAGTGCCGCGCGCAACTCGCCTCACACAAGGTGCCGGCGGTCATCCGCTTCGTCGAGGCGCTCGATGTCACTCCGGCCGGCAAACTGGCGCGCACCGATGCATAACGTTCTAGTCACCGGCGGCAGCCGCGGCATCGGCCTTGCGATTGCAAGGCGCCTCGCCGGCGCCGGCTTCAACGTGATTGCGGCCGCACGGCGCGAGAGCGAGGAGCTCAAGGCCGGGATCGCCGGGTCCGAAGGACGCCTGCATTTCCGCGCCTGCGATCTCGCCGTGATCGATGCGATCCCGGCGTTCGCAAAGCTCGTCCGCGACGAATTCGGCCCGATCTACGGCCTCGTCAACAATGCCGGCCTCGGCACCGAAGGCCTGCTCGCGACCATGCACAATTCCGAGATCGCGGCGCTGGTGCAGCTCAACGTGCTGTCGCCGATTATCCTCACCAAATACGTGGCGCGGCAGATGATGGCCGATGGCGCCGGCCGCATCATCAACATCTCATCTATCATCGCCACCACCGGCTATAACGGCCTCTCGGTCTATGGCGCCACCAAGGCCGCTGCCACCGGCTTCACCCGCTCGCTGGCGCGCGAGGTCGGCAAGCTCGGCATCACCGTGAACGCGATCGCGCCGGGTTTCATCGAGACCGAGCTGACGCACAATCTCTCCGACGAGGGACGCAAGCGCATCGCCGGCCGCAGCGCGCTGCGCCGCCTGCCCGAGACCGAGGACGTCGCGCGCATGGTGGAATATCTGCTCGGCGAGGGCGGGCGCAACGTCACTGGCACCGTGTTCACGATCGACGCGGGGAATACGGCATAAGCGGAACTCCGCCGCCGCCATAGAGTTGATCCGGCCCAATTTCAATTCACCGGATGTGGTCGTAAGATGCCTCGCAACCGGCTGGGTTACGTCAATCCGTCTGCCCTAACCGACAGGGAGCAGTCATGACCATGCCTGACATGACCCCTTCAAATCAGGGCCAGACGGAGCAATCCCGCGCGACGTCCGATGACGGCCGTTGTCCGCCGATGACGCATCAGAATTTCGGTGGCAACGGCCATGAGATGTATCCGCAGCAATTCGTGCGTCTGATCGGCTGTCATGACGCCTCTCTCGATGTCTTGCGCAAGCGTCAGGACGAGAAGCTGCACTAGCCGCTCACGTCCGGTGCCATCAAGGTCTTCGGCAAATCAATCGGCGACGGCGGCGGTCGGCCTTTCCGGCATCTTCACCGGCGATTGCGTCGAGGCCCGTATGCCGGCGTACGGGTGAGGTCGCGTCCTCGTGGCCGAAGGCGGACGCTTCGATGATTCCGCGGCAATCATTTTCGATAAATCAAGAGTAAACACCATTTGCGATGCGCCGTTGATGTCGATCAAAGTGCGACATTGCATCGCGGTGCGAGCTTGTTGTTCAGCTCCATTTGGCCAATGATCGGGACGTCGCGGCGAGACCGGCCGGCGAACCCTGATCGGTCCTGCCGCGTATCTGTTTTTCAACGTGCCATCCCAACCATCCGGCATCCCCCGATGACATCAGGCGAATCCTTTTACGGCGGCATTCCGGTCTTCCGCGGTTTCACCAGCCTGATGGATCCGGTGCTGTATTCGCCGCTGCCGAACAATTGGAGCATCGGCGTTGCGGACATCGTCGATTCCACCAAGGCGATCGCGGCGCAGCGCTACAAAGCGGTGAACATGGCCGGCGCCGCCGTGATCGCGGCGGTGACGAACGCGTTGGAGGGGCGCGAATTCCCTTTCGTGTTCGGCGGCGACGGAGCGAGCTTTGCGGTCGCGCCTCACGATCTTGAACTTGCCCGCGACGCGCTGGCGGCAACCGCGACCTGGGTACGGGAGGACCTCGATCTGAAGATGCGCGTCGCCCTGGTGCCGGTCAGCGCCATCCGTGCGCAGGGCCTTGACGTACGCGTCGCACGCTTCGGTCCGTCGGCGAACCTGTCCTATGCGATGTTCTCCGGCGGCGGCCTGGCCTGGGCGGACGCCGCGATGAAGCGCGGCGAGTTCGCGGTGGCTGAAGCGCCAAACGGTACGCAGCCCGATCTCTCCGGCCTGTCCTGCCGCTTCGAGGTAATGCCTGCGTCACGCGGATTGATTCTCTCGGTGCTGGTGATGCCGGCGCGCGGCGCTGACCCGCTGGCTTTCCGCAAGGTGATCGAGGACGTCATCCATCTCGCCGAGCGCAGTCCGGATGCCGGCCGTCCAGTGCCGGCGCAGGGGCCGCCGCTGAAATGGCCGCCGCAGGGGCTGGATTATGAAGCCCGCACCAAGCGCCGCGGCCCTCTGCTCGTGCGCCGCGCCACCGTCCTGGCCTACACGTTGTTCGCCTATCTGATCATGCGCTTCGACATCAAGGTCGGCGGCTTCGTGCCAAACGTCTACAAGCGTCAGGTGGTCGAGAACTCGGACTTCAGGAAATATGACGACGGACTGCGCATGATCCTCGACTGTACGGCCGAGCTCGAACGCGCGCTGAGCGATCGTCTCGCTGCGGCCGCGCGCGATGGCATCGTGCGCTACGGCCTCTACCAGCAGGACGCGGCGATGATGACCTGCTTCACGCCCTCGGCGCTGCGCAGTGATCACGTCCATTTCATCGACGGCGCGCGGGGCGGCTATGCCTCGGCTGCCACGGCGTTGAAGGCGATGGTGGCGTGAACCGCTAGCGTCCCGCGCGCGTCCAGGTCTCGCCGCCGCAGAGTGCGCCGACGCAGCCTTCGACCCGCAACGAATCCGCGCCCGTCACCGTGACGCTGCTCGCATAGGTGCTGCCGTCGTCGGCATTGTAGATCTGGCCCGACCATTTGTTCGGAGCTGACGGCTGCATGTCGCTGAACAATGGCAGGCCGATCATCGGACGCTTCGCGAGCGCGGGATTGGGATTCTTGCTGTCGGTCGCGGGCTGGCCGGTCGCGGTGTCATAGGGTTCGCGCAGCCAGACGATGTGGCCGCAGATGCCACCGCCGCATCTGCTGATCTTCACGCGCGCATCGCCTGCCTGGGTGAGCCAAGTGCCATCGGCGCTCTGCGCATGGGCGCTCGCTGCGCCAAGCAGTGCAGCCAGGACGACGAAGGGAAGCGCGAATCTGCTGAACATGGAGAGTGCCCCCGAAAATGAAGGCGCCTCCCATAGCAGGCCGGCAGGATAGTGCAACGCTGGATAGAATCACATTCCCGCGCTTATTGCGTGCGCCTATTCGCCTGCGCTCATTTGCCCCAGCGCACGAAGGCGACCGAGGCGGCGGTCGACAGCCCGAACACGACCATGGCGCCGCCGACCAGAGCGAACAAGGTCCAGGCCGGCGCCTGCACCATCATGAGGCTGACGCCGCCGACCGCGACGATCAGGAGCCGCGCCGTGGAGGCGAGCACGGGCCCGCCGACGCGCGCCGCGCCTTGTGAGGAGAAATACAACGATACGCCCATGCCGAAGAACACGAAAGCCGGACCTGCCCAGTAGAAATAGCTGTAGGCAGCGGCGGTTACGCCGGGATCCCGTGTGAAGAGCGCGACCCATAGCGACGGATCGAGCGCGATCACGAGGCCGATCAGGCCGACCGTGAGCCCGGAGGCGGTCGCCGCGGTCCAGGCCACGCGCCGCGCGCGCTTCAAATGTCCGGCGCCGATTGCCATGCCGACCATCGGCACCGATGCGATGCCGAAGGCGAAGGTGATCGGGATCAGCAGGAATTCCAGCCGCGACCCGATGCCGTAGCCGGCCAGCATCTCGGTGCCGAAGGTCGCGAGGATTTTTGTGAAGATCAGAATGGTGAGCACGGTCTGGAGGGGCGACAGGCAAGCCACCGCGCCCACCTTGAGAATGTCCAGGAACATCGCCCGCTCGAAATGGAAGGCGCGGACGTCGAGCTGCAATCGGCTGCGGCCGGACAAGAGATACCAGAGCAAAAAGACCGCGGCGCAGCTGAACGCGATCAGCTGGCCGCTCGCTACGCCCGGCATGCCGAACTGCTTCACGCCGAACAGGCCGAGGCCGAGGGTGCCGCCGAGCGCGACCTGGAGCACGCTCGCCCCGATCAGCGTCATCGAAGGCAGACGCATATCGCCGGTGCCGCGGATTGCCGAGGCCAGCGTGTTGACGAGCCAGATCGCGACGGCGCCGGAGAACAGCACCTGCGAATAGCCGCTGGCCTCCTCGAGCACGCGCTCGCGGCCGCCGAGCAGCGCAAAGAACGAGCGGCCGAACACGAGCATCATCACCGTGAAGAACAGCCCGCCGCAGAGGCCTATGATGGCCGCATGCAGCGCGAGCGTCGCGGCGCGGTCGCGATCTCCCGCCCCGAGCGCGCGGCTGATCGCGGAGGAGACGCCACCACCCATCGCGCCCGCGCTCATCATCTGCGTCAGCATTGCGAACGGAAACACCAGCGCGATCGCGGCGAGCGGGATGGTGCCGAGCCGGCCGATATAGGAGGTCTCGGCGATCGCAACCAGCGTGCTGCCGACCATCGCGATCATGTTGGGAATCGTGAGCCGCAGCAATGTCGGCAGGATCGGCGCCGTCAGCAGGCTGGCGATGGGGGAGGCGACCGGCGCAATCGGCGGGACGGCGTCTGCAGAGGCGTCGATCGTCATGTTCACCGGGCGGGACGTTAAATGATGGTTGACATATTATAGGGCGTGAGGCGGCCGGCGCAGCCCTTGCTCACGCAGGGCTCACCACGGCAGGCCGCATAGGTCGATGGTGCCCAGCGTCGGCGCGCGGACGATGTCGAAGACGTAGGGTGCCATGTAGTCGAAGCGGATTCGGCCCTCCGGCTGTTCGCAATAGACCTCGCCCTTGAAGGGCTGCCATCTGCGCGCCTCGTAGAACGCGAAATTGTGCGGCTCGCAGAACAGCAGCGCGAAGCGCACCGCCTCGTTGGCGCGCATGGTGTGCACCGCCGCGTCCATCGCCATGGTCGCGTAGCCGCGGCCGCGCCGGTCCTCGCGGGTGCAGACGCCGCCGATGCCGCCGACATGGACCTTCTGCCCGTTCCAGGTGACGGTTCGGAAGTAGACGCCGACATGGCAGACGAGACCATCCTCGGGCGTTTCGATCAGCACGCGGAGATCGGCATTGGCCCATTTGACATGAGCCCAGGGCTTATCCGCGACCATGTGCGGGCCCCAGACCGCCTGGTGCAGCGGCTCTGCGATCGGCCACGAGGCGTCGCCGTTCAGGATGTCGATTTCGATGCTCATGACTTTCTCTTTCGCAACGTCGGTTGATGCATTCGTTCTGGGATAAGCGCCTCAAAGGCAATGTTATTTTGTACCAGGGCACCCAGCCGCGCGAATGCCCGCGTGCTGCGACGATTTATGCAATCGTGCCAAGCGTCCGCCTCACGCATTTTCGCAAATTGGCGGTATTTAACGGCCACGGAACCTTCTATAAGGGGTGACCGTTAGAACTCGTTCCCACCAGTTGCGGACAAGAAGCCATGACCTTTACGCTGCCCCCCCTCCCTTACGCCTATGACGCCCTCGGCCAGTACATGTCGAAGGAGACGCTGGAATATCATCACGACAAGCATCATCAGGCCTACGTCACCAACGGCAACAACGCGCTCAAGGGGACCGAATGGGAAGGCCAATCCCTTGAAGAGATCGTCAAGGGCTCGTTCGGCAAGAACCCCGCGGTGTTCAACAATGCCGGCCAGCACTACAATCACATTCATTTCTGGAGCTGGATGAAGCCCAATGGCGGCGGCACCAAGCTGCCGGGCAAGCTCGAGAAGAAGATCAACGAGGACCTCGGCGGCTTCGAGAAGTTCAAGACCGACTTCCAGGCGGCCGGCGTCGGCCAGTTTGGCTCCGGCTGGTGCTGGCTCCAGGTCAAGAACGGCAAGCTTGAGATCTCCAAGACCCCGAACGGCGAGAATCCGCTGGTGCACGGCGCCACCCCGATCCTCGGCTGCGACGTCTGGGAGCACTCCTACTACATCGACTATCGGAACCGCCGTCCGGACTATCTCAAGGCGTTCGTCGAGAACCTCGTGAACTGGGAATACGTCGAGTCCCTGTTCGAGAAGGCGTGAGGTCTCATCTCGTCATTCCGGGATGGTGCGCCAGCACCAGACCCGGAATCTCGAGATTCCGGGTTCGCACTTCGTGCGTCCCGGAATGACAGACAAGGCGGTCGTCTGCGGCCGCCTTTTTGCTATGCGGAATTGCCTTGCGCGGTGCGCGCATGGGTGTGTCATCACACCGTTTGCATCACATCGCCGGCGCGCTTAATCAGGACGGGCATCCCCTCGATCCGACCCAAGCCCGTTTGTCAGAACCTTCCCCGAAAGACCCGGCGTCTGCCGAGGACGCGGACTCCGAGCCGCGGCCTGGGCGTGTGCGCAAGCCGATCGGCTGGTCGACCATCATCATCGCGGTCCTGGTGGCGGTGAGCGCCGCTCTGGTCTGGCGGCGTGACGGCACGGGCGGTGTTCTCGACATTCTCACCCACGACCTTTCGCTGTTCGGCGGCATCCTGCCGCGCGTGCTGGCCGGCTGTCTGCTCGGTGCGTTCATCTCGGAGATCCTGCCGCACGAAAAGGTCTCGCGCTCGCTCGGGCCGAAATCCGGCCTGATGGGGCTTCTGATCGGCACCGCCTTCGGCGCGATCCTGCCGGGCGGTCCCTTCACCGCCTATCCGGTCGCGAGCGCGCTGCTCGCGGTCGGCGCCGATTTCGGAGCCACCATCGCCATGGTCGTGAGCTGGACCCTGATCGGCTACGGTCGGGCGGTGGCATGGGAAATCCCGATCATGGGCACCGATTTCACGCTGTGGCGGATCGTGATCTCGCTGCCGCTGCCGGTGCTCGCCGGCGCGCTCGGCCGCTTCGTCTATGTCCGGCTCTATCCGAAGCCGATGACGAAGGATGACGAGACGTGAGCGCCGCGCTTCTGATCGACATCTTGTTGTGGAGTTCGGTGTTCGGCGTCGGCCTGATCGCCTTCGGCCGCGGCCCTGCCGTGTTCAGCGCTTCGCTGCGCGAAGGCTCGCTGGACTTCATCAACATCGTGCCGCGGATCGCGCTGGGGGTGATCGGCTCCGGCTACATCGCCGCCATCATCCCGCAGCAGGTGATCACCGGGTGGCTCGGGCCGGACAGCGGATGGCTCGGGGTCGCGTCCGCCGTGGTCGCCGGTGCCGCCACGCCGGGCGGACCTGTCATCGGCTTCTCCATCGGCACGGTGGCGCTGAAGTCGGGCGGCGGGGTGCCCCAGGTGGTTGCCTATGTCGTCGCCTGGGCCCTGTTCGCGTTCCAGCGGGTGATCCTGTGGGAGATCCCATTCATGCCGGCTCGTTTCGTCTGGTTCCGCTGCGCCGTATCGGTGCCGTTCCCGTTCGTGGCGGCCGCCATCGCCATGCTGATCGGCAAGCCTTGAGCCCGGCGTGGACAGACGCAATGTTATAATATAACGTCCTCGCATGGTTCCCGCCGTGTCTCACGCCCGTCATCACGACCACTCCCACGACCACGTGCATTCGCAGGGGCATGACCACACCCATGCCCATGTCCATGATCCCGCTTCGCCGCATCCGGCCCAGGCGGCCCCCTGGTCGATCCTGCGCATGACCATGGCCGGCCGCCTCGCGGCCGCGCTCGCTGTCTGCGCGGTGCTCTGGGGCATGGTCTTTCTGGCGATGAGGTGACCATGGCGGCACTGCACTTCCACAACGTCACGCTCGGCTATGACCGGCATCCGGCCGTGCACCATCTCAATGGCGAGGTCGCATCCGGCGCGCTGGTCGCAGTGATCGGCCCGAACGGCGCCGGCAAGTCGACGCTGCTGCGCGGCATCGTCGGCATCCTCAAGCCGCTCGACGGCAGCATCCACCTCGGCGGCCTCGACAGCAGGGACATCGCCTACCTGCCGCAGAGCGCCGAGATCGACCGCAGCTTTCCGATCTCGGTGTTCGATTTCGTCGGCACCGGGCTGTGGCGCGGGACCGGCCTGTTCGGCGGCATCGGCAAGGCTGCGCGGGACAAAATCCTGCGCGCAATTGCCGCCGTTGGCCTCAACGGTTTCGAGAACCGTCCGATCGGCACGCTCTCCGGCGGCCAGATGCAACGCGTGCTGTTCGCCCGGGTGCTGCTTCAGGACGCGAGTCTGATCGTGCTCGACGAGCCCTTCAACGCCATCGACAGCAAGACCACGGCCGATCTGCTCGCGCTGGTGAAGAATTGGCACACCGAGGGCCGCACCGTGCTGGCCGCGCTGCACGATATGGAGATGGTGCGTACCCATTTCAGCGAGACACTGGTGCTGGCGCGCGGCCCCGTGGCCTGGGGACCGACGGCCGAGGTGCTGACGCCGGAAAACCTGATGGTTGCGATGCGGATGTGCGAGGCTTTCGACGACAGCGCGGCGGCCTGCGCCGGCGACGACGGGCGGTCGCAGGCGGCGTGATTGCAAATGGCCTATGACGCGCTGATCGGTCCGTTCACCGAATTCGAGTTCATGCGGCGGGCACTCGCCGCCGTGATCGCACTGTCGCTGGCAGGCGCGCCGATCGGCGTGTTCCTGATGCTGCGGCGGATGAGCCTCGTCGGCGATGCCATGGCACATGCGATCCTGCCGGGCGCCGCCGTTGGCTTCCTGCTCTCCGGGCTCAACCTGTTCGCGATGACCGCCGGCGGCCTGATCGCCGGCTTTGCGGTCGCAATCCTCGCCGGTGTGGTCGCGCGCTCGACCGGGCTGAAGGAGGACGCTTCGCTGGCCACCTTCTACCTGGCCTCGCTGGCGCTCGGCGTTACCATCGTCTCGATCAAGGGGACCAATATCGACCTGTTGCATGTACTGTTCGGCAACATTCTCGCGATGGACGACCAGACGCTGCTAGTGGTGGCCTTCAACGCCACGGTGACGCTCCTGGTGCTTGCGGTGATCTACCGCCCGCTGGTGATCGAGAGCGTCGATCCCTTGTTCCTGCGCACGGTGAGTCGCGCCGGGGGCCCTGCGCATCTCGCCTTCCTCGCGCTCGTCGTGATCAACCTCGTCAACGGCTTTCAGGCGCTCGGCACGCTGCTTGCGGTCGGCCTCATGATCCTGCCGGCCGGCATTGCGCGATTCTGGTCGCGCGATCTCACCGCCATGATCTGCATCGCCGTGATTGCTGCCGCGGTTTCGGGCTATGCCGGCCTCGTGCTGTCGTTCCAGACCCGAGTGCCGTCGGGCCCTGCGATCATTCTCGTGGCGACGGTGCTCTACGTGGCCTCCGTCCTGTTCGGCCGCGTCGGCGGTATCGTCCGGCAATTGTTTCCCGGCCGGCATCTGGAAGCGTGACGATGCGGCTCATCCTGCTTTGCGCGCTGTTGCTGATCGCCTCGCCGCTGCACGCCGCCGAGCGGCTCAACGTGGTCGCGAGCTTCTCGATCCTGGCCGATTTCGTCCGCAATGTCGGTGGTGACCGGATCAATCTGACCACGCTGGTCGGCGCCGACAGCGACGTCCACGTCTACACGCCTGCGCCGAGCGATGCGAAGCGGATCGCCGATGCAAAGCTCGTCGTCGTCAACGGGCTCGGCCTCGAGGGATGGCTGCCGCGGCTCGTGCAATCCTCCGGCAGCAAGGCGACGGTCGTGACTGCAAGCGCCGGTATCACGCCCCTGAAATTGGGTTCGGCCGCAGATCCCCACGCTTGGCAGTCCATCCCCAATACCAAGATCTACGTCACCGATATCGCCAATGCGCTCGCCGCTGCTGCCCCGGATGACGCGGAGTTCTTCCGCGCTCGGGCCAAAGCCTATCTGGAAACACTCGAAGCCCTCGACAGTGAGGTCCGCGAAGCCGTGGCGAGAATCCCACTGGAGCGGCGCAAGGTGATCTCCACCCACGACGCCTTCGGCTATTTTTCCGCCGAATACGGTATCCGGTTCATCGCCCCCTTGGGCGTCTCCACGGAGACCGAGCCCAGCGCGCGCGACATCGCCGCGATCATCGGCCAGATCAAGGCCGAAAAAATCCCGGCAGTATTCCTGGAAAATATCAGCGATGACCGGCTGATCCGGCGGATCGCGGCCGAGACCGGCGCAAAGGTCGGCGGGACCCTGATTTCCGACGGTTTAACCGGCGAAAAGGGGCCTGCACCCACTTACATTGACATGGTCAGGCACAATATAAAGGCCCTGATCAGCGCGCTTGACCATTAGGGCAGGGGGCCACCCCGCCTCGCGTCGCGCGAAAGCCCGAAATCCGGAGTTGTTATGTCTGAAGTGACCTCCCCAAAAATTCCCGTGACCGTCCTGACCGGCTATCTCGGTGCCGGCAAGACCACGCTTTTGAATCGCATCCTGTCGGAAAACCACGGCAAGAAATACGCTGTCATCGTCAACGAATTCGGCGAGATCGGCATCGACAACGATCTCATCATCGGCGCCGATGAGGAAGTGTTCGAGATGAACAACGGTTGCATCTGCTGCACCGTGCGCGGCGACCTCGTGCGCATCATGGACGGCTTGATGAAGCGCAAGGGGAAGTTCGACGCCATCATCGTCGAGACCACGGGCCTTGCCGATCCCGCGCCCGTCGCCCAGACCTTCTTCGTCGACGAGGACGTGCAGAAAAACGCGCGGCTCGACGCAGTGGTGACGGTCGCCGATGCAAAGTGGTTGTCCGACCGGCTGAAAGACGCGCCCGAGGCGAAGAACCAGATCGCGTTCGCCGACGTGATCGTGCTGAACAAGACCGATCTCGTCAACAAGGGCGAGCTCGCGGAGGTCGAGGCCCGCATCCGCGCCATCAATCCCTATGCGAAGCTGCATCGCACCGAGCGCTGTTCGGTGGCGCTGGCTGACGTGCTCGATCGCGGCGCGTTCGACCTCGACCGCATCCTCGACATCGAGCCGGATTTCCTTGAGGCCGATGATCATGATCACGACCATGATCATCACCACCGTGGTCACGACCATCATCACGGCCATGGCCTGAAGCACTATCACGACGAGGACATGCAGTCGCTGTCATTGAAAACCGACAAGCCGCTCGATCCGAACGTGTTCATGCCCTGGCTCCAGAACCTGGTGCAGGTCGAGGGCGGCAAGATCCTGCGCTCCAAGGGCATCCTCGCCTTCCACGATGACGATGACCGCTACGTCTTCCAAGGCGTCCACATGATGCTGGAGGGCAACCACCAGCGGAAGTGGAAGGAGGGTGAGCCGCGCGAGAGCCGCCTCGTCTTCATCGGCCGCGAACTGCCGGAAGAGGCCATCCGCAAGGGTTTTGAGAGCTGCATCGTCTCGTGATGAAAGAGTTTACGCCGGCTCCTGATTCCGCCTCGATCGTCTCCGTCACCGACCGCGTCAAGCCGATCGCGCTCGGCATGGGCGTGACCTCGGCGCATTTCCTGGCCGATCGGGCCGCCTTCGTCGGCGGCGAGGAGAAAGTCGCGCTGGTCGACGCCAAGGGCGAGATCAGCACGGTCGCCGTGCACAGCGGCGGCATTCTCTCGACCGCCTCCGACGGCAAGCGCCTCGTCATGGGCGGCGACGACGGCAAGGTCGTGTCGCTCGATGCCAAGGGCGAGGTGACGCTGCTCGCCACCGACCCCAAAATGCGCTGGATCGATGCGGTGGCGCTGCATCCAGACGGCGCCTTAGCGTGGTCGGCTGGCAAGACGGCGAACGTCAAGAGCGGCAAGAACGAGGAGAAGTCGATCGAAGTGCCCTCGACGGTCGGCGGGCTTGCCTTCGCGCCAAAAGGCCTGCGGCTTGCGATCGCACATTACAACGGCGCGACGTTGTGGTTTCCCAACATGGCTGCCACAGCCGAATTCCTCCCGTGGGCCGGCTCGCATCTCGCCGTCACCTTCAGCCCGGACAACAAGTTCCTGGTCACCGCGATGCACGAGGCGGCGCTGCACGGCTGGCGGCTCGCCGATAACAGGCACATGCGCATGACCGGCTATCCCGGCCGCGTCCGCTCGATGTCCTGGAGCGCCGGCGGCAAGGCTCTGGCGACCTCGGGCGCCGACACCGTCATCCTGTGGCCGTTTGCCAGCAAGGACGGTCCGATGGGCAAGGAGCCCGCGATGCTCGCGCCGCTCCAGGCCCGCGTGTCCGTGGTGGCCTGCCACCCCAAGAACGATATCCTTGCCGCCGGCTACAGCGACGGCACCGTGCTGATGGTGCGGCTGGAGGACGGTGCGGAAATCCTGGTCCGCCGCAACGGCACGCCACCCGTGGCCGCGCTCGCCTGGAACGCCAAGGGCACGCTGCTGGCGTTTGCGGATGAAAATGGGGACGGCGGCCTGCTGGAGCTTTAATCTGTCATGGTCCCGGCCGTATAGGGGACCATGCGGTTTCTGACGACATTCCAGATTGCCGATTTTGCAGACACGCTGATCAGCCTGTTCACGGCCTTCGTGCTGGGGACGCTGATCGGCGCCGAGCGGCAGTACCGCCAGCGCACCGCGGGCCTGCGCACCAATGTGCTGGTCGCGGTCGGCGCCGCCGCCTTTGTCGATCTCGCCATGCATCTGGATGGCGCCGCCGGCGCGGTGCGGGTGATCTCCTACGTCGTCTCCGGCATCGGATTCCTCGGCGCCGGTGTCATTATGAAGCAGGGCATGGACGTGCGCGGGCTCAATACGGCCGCGACGCTATGGGCCTCCGCCGCGGTCGGCTCCTGCGCCGGGGCCGACATGGTCGCGCAGGCCGCGGCGCTGACCGTGTTCGTCATCGCCGGAAACACACTGCTGCGTCCACTCGTCAATGCTATCAATCGCATTCCGCTGAATGAGCGGGCACTGGAGGCGACCTATTACTTCAAGATAGCGGTGGCGGCCGACGCTCTGCCTGACATGCGCGACCGCCTCGTCGAGAGGTTGGAAGCCGCGAAATATTCCGTTGCTGATATCGACCTGGTGGAGATCGGCGAGGACATCCTGGAGATCGTCGCAAAGCTGGTAGCGACCGCGGTCGATCCGAACGAGCTGAACGCGGTCGCGACGGATCTCCAGCACCTTCCGGGCGTGCGCCACGCCACTTGGGAAGTCAGCACCACGGATTGAGCGCGGCGTTTTAGCGCGCAGGGGTGCGGTTCCCGCCCGGGCAGGCGCGGAACCCGCGCGCGGCCATTTCGTTGGTCCCGCGGGCAAACGCGGTGATCGACATGACAGGCAATGAGAAGCGCAGACTGAAACTCGACCTGATGATCGCCTGCTCGCTGTTCGCCGCGGGCGTCGTGGTGTCGGGCCTGTCGCTGGCGCAGATTCGCGCCGAGAACCGGATGCAGATGGCGCAGGCAACGCCACCGCTCCAGGGCACTCCTTCGGACGATCAGGGCAAGACGCCTGCGGAGTCCAAGCCCGGCGGTGATCGCCCGACCACGCCGGCTCCCGAGCCCGCACGGCCCGAATCCCAGACGCAAGGCGCGGCGACCAAGCCCGCGCTGCCGGCGGCGCCTGCGGAGAAGATCGCGCCGCCGATCAAGGAGAAATAACGACAGCCAGTTGCGGCGTCACCGCTGGGCTTGTCCGGCCATCCACGTTCTTGGCGTCCCGCGAAAGAAAGTGCGTCGATGCCCGGGACAGGCCGGACATGACGGCAGAGCCCTCACCGCACCAGAATATTCCGGAACTGCCAGGGATCGCTCGTGTCGATGTCTTCCGGGAACAGTCCCGGACGATCGGTCAGCGGCGTCCAATCGGTGTAGAAGCCCTTCACCGGGCCGAGATAGGGCAGCTGGATTTCCAAGAGACGTTCGAAATCCATCTCGTCGGCTTCGACGATACCTTCGTTCGGATTCTCCAGCGCCCATACCATGCCGGCGAGCACGGCGGAGGTCACTTGCAAGCCGGTGGCGTTCTGGTAGGGCGCAAGCCTGCGGGTCTCTTCGATGGAGAGCTGCGATCCGTACCAATAGGCATTGTTGTCATGGCCGAACAGCAGCACGCCGAGCTCGTCGATGCCATCGACGATTTCGTTCTCATCGAGGATGTGGTGCTTTTCCTGCATCTTCGCCGCGCGGCCGAACATTTCATGCAGCGAGAGCACGGCATCGTCGGCCGGATGATAGGCATAGTGACAGGTCGGCCGATAGATCGCCGTGCCCGATGCGTCGCGCACCGTGAAGTAATCGGAGATCGAGATCGACTCGTTGTGGGTGACGAGGAAGCCATACTGCGCGCCGCGGGTCGGGCACCAGGTGCGCACGCGCGTGTTGGCGCCCGGCTGCATTAGATAAATGGCGGCGCCGCAGCCCGCTTCGTGGGTCCGCGCATTCTCCGGCATCCATTTCTCATGGGTGCCCCAACCGAGTTCTGAGGGCTGCACGCCTTCCGACAGGAAACCTTCCACCGACCAGGTGTTGACGAAGACGTCAGGCTCTTTCGGGTTCCTGGAGCGCTGGGTGTCGCGTTCGGCGATGTGAATGCCCTTGACGCCGGCCTGCCGCATCAGGTCCGCCCATTCGGCCTTGGTCTTCGGCTTGGGGGCATTGAGCTTCAGATCCGCGGCGACGTTGAGCAGCGCCTGCTTGACGAAGAAAGAGACCATGCCAGGATTGGCACCACAGCAGGAAACGGCCGTCGTGGAGCCCGCCGGGCGCGCCTTCTTGGCGGCCAGCGTCACTTCGCGAAGAGCGTAGTTGGAGCGCGCTTCCGGGCCCTTCGAAGCGTCGAAATAGAAGCCGAGCCAGGGCTCGTTGACGGTATCAATGTAGAGAGCGCCAAGTTCGTTGCAGAGCTCCATGATGTCGGTGGAGCCGGTGTCGACTGAAAGATTGACACAAAAGCCCTGACCGCCGCCTTCGGTGAGTAGCGGGGTCAGCAACTCGCGATAATTGTCCTTGGTCACGCCCTTCTGGATGAAGCGTACATTGTGCTTCTCGCAATGCGCCTTGCGGCCCTCGTCCTTGGGATCGATCACGGTGACGCGCGACTTGTCGTAATCGAGATGCCGTTCGATCAGCGGCAACGTGCCTTTGCCGATAGAGCCGAAGCCGACCATGACAATGGGACCGGTGATCTTCGCGTAGATCTGCGAGGCGGGGCTCATGGGATGGTTTCTCCGGAACGTGATGGCAGACAAAGAGTGAGGGTGTGGATCAGGCGCTGCGGCGCTTGGCGGTGACTTCGATCTCGACCTTCATCTCAGGCTTGTAGAGCGCCGAGACGACCAGAAGCGTTGCGGCCGGGCGGATGTCGCCGAGGACTTCGCCGCAGACGGCGAAATGGGCGTCAGCGTCTTTGATGTCTGTGAGGTAGTAGGTCGCGCGGACGATGTCGGCCATCTCGAAACCACCCTCCTTCAGGGCGGCTTCAATGGTCTTGAAGCAGTTGCGTGACTGGCTCGTGACGTCGGCCGGCATCGTCATGGTCGTGTAGTCATAGCCCGTGGTTCCCGCGACGAAGGCGAACTCGCCGTCGATCACGGCGCGGCTATAGCCGGCGGCCTTCTCGAACGGGGAGCCGGTGGAAATCAGGCGACGGGACATGCTCTCGGACCTCAACTGAAGGGAGGGATGTTTCGCGGGTTTAAAGGGCGTTTCTCGGGCCCGTGCAACCCCAAACGAACAGCATCAAGTCAGCAGCCGGGCATGGCCGCTGGCTGCGGCTTCGGTCGTTGCGATCACCGCAATGCCTTAGGCCGCGTGCGCCTGGAGAGCGCGAACCGCCCTCCGTTTGGGCAGGGCCGCTCCGGTCGGAACGATCATCCCTTCCGCGCCGTCGAGCGCGCCTTCCGCAAACTCGATCGCCAGCAGCCGGTTGCGCTCGAACGGGCCGGGCAGCGACAACGCGCCGGTTTTCTCGGGCGAGAAGCCGAAGCGAGCGTAGTACGGGGCGTCGCCGAGCAGGATCACGGCACCATGCCCGCGCGCCCGGGCGGCGGCCAGCGCTTGATGCATCAGCGCGGCGCCGATCCCGAGTTCGCGGCAGGCAGAGTCGACCGCCAGCGGTCCAAGGACCAGAGCGGGCCTGCCTCCGGCGCTGACGTGCCACAGCCGCACGGTTCCCACGAGCTGTCCCTCGCGCACGGCCGACAGGGCAAGGCCTGTGGCAGGCGCGCGTCCGTCGCGCAGGCGCTGGCAGGTCCGGCCATGGCGGTTCTCGCCAAAGCAGGCATCGAGCAACGCTTCACGCATCGCGACGTCGGCAGCACGCTCCGCTCGGATCGCGAACGGAGCGGCTTTCGAAGTGAGGGCGATCTGTGGCTTCCGAGGAGCAGTCATGGCGCGTCAGTCCCCGCTTGAACGGACATGCGAGAGGCACATCGGTCCAAGACGTCGTCAGAATTGAAATTGTGAGGGAGGAGCCGGCAAGCCGGCTCCCGGGTTCGTCAGGCCTCAAGAGAGAGGCGGATCAGATGTGGTACGTCTTCAGCGGCGGGATGCCGTTGAACGCCACCGACGAGTAGGTCGACGTATACGCCCCGGTGCCTTCGATCAGCACCTTGTCGCCGATCTCGAGCGTCACGGGGAGTGGATACGGGGTCTTCTCGTACAGCACGTCGGCGCTGTCGCAGGTCGGGCCCGCGAGCACGCACGGCGTCATGTCCGCACCGTCGTGACGGGTACGGATGGCGTAACGGATCGACTCGTCCATCGTCTCGGCGAGACCGCCGAACTTGCCGATGTCCAGGTACACCCAGCGCACCTCGTCCTCGTCGCTCTTCTTCGAGATGAGCACGACCTCGGATTCGATGATACCGGCATTGCCCACCATGCCGCGGCCCGGCTCGATGATGGTCTCCGGGATCTGGTTGCCGAAGTGCTTGCGCAGCGCGCGGAAGATCGACCGGCCGTAGGTCACTACCGGCGGCACGTCCTTGAGGTACTTGGTCGGGAAGCCGCCGCCCATGTTGACCATGGAGAGGTTGATGCCGCGCTCGGCGCAGTCGCGGAACACCTGCGAGGCCATCGCCAGCGCACGGTCCCACGCCTTCACCTTGCGCTGCTGCGAGCCGACATGGAAGGAGATGCCGCACGGCTCCAAACCAAGGCGCTTGGCGACGTCGAGCACCTCGACCGCCATCTCCGGGTCGCAGCCGAACTTGCGGGACAGCGGCCATTCGGCGCCGGCGCAGTCATAGAGGATGCGGCAGAACACCTTCGCGCCGGGGGCGGCACGGGCGACCTTCTCGACCTCGGCGGCGCAGTCCACCGCGAAAAGCCGAATGCCCAGCGCGAAGGCGCGCGCGATATCGCGCTCCTTCTTGATCGTGTTGCCGAAGGAGATGCGGTCGGGCGTCGCTCCAGCGGCCAGCGCCATCTCGATCTCGGCGACGGTCGCGGTATCGAAGCAGGAGCCCATGGAGGCGAGCAGGGCCAGCACTTCCGGCGCCGGGTTCGCCTTGACGGCATAGAACACGCGGCTGTCGGGCAGCGCCCTGGCGAAGCTCTGGTAATTGTCGCGCACGACCTCGAGGTCGACGACGAGGCACGGCTCGGTGTCGAGGCCATCCTTGCGGCGGTTGCGCAGGAATTCCTGGATACGTTCGGTCATGGCACTCTCCCAAACGGCCCAGCGACGGGCCCGTTCAAAACATGACGTCGGATAAGAGCGCTCTGGCCAAATCGCGCGATGGAGGCGCGACGAAGCCAAAAAACTCAAACCAGACTGTGCTGCCGTGGATTGGTTGGGAGTGTTCCCGCCCGCACACCTGGCAATGAAGGACAAGCCTTTTCAGTAGCCCGCGCCGGCGTTGGACTGCCGGTAGAGACCAAAAAAGCCCGATCCGTCGTTGCTTTAAGTCGCGTCCCCCGTTGAGAGCGGGGTGCGCCGGTTCGCCTCCGGCTGCCAGTCACGGTTGCAAAGAGTGAAGTCACCTTCGACAAGGCATCCCTTGAGAGAGATGCTGGGCGCTCCGGGTTTGCTTTCAGTCCGTCGGCTTTTCAGTCTTTCGACTTTCAAGTCTTCCGGCTTCTGCACGTCCGAAGAGCCCCTCGGCTTCTTCACCCCTTGGCGGCTGTCCGGCCTCTTGTCCGGATACCTACCGACTGACACACGACCACAGGCACGTGCGAAATTGGGCAAGTCCGCACATAAGCGTTTTGAATCGGCTTCGCAAGAATTTTTTTAGGCTGAGAACAGAATTGCCTAACATCTACTTGCGCAGTGCTGCGCGAGCGACGCGGAAGATGAACACGTGTTAAGTTTTCTGTGCCGCGCGCGCGTGTCTGTCGCGCGCGAGCTTCAGCGGCGCGTCGTGAACGGCTCGATGCGCTGAGCTGTGCGGATGAACGCGGTCATCACCAGCACGCCGAGTGCGAACAGCACGGCCTGGAGGATGTGCGCGCCCTGGTCGCCGAGCCCGAACAGGATCGCGAGCGCCCAGCCGCCGGCAAACGCCGCGCCGAACACCTCCGCGCCGATCAGGATGGCGGCGCTGATAACGGTGATGACGCTCGGCCAGGCGATCTGGCGGGAAGAGGAGGCAGGCGCGTTCATGAGTTCAGGGACCCCGTGTCTTCGAGGGCCGCAATCTCCCCGAAAAGGCGGTCGGGAGCAAGGGCAAACGGCCCAAAAAAGCCCCATCGCGTGCTATAGCTGGCCACAACAAATTCGGCTCAAAAACCGGGACTTGTGATGTCAGAACTCCGCCAAATTACGGATGCCGAGACCAACCCGCTCCTGAAGGCCTGGGTGACGCCGTTCGCGACCCCGCCTTTCGACGAGATCAAGCCGGAGCATTTCCTGCCCGCCTTCGAGCAGGCCTTCGCCGACCATGCCGCCGAGATCGCGGCGATCACCAACGATCCGGCCGCCCCCGACTTCGCCAACACCATCACGGCGCTGGAGCGCTCGGGCAAGCTCTTGAACAAGGTCGCGGCGGTTTTCTACGACCTCGTCTCGGCGCATTCCAACCCGGCCATCCTGGAGATCGACAAGGAAGTCTCCTTGCGGATGGCGCGGCACTGGAATCCGATCATGATGAACGCCGTGCTGTTTGGCCGCATCGCCCAGCTGCACGAGAACCGCGCCAATCTCGGTCTCACGCCCGAGCAGCTGCGCCTCCTGGAGCGCACCTACACCCGCTTCCACCGCTCCGGCGCCGGCCTCTCCGACGAGGCCAAGACGCGGATGGCAGAGATCAACGAGAGGCTCGCCCAGCTCGGCACCAGCTTCAGCCATCACCTGCTCGGCGACGAGCAGGACTGGTTCCTGGAGCTCGGGGAGGCGGACCGCGAGGGCCTGCCGGAGAGCTTCGTCGCCGGCGCCAAAGCTGCGGCAGAAGAGCGCGGCATGGAAGGCAAGGCCATCGTCACGCTGTCACGCTCCTCGGTCGAATCGTTCCTGAAGAGCTCGGCGCGGCGCGACCTGCGCGAGAAGGTCTACAAGGCCTTCATCGCGCGGGGCGACAACGGCAATTCCAACGACAACAACGCAACCATCGTCGAGATCCTGAAGCTGCGCGAAGAGAGCGCCAAGCTGTTGGGCTACCCGACCTTCGCCGCGTATCGACTCGAAGACTCCATGGCCAAGACGCCGGAAGCGGTGCGGAGCCTATTGGAGCGGGTCTGGACGCCGGCGAGGGCGCGCGCGCTCGCCGACCGCGACGACATGCAGGCATTGATCACGGCCGAAGGCGGCAACTTCAAGCTCGCCCCCTGGGACTGGCGCTTCTACGCCGAGAAGCTGCGTCTTCAGCGTGCCAATTTCGATGACGCTGCGATCAAGCCGTATCTTTCGCTCGACAACATGATCGCCGCCGCCTTCGACTGCGCCACGCGCCTGTTCGGCATCACCTTCGAGGAGCGCAGCGACGTTCCGGTCTGGCACCCGGACGTCCGGGTTTGGGAGGTGAAGGGCAAGGACGGCAAGCACAAGGCGCTGTTCTATGGCGACTACTTCGCCCGGCCCTCGAAGCGCTCCGGCGCCTGGATGACTTCGCTGCGCGATCAGCAGAAGCTCGACGGCGAGGTCGCGCCGCTGGTTCTCAATATCTGCAATTTTGCCAAGGGAGCCGGGGGCGAGCCTTCGCTGCTGTCGCCCGACGACGCCCGCACCCTGTTCCACGAATTCGGCCACGGCCTGCACGGCATGCTCTCCCACGTCACCTATCCTTCGCTGTCGGGCACCTCCGTGTTCACCGATTTCGTCGAGCTGCCGTCTCAGCTCTACGAGCACTGGCAGGAGCGGCCCGAGGTGCTGCAAAAGTTCGCGCGCCACTACCAGACCGGCGAGCCGCTGCCGGACGACCTCCTGCAACGCTTCCTTGCTGCGCGAAAATTCAACCAGGGTTTTGCCACGGTCGAGTTCGTCTCCTCGGCGCTGATCGACCTCGAATTCCACACTCAGCCGGCTTCCGCCGCGCAGGACGTGCGCGCCTTCGAGAGACGCGAGCTGGAGAAGATCGGCATGCCCGAGGAGATCGCGCTGCGTCACCGGCCCACGCAATTCGGCCACATCTTCACCGGCGATCATTATGCCGCCGGCTATTACAGCTACATGTGGTCGGAGGTGATGGACGCCGACGCTTTCGGCGCGTTTGAGGAGGCCGGCGACATCTTCGATCCTTCGGTCGCCAAGCGCCTGCATGACGACATCTACGCCTCGGGCGGATCGGTCGATCCGGAAGCCGCCTACGAGGCCTTCCGCGGCCGCCCGCCGGAGCCGGACGCGCTGCTGCGCCGGCGCGGCCTGCTCTACGCCGCGAAGGCGGCGTGATGGGCATGCGCATCCTTCTCGGTCTGCTGCTCGCCGCCGGCCTGTCGCTCGCAGCGGGGCCGGCGCGCGCGCATCCGCATGTCTGGATCACCGCGACCAGCGAGTTGCTCTACGCGGCCGACGGCACCATCACCGGCGTGCGCCACGCCTGGACCTTTGACGACATGTTCTCGGCCTATGCGGTGCAGGGGCTCGAGAGCAAGACCAAGGGCGCCTATACGCGCGAGGAGCTAACGCCGCTGGCGCAGACCAATGTCGAGTCGCTGAAGGAATACGCCTACTTCACCTTCGCGAAGGCCGACGGCAAGAAGGAACGGTTCCAGGAGCCGGTCGACTACTTCCTCGACTACAAGGATACGGTGCTGACCCTGCACTTCACCTTACCGCTGAAGAACCCCGTCAAGCCCAGGCAGCTGGTGCTCGAAGTATTCGACCGCTCCTTCTTCATCGACTTCCAGATGGCCAAGGACAATCCGGTCAAGCTGGTCGGCGCGCCCGCCGGCTGCCAGATGAAGCTGGAGCGACCGAACGACGGCACCGCGAGTGCGCAGAAGCTCAACGAGCAGACCTTCCTCAATGGCGAGAATTCAAACTTCGGCATGATGTTCGCCAACAAGATCATGGTGGATTGCCCTTGAAGTCGCAACTCTCCGGGTTCGCGCTCGGGCTTCTCACTTGCGCCGCCGTTCTGCTGGTCGTGTCCGTGGCCGACGCCGCGCTCCACGATCTCCTCGCGCAGAATCCGTTCGGCGCGCCGCGCGCCCAGCAGGCGGCGGAGCCTGAAGCCAGCGGCCTCATCGGCTGGCTGTTGGCAAAACAGTCGGAGTTCTATCGCCAGATGTCGGCGACCATCCGCGCCGCGAAGTCCGACGGCTCGGCGGTGTGGACGCTGCTCTTTATCTCGTTTGCCTATGGCATCTTTCACGCCGCCGGCCCCGGCCACGGCAAGGCGGTGATTGCCTCTTATCTCGTCGCCAACCGCGAGACTGCGCGGCGCGGCATCGCGCTGTCGTTCGCCTCCGCGCTGATGCAGTCGCTGGTGGCGATCCTGATCGTCGGCATCTCCGCCTGGATCCTGAATGCGACCGCCAAGACCATGTGCAAGGCCGAAGGCGCGATCGAGATCGCGAGCTATGCCCTGATTGCGCTGTTCGGTCTGCGCCTGGTCTGGGTGAAAGGCGGCGCCTTCATCCGCGCGCTTCAGGTAGCCCAGCCGGTGCCAGCGATGGCAGGCGTGCCGCATGACCATGACCACGGCCATGATGCGGATGATCATCATGGCCACGATCATGATCACCATCACGGTCACAGCCACGCTCGCCATGAGCATGGGCATGGCCACGTCCATGACGAGCACTGCGGTCATTCCCACGGGCCTGCTCCGAGCGAGCTCGCCGGCCCCGGCGGCTGGCGGCGCGGCTTTGCCGCGATCCTCGCCGTCGGTATCCGCCCGTGCTCGGGGGCGATCCTGGTTCTGGTGTTCGCGCTGGCGCAGGGCCTGTTCTGGGCCGGCATCGCCGCGACCCTCCTGATGGGACTGGGCACCGCGATCACGGTCGCGTCCATCGCGGTCGTCGCCGTGTCCGCCAAGGACATCGCGCAGCGCCTCAGCGCAAGACGCGACGGGGGCGGCGCCCTCGTCATGCGCGGCATCGAGTTCGGCGCCGCTGGCCTGGTATTGCTATTCGGCGTCGGCCTGCTGTTCGGCTACATCGCCGCTGAACGGACAACCTGTTTTTAAGCCGCGCTCGCGGGCCCCGGCTCTGCGGAGCAGCGCACAGGGCGCTGCACCGCGTGCGGGGCACGGCACCTTAAACCGGCAGAAACCGCTTCAAGGCCGGCATGAAGAAGATCCCGAGATTGATCGCAAAGCCGATGCTCCAGAGGATCGAGCGCAGCGTCGGGCGGTTGCCGAGATAGGTCAGCACATAGGCGATCCGCACGATCAGGAACAGTGCCGCGAGCTCGTCGATCAGCCGCTGCGGCGAATCCCGGAATTCGGCGAGCAGCACCGCGAAGGCGAAAAACGGGAAGGTCTCGATGCCGTTCAGGTGCGCGCCGAGCGCGCGCTGCGCGAGGGCGTCATCGAAGAAGGCGGGGTCGCGCGGCTGGGAATTGTCGAACGTGCGAAACCTGGCCCATTTGATCGAGACGATCGTTGCAAGGTAAAGCAGCAGCGCTCCCAGGACGCACCATTCCGCGAGTGTCATCTTCCCTCCCGCTTGGGTGCAACCGTAGCCAAATCGGCCTCATCTTGACAAGTTCGGAGCAACGCGCGACCCACGGAGCCATGACCAGCGTCGTTCCCATCGACAGCGCGAAACCGGCAGCTCAATCCGCTCTGCCCCGCGTTGGCGTGCTTCTGATCAACCTTGGAACGCCCGATACTGCTGACGCGCCCGGCGTGCGGGTCTATCTGAAGGAGTTCCTCTCGGATGCCCGCGTCATCGAGGACCAGGGCTTGGTCTGGAAGCTCGTGTTGAACGGGATCATCCTGCGCAGCCGCCCCCGCACCAAGGCGCTGGACTACCGCAAGATCTGGAACAACGAGCGGGACGAGTCGCCGCTAAAGACCATCACGCGCTCGCAGGCCGACAAGCTCGCGATCGCGCTGTCGGATCGCAGTCATGTCGTCGTGGACTGGGCGATGCGCTACGGCAACCCGTCGATCCAGGCGGGCATCGACGCGCTGATCGCAAAAGGCTGCGAGCGCATCCTCGCCGTCCCGCTCTATCCGCAATATTCCGCCTCGACCTCGGCAACCGTCTGCGACGAGGTGTTCCGCGTGCTCGCCCGCCTGCGGGCGCAGCCGACGCTGCGGGTGACGCCGCCTTACTACCAGGATGCGGCCTATATCGAGGCGCTCGCGATCTCGATCCAGACGCATCTGGCGAGCCTGCCGTTCAAGCCGGATCTGATTGTGGCATCCTTCCACGGCATGCCGAAATCCTATGTCGACAAGGGTGATCCATACCAGAACCACTGCATCGCCACGATCGAGGCGCTGCGCCGCCGGCTCGGCATGAACGAGACAACGCTGCTGCTGACCTTCCAGTCGCGCTTCGGCAATGACGAGTGGCTTCAGCCGTATACGGACAAGACCATGGAGCGTTTGGCGAAAGACGGCGTGCGCCGCATCGCGGTGGTGACCCCGGGCTTTGCCGCCGATTGCCTGGAGACGCTGGAGGAAATCGCGCAGGAGAATGCCGAGATCTTCAAACATAATGGCGGCGAGCAGTTTTCCGCGATCCCCTGCCTCAACGACAGCGAACCCGGCATGGACGTGATCCGCTCCCTGGTGCTGCGCGAGCTTCAGGGCTGGATCTGACGTTTACGATGGGGCGGCAAATCTAACGTTTGGCGCTAGGTCCGCGCCGGCATCCTTTCAAGAGCGTTCTCGCAAACACATAATCCTTGCCATTCCCCTTCCGTACGCCTTGTGCAGAATCGCGCCGGTACCGACGTTAGTCGCGACCGCTGAACCGATAGGGTTGCGATACCGACCAATGACAGCGCGGGAAAGGGCCTTTTCCCGTTTGGAGGAGATATGAGCGGTTTCGACATTTTCGCGATTGTTCTGGTGTTGCTCGTCATCGTCACGCTGGTTGCCGGCGTGAAGACGGTGCCGCAGGGCTATGATTGGACTATCGAACGTTTCGGCAAGTACACGCAGACGCTGAGCCCCGGGCTCAATCTGATCGTGCCCTATTTCGATCGCGTCGGGCGCAAGATCAACATGATGGAGCAGGTGATCGACATTCCCGAGCAGGAGGTGATCACCAAGGACAACGCTACGGTGACGGTGGACGGCGTCGCCTTCTATCAGGTGTTCGACGCCGCGAAAGCGAGCTACGAGGTTTCCAACCTCACCCAGGCCATTACCGTCTTGACCATGACCAACATCCGCTCGGTGATGGGGGCTATGGATCTCGATCAGGTGCTTTCGCACCGCGACGAGATCAACGAGCGCCTGCTCCGCGTCGTCGATGCCGCGGTCTCGCCCTGGGGTCTCAAGGTCAACCGCATCGAGATCAAGGACATCGTGCCGCCGGCCGATCTCGTCGAGGCCATGGGCCGGCAGATGAAGGCCGAGCGCGTCAAGCGCGCCGACATTCTCGCCGCCGAAGGCCAGCGCCAGTCGGAAATCCTGCGCGCCGAGGGCGCCAAGCAGGGCCAGATCCTCCAGGCCGAAGGCCGCAAGGAAGCTGCGTTCCGCGACGCCGAGGCCCGCGAGCGGTCGGCTGAGGCCGAGGCCAAGGCAACCCAGATGGTCAGCGAAGCGATTTCGAAGGGCGATGTCGCCGCGCTGAACTATTTCATCGCCGACAAGTATATCAAGGCGTTCGGGCAATTGGCCGATTCGCCAAACCAGAAGGTCATCATGCTTCCGGTCGAAGCGATGAGCATGCTGGGTTCGCTCGCCGGCATCGGCGAGATCGCCAAGGCGACGTTCGGCGAGAGCGCCGCGTCCGCTGCGCTCGCTCGCCGTCCCGGCTCGGTGCCGCCGACCGGTGGCACGCCGCCGGCGGTGCCGCCGCGGCAGGGATAATCAAAGAGGTCGTATCATGGCCGACATGTTGGTATCGCTCGGCACCTGGAATTGGCTGATCTTCGGCTTCATCCTGATGGCGCTGGAGGTGCTGGCGCCGGGCATCTTCCTGTTCTGGCTCGGGCTCGCCGCGCTGCTGGTCGGCCTGATCTCGTTCACTGTCGCCGTGTCCTGGCAGATCCAGCTCGTGATGTTCGCAGTCTTCGCTGCCGCCGCCGTGCCGGTGTGGCGCCGCCTGGCTCGGCCGAAGCCGGACGCCAGCGCCGGCCCCTTCCTCAACAAGCGCACCGAGGCGCTGTTAGGGCGCGAGTTCACGCTGGAGAAACCGATCATTGACGGCGCAGGCACCGTCCGCATCGGCGACACGGTGTGGCGCGTGGCTGGGCCCGATACGCCGGCGGGGACGCGCGTGAAGGTAGTGCAGGTCGACGGCGCGAATCTTACTGTGGCCGCGGCGTAGCTTCCTTACCTCTCCTGGAGGGGGAGGGTCGATCGCGCGCAGCGCGAGCGGGGTGGGGTGATCTCTCCACTCGGGCACTGCCCCCGTGGAGGAACTGTCACCCTGCCCCGCTACGCATTTCGCGGCACTGCATGCGTAGCGACCCTCCCCCTCCAGGGAGGGTAAACAAGAGCGCTACCTTTTCCATCGCTCGGCAAATCGGTGCAATGGCATGAATGTCTCGCACAGCTCGCGTCCGTGCGGCGTCAATGCGTAACCTCCGCCTTCGCCAAGCTCGACGAATCCCGCTGCACGCAGCTCCGTCAGCCGCGCCTGCAGCACCGTCGGCGAGGCTTCGTCGCAGGCGCTGCGCAGCGCGCGCGAGGTGAGGGGCTCGCCGCGCAACTCCCACAATATCCGCAGGCTCCAGCGCCGGCCGAGCAGGTCCAGCAGCGCCATGATCGGCCGCCCGGTGCGCGAGCCGCGGACGCGGCGTTCTGATGCTGGCTGCTTTGCCATATCGGCCTCTTGCGTAGCGCTACAGATAATGTAGCGTATTGCTACGATAATTGTAGCAACGGAAGCAGTCCATGTCTTCTGCCATGTCACCCTCCTCGCCGCGTATCGCGCCCCTCGATCCGCCTTATCCCCCGGAGATCCAGGCGCAGTTCGACCGCATCATGCGCGGCGCACCGCCCCTGGTGCTGTTCAGGGTGATGGCAAGCCACAGCCGCGCCTGGGACAAATTTCGCGCCGGCGGCCTGCTCGATCCCGGCCCGCTGTCCCTCCGCCAGCGCGAGATCATCATCGACCGCACCTGCGCGCTGAACGAATGCGAGTATGAATGGGGGGTGCATGTCGCCATCTTTGCCGGGCCGGCAAAGCTCATGGAGGATGAAGTGCGTGCGACGGTGCTGGGCGATGCCATGTCACCGTGCTGGTCGCCGGCCGAGCAGGCGCTGATTGCGGCCGTCGACGCGCTGCATCATCGTGCGACGCTTGATGACGAGGAGTTCGCCGCGCTGTCCGCGCATTACGACGAGGCGCAGATCCTGGAAATCATGCTGTTGTGCGGCTTCTATCGCACGGTGTCGTATCTGGCGAACGGGCTGCGCTTGCCGCTGGAGGAGAACGCGGCGCGGTTTCCGGCGTAGGTCTCTCCGCCGTCATTGCGCGCCACACCCTCGGTGTCATTCCGGGGCACGCGAAGCGTGAACCCGGAATCCATTGGGCAGAGATCTCGGAGATGAATGGATTCCGGGTTCGCGCCCAAACGGGCGCGCCCCGGAATGACTCCCTGGAGTGTGTGCGCCTTACGCGACGCCCGCCCGCAACAGATCGTGCAGATGCACGATGCCGACCACCTTGCCCGCTTCGGTCACGACCAGCGTTGTGATCTTGCGTGTGTTCAGCACCTCGATCATCTCGGTCGCGAGCATCGACGGCGGCACCGTCTTCGGTTCAGTGGTCATAATCTCATCGACCGACGCAGCCAGCAGGTCGGGCCGCATGTGGCGGCGCAGGTCGCCGTCCGTGATGATGCCGACGGCCTCATCCGCATCATTGACGATACAGACGCAGCCAAGCCCCTTGGCTGACATCTCGACCACGGCCTCCGACATCTTGGTGCCGAGCGGCTTGACCGGAATTTCCGTGCCGGTGCGCATGTAGTCACGGACGAATTTCAGCATCGCCCCCAGCTTTCCGCCGGGGTGGAAATGCGCGAACTCCAGCGCGGTGAAGCCCCGGCCTTCGAGCAGCGCGATCGCGATGGCATCGCCAATCGCCGCCTGCATCAGCGTCGAGGTGGTCGGCGCCAGATTGTGCGGGCAGGCTTCGCGTGCCTTCGGCAACTCGATCACGATGTCGGCGGCCTGGCCCAGTGAGGACGCCGCGCTCGACGTCACTGCGATCATGGGAATCGCAAAGCGCGCCGAATAATTCACGAGGTTCTTCATCTCCGGCTGCTCGCCTGACCAGGACAGCGCCATGATGACGTCGTCGGACGTGATCATGCCGAGATCGCCATGGCCGGCCTCGGCCGCGTGCACGAAGAAGGCGGGGGTGCCGGTCGAGGCCAGCGTCGCCGCGATCTTGCGGCCCATATGGCCTGATTTGCCGAGTCCGGTGACGATGACGCGACCCTTGGCGTTGCGGATCAGGTCCACCGCTCTCGCAAATGTCGCACCCAGCGGGCCGCGCAAGGCGGCGGCGAGCGCGTTGATGCCGCCGCTCTCCGTCTCCAGCGTGCGGAGCGCGGATTCGACGCTATCAGCAATGGAGCCGGATGATGCGGTCATCAGCGGTTTCGAACTCGGCATGTTCAGGTCCAGGGAGGAGGAGCGTTCGCCCGTTGGCACCTGCTTAGCACGCCCGGGCAGGCGAGGCGACGCGCCGGCCAAATCCCTCAACTGGTCATTAACCATAATTGTTTTAACTCCATTAACGATGGTTCCCGCCAAGCGGTGGGAGCTCGTCGTGAAAGTATTTGATTTCGTTGGAGTTCTTCCATCGTGGGGTCGCCTCCAGGCACTGGCCGGAGCAAACGCGCGCATTTCCTGCGCGCCGTATTGCCGTGCCTGATGCTGACGGCCCTCGAGAGTGCACCGGCTCTGGCCCAGAGCCTCACGCCTGATCTGTTCAATCCCAACCGCGGCGGCTTCGCCGCGCCCGAGACGCTGCCGACACGGCGCACCGCCGGCGTGCCGCAGGCGCCTTCGGACGCGCTGCCGACGCTGCCCGATCCCAACGATCCGCGCAGGCGCCAGCAGCCCCCGGCGATCTCGCGCGCCGGCCAAAGCCCGGCCGGTCAGGTCCCGACCTACGGCCTGCCCGCGGCCAACGTCGCGAGCGGCTCCGGCTACGATTCGCTCAACCGCAAGCGGCAGCAGCCAAAACTCTATCCCGGACAGCCGAAGCCGAAGCGCCCCGCCGGCCCCGACTCAAAGGTAGCGCCGGCAACGCCGGAGCGGACGCTCGGCCCGCCGCGCATCGCGCCGCCACCCTCCGAAACCGCGCACAGGACGCCAGTGCCGCCGGCGATGGCCGGCAACGTGCCCGGCCAGCCGCTGCGCCGCCGCCTCAAGCTGGACGAGGATCCGTTCGGCGCGGTGGGCGACTATGCCGGCAGCTTCCTGATCAAGGGCGGGCTCGAGCTCTCCGCCGGCTACGATACAAATCCCGCGCGTCTCAACAGGCCTGTCGGTTCGCCGGCCTATGTGGTCGCGCCTGATCTCCTTGTAGTGTCCGATTGGGAGCGCCACGCGCTGGTCGCCGATCTGCGCGGCTCGTTCTCGGGCTACACCAACAACATGCCGGCGACCATCAACGGCTTCGCCTCGCCGTCGCCGGTCGAGGTCGATCGCCCCGATTTCACCGGCCATGTCGACGGCCGCCTCGACGTCACCCGCGATTTCAAGTTGACCTCGCAGCTCCGCCTGCGGCTCGCCACCGACAATCCCGGCAGCCCGAACGTGCAGGCAGGTCTTCAGAAATTTCCGGTCTACGCCGCCTATGGCGCGACCGTCGGCTTCGACCAGACCTTCAACCGTTTCCAGGTCGCCGCCGGCGCCACCGTCGATCGTACGGCCTACACCGATTCAAAGCTCATCGACGGCTCGACCTTTGCCAATACCGACCGCGAGTTCAACCAATATGGCGGCGTGGGCCGGTTCTCCTACGATCTGAAGCCGGGCCTCAAGCCCTTCCTGGAAATCCAGGGCGACACCCGCGTGCACGACCAGGCCGCCGACCGCAACGGCTACTTCCGCGATTCAAACGGCGGCTATGCCAAGGTCGGCTCCTCCTTCGAGTTCTCGCGCATCCTCACCGGCGAGATCTCGATCGGCTATTCCGCGCGCAACTATGTCGACCCGCGCCTCAGCCAGCTCGCGGGCTTCCTCACCACGGGCTCGCTGATCTGGAATGCGAGCGGCCTGACGACCGTGAAGTTCTTCACCGACACGCAGATCGCCGAGACCACGATCCCGGGCTCTTCCGGCGTCCTGGTGCGCACCTATTCGGCCGAAGTCGACCACGACTTCCGCCGCTGGCTCACCGCCGTGGGCAAGTTCACCTACGGCACGCTCGACTACCAGAACCAGAATCGCAACGACAAGACTTACTCGCTCGAAAGCAATCTGATCTACAAGCTCAACCGCAACATCTGGATCAAGGGCACGCTGCGCCACGACATCCTGGATTCGAACGTCGCGGGGGCGAGCTCGTCGGGGACGGTGGTGATGCTGGGGGTGAGGTTGCAGAATTAGGTAAGACGGGGCGCGTCGTTCGAGGCTACGCTATCTCGTCCCCACTCCGCTGTCATGCCCCCGCGCAGGCGGGGGCATCCAGTACGCCGCGGCGGATGTGGTGAGTGCGTGCCCTCTAAGGAGAGCCTCTGGAATACTGGATCGTCCGCCTCCGCGGACGATGACAGCGTCATTTGAAGCTTGGCTGCTGCGCGAGCCGCGACTACCGCGGCAGATCCGTCTTCCCCATCAGGAACGTATCGATCGACCGGGCGCACAGCCGGCCCTCGCGGATCGCCCAGACCACCAGCGATTGGCCGCGGCGCATGTCGCCGGCGGTGAACACGTTCGGGCGCGAGGTCTGGTAGTCCAGCGTGTTAGCCTTGACGTTGCCGCGACCGTCGAGCTCGACCGCGAGCAGGTTCAAGAGGCCCTCGTGCACGGGATGCACAAAGCCCATCGCGAGCAGGACGAGCTCGGCATCGAGCACGAACTCCGTGCCGGCAATCGGTTTGAACTTGTCGTCGACGCGCACGCAGTGCAGCTTCTTGACCTTGCCGTTCTCGCCCGAGAACTTCTGCGTCAGCACGGCGTATTCGCGGATCGCGCCTTCGGCCTGGCTGGAAGAGGTGCGCATCTTCAGCGGCCAGTTCGGCCAGGTCAGGCCCTTGTTCTCGCGCTCGGGCGGGGCGGGCATGATCTCGAGCTGGGTCACCGAGAGCGCGCCCTGGCGCAGCGAGGTGCCGATGCAGTCAGATCCGGTGTCGCCGCCGCCGATGACGACGACGTGCTTGCCGCCGGCCAGGATCTCCTGGACGCCGCGGAGCGGCTCCTCGGAGACGCGGCGGTTCTGCTGCGGCAGGAAGTCCATCGCGTAGTGAATGCCTTCGAGATCGCGGCCGGGGATCGGCAGGTCGCGCGGAGCTTCGGCGCCGCCGGTCAGCGCGACAGCGTCGTACTCGTTGAGCATCTCGCGCGGATCGACATTGCCGTCGGCGCCGACATGGCTGTTGTAGTGGAAGGTGACGCCTTCGGCTTCCATCTGCTTGACGCGGCGGTCGATGATGCCCTTCTCCATCTTGAAGTCGGGGATGCCGTAGCGGAGCAGGCCGCCGGCCTTGGCGTACTTCTCGAACAGATGCACGTCGTGGCCGGCGCGGGCGAGCTGCTGCGCGCAGGCCATGCCGGCCGGACCCGAGCCGATCACGGCGACCTTCTTGCCAGTCTTGACGGTAGCCACTTCCGGCTTCACCCAGCCATTGTCCCAGGCGCGATCGACGATCGCGCATTCGATGGTCTTGATGGTGACGGGGTTGTCGTCGATGTTGAGCGTGCAGGAGGCTTCACACGGCGCCGGACAGATGCGCCCCGTGAACTCCGGGAAATTGTTGGTCGAGTGCAGGTTGCGCGAGGCTTCTTCCCAGTTGCCCTGGTAAACGAGATCGTTCCAATCCGGGATCTGGTTGTTGACCGGGCAGCCTGGCGTGCCGGGCGCGACCGAGCCTGTGCCGTGACAATAGGGAATGCCGCAGTTCATGCAGCGCGCGGCCTGGTCGCGCACCTCCTTCTCGGAGAGGGGAACGACGAACTCGTGAAAATGCTTCACGCGCTCGGCGACCGGGATGTACTTGCGGTCATGCCGTTCGATTTCAAGAAAACCGGTGATCTTGCCCATTAAACCCGTAGTCCCTGCCGCTTAGTCGTTTGTTCTCTCACTCCTCATCCTGAGGAGCGGCGCCCTTTCGCGCCGCGTCTCGAAGGATGAGGTCCCGGATGGTGGCCTCATGGTTCGAGACGGCGCTCCGCGCCTCCTCACCATGAGGTTATTCTCTACGCCCCGATTGCGATCTTCGGCTCGGCGTCAGCATTGGCGGCCATTTCGCGCAGCGCGCGCCGGTACTCGACCGGCATCACCTTGCGGAATTTAGGCAGCCATTCCTTCCAATTGGCAAGGATGTCGGCGGCGCGCTTGGAGCCGGTCGCTTTGGCATGGCGCGAGATCAGCACGTGCAGCCGCTCGACGTCGGAGGCGAGCAGGTTCTTGAACACGTCGACCCGGCCATGCGCCTCGAGGTCACCGGCGTGGTGATAGGTGCCGGCATTGATCAGCTCTTCCGACAGCACCGGCTCGAGCTCGACCATCGACAGATTGCACAGCCGGTCGAAATCGCCGGCCTCGTCCAGCACGTAGGCGATGCCGCCGGACATGCCCGCCGCGAAGTTGCGCCCGGTCTTGCCGAGCACGACCACGATGCCGCCGGTCATGTATTCGCAGCAATGATCGCCCGCGCCCTCGACCACCGCGACCGCACCCGAGTTGCGCACGGCAAAGCGCTCGCCGGCGATGCCGCGGAAGTAGCATTCGCCTTCGATCGCGCCGTACATCACGGTATTGCCGACGATGATGCTCTCTTCCGGCACGATCGCAGAGTTCCTCGGCGGCTTGACTATGATCTTGCCGCCCGAGAGGCCCTTGCCGACATAGTCGTTGGCCTCACCCTCGAGCTCGAAGGTGACGCCGTTGGCGAGCCAGGCGCCGAAGGCCTGTCCGGCAGTGCCCTTGAGGCTGACATGGATGGTGTCATGCGGCAGGCCGGCATGGCCGTAGATCTTGGCGACCGCACCCGACAGCATGGCGCCGGCGGAACGGTTGGTGCTGTTGATCGCGGCCTCGATCTTCACCGGCGCGCCGCGGTCAAGCGCAGGCGTCGCCTTCTCGATCAGCGTGCGGTCGAGCACGGCCTCCAGATGATGGTTCTGGCGCTCGGAATGATAGATCTTCTGGCCGTTCTCTTCCTTCTGCTTGACGAACAGCTTTGAGAAGTCGAGGCCCTTGGCCTTCCAGTGCGCGACCAGCTTGGTCTGGTCGAGCAGCTGCACCTGGCCGACCATTTCGTTGAAGGTGCGGAAGCCGAGCGAAGCCATGATCTCGCGGACTTCTTCCGCGACGAAGAAGAAGTAGTTGATCACGTGCTCGGGCTGGCCGGTAAAGCGCTTGCGCAGCACCGGATCCTGCGTCGCGACGCCGACCGGACAGGTGTTGAGGTGGCACTTGCGCATCATGATGCAGCCGGCCGCGATCAAGGGCGCGGTGGCGAAGCCGAACTCGTCGGCGCCCAGCAGCGCGCCGATCACGACGTCACGGCCGGTGCGGAAGCCGCCGTCGACCTGGACCACGATGCGGCTGCGCAGCCGCTCGCGCACCAGGGTCTGATGGGTCTCGGCGAGGCCGATCTCCCAGGGCGAGCCGGCGTGCTTGATCGACGTCAGCGGCGAGGCGCCAGTGCCGCCCTCGAAGCCCGCGATGGTGACATGGTCGGCGCGCGCCTTGGCGACGCCCGCGGCGACCGTGCCGACGCCGATCTCGGAGACGAGCTTGACCGAGACGTCGCCCGCCGGGTTGACGTTCTTGAGGTCGTAGATGAGCTGCGCCAGATCCTCGATCGAGTAGATGTCGTGGTGCGGCGGCGGCGAGATCAGGCCGACGCCCGGCGTCGAGTGCCGGACCCTGGCGATGGTCGCGTCGACCTTGTGACCGGGCAGCTGGCCGCCTTCGCCGGGCTTGGCGCCCTGTGCCATCTTGATCTGCATCATGTCGGAGTTGACGAGATACTCCGTGGTGACGCCGAAACGGCCCGAGGCGACCTGCTTGATCGCCGAGCGCATGGAATCGCCGTTCGGCATCGGCTTGAAGCGGTCGGCTTCCTCGCCGCCTTCACCGGTGTTCGACTTGCCGCCGATCCGGTTCATCGCGATCGCGAGCGTGGTATGGGCCTCGCGCGAGATCGAGCCGAAGCTCATCGCACCTGTTGCGAAACGCTTGACGATCTCCTTGGCCGGCTCGACCTGGTCGAGCGGCACCGGCTTGCGCTTCTCCTCCTCCGCGTTCTTGATCCGGAAGAGGCCGCGCAGCGTCAAAAGGCGCTCCGACTGCTCATTGAGGATTTTTGCGAAGGCGCGGTAGCGCTCCTGCGAATTGCCGCGGGCGGCGTGCTGGAGCAGCGACACTGACTCGGCGGTCCATGCATGGTCCTCGCCGCGGCTGCGATAGGCGTATTCGCCGCCGACGTCGAGCGCGGTCTTGTAGACCTGCGCCTCGCCGAACGCGTCGGCATGGCGGCGTACCGCTTCTTCGGCGATCTCGGAAAGACCGACGCCCTCGACGCGGGTGTGCGTGCCGGCGAAGAACTTTGCGACGAAGTCCGCCTTGAGGCCGACTGCGTCGAAAATCTGCGCGCCGCAATAGGACTGGTAGGTCGAGATGCCCATCTTGGACATCACCTTGAGCAGGCCCTTGCCGATCGACTTGATGTAGCGCTTGACGATCTCGTAGTCGTCGAGCGAGCCGGGCAGGCGGTCCTTCATCGCGATGATGGTCTCGAACGCGAGGTAAGGATTGATCGCTTCGGCGCCGTAGCCTGCAAGGCAGGCAAAGTGATGCACTTCGCGCGGCTCGCCGGATTCGACGACGAGGCCGACCGAGGTGCGCAAGCCGGTGCGGATCAGGTGGTGATGCACGGCGGCGCAGGCCAGCAGCGACGGGATCGGCACCCGGTCGGTGCCGACCATGCGGTCGGACAGGATGATGATGTTGACGCCCTCGCGCACCGCGCTCTCAGCGCGCGCGCAGAGCTCGTCGAGCACCTGATCCATGCCGGCCGCCCCGAGGCCAGCGTGGAATGTGGTGTCGAGCGTGCGCGACTTGAAGTGCGACTCGGCGACCTCGGAGATCGAGCGGATCTTTTCAAGGTCCGCGTCGGTCAGGATCGGCTGGCGCACTTCGAGGCGCTTGGTCGTGGCCATGCCTTGCAGATCGAACAGGTTCGGCCGGGGCCCGATGATTGAGACGAGGCTCATCACCAGCTCTTCGCGGATCGGGTCGATCGGCGGGTTGGTGACCTGCGCAAAGTTCTGCTTGAAGTAGGTGAACAGCGGCTTGGCCTTGTCCGACAGCGCCGAGATCGGCGTGTCGTTGCCCATCGAGCCCGCGGCTTCCTCGCCTGTGGCCGCCATCGGCGTCATCAGGATGGTGATGTCTTCCTGGCTGTAGCCGAACGCCTGCTGGCGATCGAGCAGCGACAGGTTGGAGCGCACGCCGGTGGTCGGCACCTTCGGCAACTCCTCCAGCACGATCTGGGTCCGCTCCAGCCACTCCTTGTAGGGATGGCTCTTGGCAAGCTCGGCCTTGATCTCGTCGTCGGGAATCAAGCGGCCCTGTTCGAGGTCGACCAGCAGCATCTTGCCCGGCTGCAAGCGCCACTTGGTGATGATCTGGTCCTCGGGGATCGTCAGCACGCCCATCTCGGACGCCATCACGATGCGGTCGTCTTTGGTCACCAGATAGCGCGCCGGCCGCAATCCGTTGCGGTCGAGCGTGGCGCCGATCTGGCGGCCGTCGGTGAAGGCGATCGCGGCGGGGCCATCCCACGGCTCCATCAGCGCGGCGTGATATTCGTAGAAGGCGCGGCGCTTCTCATCCATCAAGGGATTGCCGGCCCACGCCTCCGGAATCATCATCATGACGGCGTGCGGCAGTGAGTAGCCGCCCTGCACCAGAAATTCGAGCGCGTTGTCGAAGCAGGCGGTGTCCGACTGTCCCTCATAGGAGATCGGCCAGAGCCGGTTGATGTCCTTGCCGTAGAGCTCGGAGCTCACCGAGGCCTGGCGCGCCGCCATCCAGTTGACGTTGCCGCGCAGCGTGTTGATCTCGCCGTTATGCGCGATCATGCGATAGGGATGCGCCAGCGACCAGGCCGGGAAGGTGTTGGTCGAGAAGCGCTGGTGAACGAGTGCCAGCGCGCTCTCGAAGTCCTTCTCGTGCAAATCGGGATAGTACTTGCCGAGCTGGTCGGCGAGGAACATGCCCTTGTAGATCACAGTGCGGCAGGACATCGAGCAGGGGTAATAGCCCGCAAGTCCGCGGTCGCGGCGCTGGTAGATCGCCTGCGAGATCGACTTGCGCAGGATGTAGAGCCGGCGCTCGAATTCGTCCTCGGTCTTGGCGGTGCCGTTGCGGCCGATGAACACCTGCATGCAGGCCGGCTCGGTCGGCTTCACGGTGATGCCTAGCGAGGAATTGTCGGTCGGCACGTCGCGCCAGCCGAGCAGCGTCAGGCCCTCTTCCTTGATTTGGTCGGCGATGATGCTCTTGATGACGTTGCGCCAGGCGGTGTCGCGCGGCATGAACAGCGCGCCGATGGCATATTCGCCCGGATTCGGCAGCGCGAAGCCGAGCTCCTTCGCCTTGCGGCTGAAGAAGGCGTGCGGGATCTGCACCAGGATGCCGGCACCGTCACCGGCGCGCGGATCGGCGCCGACGGCGCCGCGATGCTCGAGGTTGCAGAGGATGCTCAGCGCGTCCGCGACGATCTCGTGCGACTTCTTGCCCTTGATGTTGGCGATGAAGCCGACGCCGCAGGAGTCCTTCTCCAGGCTCGGATCGTACAGGCCTTCGGCTTCAGGGCGCGAATTGTGTTCCTGAATCGGATCGGTCGTTTTCGAGGCGACCGTCGCCGACAGCTGTTCTGCCACGATGTTTGCGCGCCCGAATTGCGACCCGTTCATTGTCCTGTCCTCTCCATGCGGCAAGCTGCCTCACCGCCATCTTCGGCGCACCTTGGGCGTTCCGCGGCACCCGCCTCTGGGTCACCGCTCGTCCGCTAGCGAGCCGCATTTTCTTAAATTCAGGCCTAGGCGTTCTTCGTCCCCGAGAACGGCTTTGCCTGGTACCTTCCCGGCGCTCGAGAGCACCGCTTTCGCTGCAATCCCCATGCCGGGGACCGCAAGCAAAATTGAGACAGCTTTCCTGTCCTAACCATCACCTTGCCAAATTTTTGTCTAGCACACAAGCGCGCACAAGTCCCGATTCCCGAGGTGTCAATTCCCGCTTTCCGTAGGCCGGCAGCCCCGGTTTTGAAGCAAACGTGCCCCGATCCGGCCCCGCGGGCGCCGAAATCCCGAATGAAGCTTCGGATCAACCCTTCGGAAGGCGCGCCACGCCGCGCGAAGCGAAAGAGGGCCGCCGTCGGGGGGCCTGACAGGAGCGTCTCGACCATGAAGTTTTTCACAGGATGTGTGGCTGCCGCCGCGCTGGCGCTGGCCGCAAGTGCGGGGCATGCGCAGGCTCCTCCGAACGGTATCGGGAGAGGGGGCGTTATCGCAGTGTCGGATTTCGACGGACCCTATGCGCCGCCGGAGGCCGCGCCGCCACCGCCGCCGCGTTACGGCTATGGCTACGGCTCCGAGGGGCGCGGTCCGGCCCCGGTGCTGCTGCCGTCGACCGAGGTCTATGCGGTGCTGCGCGAAAACGGCTTCTCGCCGCTCGGCATCCCGCGCCTGCGCGGCAGCGTCTACACCATCGCAGTGATCGACCATCGCGGCGACGATGGCCGGCTGGTGATCGACGCCCGCGACGGACGGATCATCCGCTTCATGCGCGCCAGTGACGCCTACGGCATGGCGCCCGCCTATGACGAGCACGCGGTCGCGCCTTACGGCCCGCAAAGCGCGCTCCCGCCGCCGACGGTGATCCGCAGCGGCCCGCCGCGCCCGCCGGCTTCGATTCCGCATGTCGCCAGCCGCACGGTGCCGATGCCCAAGGCTGCCCCGCGGCGCGGGGCGACGCCGGTGGCCGCGGCGAAGCCGGCCGAACCCGCGCGGCAGGAGGCTCAGGCGCCGCCGCCGGTACAGGCACGGCCCGCGCAGCAGACCACTGCCGTGGCCGCAAAGCCTGCCGAGGCCGCTCCGCAGGCGGCCCCGCCAACCGTCGCTCAGGCCAAGCCGGCGCCGGCGATCATGCCGACCCAGGAGATGCCGGCCGCACAGGGCCTGGATTAGCGAGCTGCTGCTTGACGCGACGGCCCGTCTTAAATTCCTCGGTGTCGTCCTGGCTTTCACCAGGACGCTGCGGAGAGATGTGGGCAAAAATGAAAGGCGCCCGACAATCTCGGGCGCCTTTGCATCAGGCCATCGTTCCTCAGCTATGCCCATACCCCGCCGCGTTCAGGATCAGCTTCGCCACTTCCCTCGGATGCGACACCAGCGAGAGGTGGCCGGCATCGAGCTCGATCGTGGTGGCGTTCATGCGCTTGGCGAGGAAACGTTCGAGATCGGGATTGATGGTGTAGTCGTTCTTCGACACCGCGTACCAGGCCGGCTTGCTGTGCCATGCAGCTTCCGTGGTGCGGCCGGCGAAGATTGAGGCTGCGGTTGGCCATTGCACCGCGTAGAGCTCCTTGGCCTGCTCCGACTTCACGCCATTGGCGAAATATTTCAGGAAGGCGTCTTCCGAGAGTTTTGTGTAGCCGTCGCGCTCGACAATGCCTGCGCGGGCAGGTCCCGCCGGAAACTGCTTGGACAGCGCGACGAAATCCTCGTTCGCGTCGGGAGCACGTGCAGCGACATAGACGAGGCCGGTGACCTTCGGGTCAGTGCCGACCTGGCTGATCACGGTGCCGCCCCAGGAATGCGCGACCAGCACGGTCGGTCCGTCCTGTTCAGCCAGTACGCGCTTGGTCGCGTCGACCGAGTCCGCAAGCGACGACAGCGGATTCTGCACGGCGGTCACGTGCAGGCCTGCGGCCTGGAGGATCGGGATCACCTCCGACCAGCTCGAGCCGTCGGCCCAGGCGCCGTGCACCAGCACGACGTTGTTGGCTTTCACTGTTTGCGGTGTCTGCGCGTCGGCAAGGCGGATGGGGGCCGCTAAAAGGCTCGCGGCGACGAAAAGGCTGCGCCAGAGTGTCATGATCGTTTTCCGTCTCGTTTTGGTTTCGATGACCATAGGACGGAGGGAGGGGTGGCCGCGTTACGCGACTTCACTGCTCTGTGATGCGGTGCAATAGCGGCACAGAAACGGTGTCGTGGCGAAGGCCAGAACCCATACCGCGAGGTCTATCGGCCGAAGTGAGGTGTTCGTGCCGGAGGCGAGTCTTCGCCAATCGTCTCGCTGGGGTGTGGGTCGTCGCCTTCGCCAGAACGACGGCGGGAGGCGCGATCACGAACGAAAAAAACGCCCCGGGGCACCGGGGCGTTCTCGCAACTTGGAAGTGACGTGCCTTTACGCGGCGGCTTGCGCGGAGCTCTCGATCACCTGCGCCTTCGGGGCGCTGGTGTTGATCGCGATCTGGCGCGGCTTCTTGGCCTCGGGAATCTCGCGTACGAGGTCGACGTGAAGCAGGCCATTCTCGAGCGAGGCGTCCTTCACCTGCACGAAGTCGGCAAGCTGGAAGGCGCGCTCGAAGGCACGCGCGGCGATGCCGCGGTAGAGCACTTCGGATTGCGAGTTCTCGTTGGCGACTTTCTCGCCCTTGATCGTCAGCGTGTTTTCCTTCGCGACGATGGAGAGCTCATCCTTGGCGAAGCCAGAGACCGCAACGGTGATGCGGTAGGCGTTCTCGCCGGTGCGCTCGATGTTGTAGGGGGGATAACCGGGGCTGCCGTCCGATGTTGCCTGGTCGAGCAGGCTGAAGAGGCGGTCGAAGCCGACGGTGGAACGATAGAACGGGGTGAGATCATAGCTACGCATGGTCAAGTCCTCCATAGAGCGACTGTTGGGTAACCCGCCCGCCAATCGGGCCGGGCTTTCGTCTGTGTGCAGCCTGATGTTCCGGTTCCGAAACACTGGTAGCGGCCTGCACGAAAATGATATGGGTGGAACGAGACGGCGTTCAAGAGGGCGGCATTTGCGCCTTTTCGGCGCTTTAGCCCCTTGATTTGCAGTACTTCCCGCCTATGACGCTGGTCTCGATCCCGTCCAATCCCGTCCCCGAAAACGTCGTCAGCGGCACCATCAAGACCCCCGATGGCGCCGAGTTGCGCTTTGCGCGCTGGGCGCCGCCGGCGGGCCGCAAGGGCACGGTCTGCGTCTTCACCGGGCGCAGCGAGCAGATCGAGAAATATTTCGAGACGGTCCGGGATTTGCGCGACCGCGGCTTTGCGGTGGCGATGATCGACTGGCGCGGACAGGGCCATTCCTCGCGCCGCCTGCGCGATCCGCGCAAGGGCTATGTGCGCGACTTCGCCGATTTCGAGGTGGACGTCGAGACCTTCGTGCAGCAGGTGGTGTTGCCGGATTGCCCGCCGCCGTTCTTTGCGCTCGCCCATTCCATGGGCGGCACGGTGCTGCTGCGGGTCGCGCATGCCGGCAAGCGCTGGTTCGACCGCATGGTGCTGTCGGCGCCGATGATCGACCTGCCTGGCCGCACCACGTCGTTTCCGGCCCGCGCGCTCATAAAGACGATGCGCCTGTTCGGGCAGGGCAGCCGTTATGTCCCCGGCGGCAGCAGCCGCATCACCGGGCTCGATCCCTTCATCAACAATCCCTTGACCAGCGATCCCGTGCGCTATGCGCGCAATGTCGCGATCCTGGAGGAGGATCCGACGCTGGGGCTGGCGTCCCCGACGGTGGCCTGGGCCGACGCTGCCTTCAGCGCGATGCAAACCTTCAAGCGCGTGAAATATCCGTCAGAGATCCGCCAGCCAATCCTGATGCTGGCGGCCTCCAGCGACACCGTGGTCTCCACCGCTGCGATCGAGGAGTTCGCCTATCATTTGCGCGCCGGCTCGCATCTCGTCATCGCGGGCTCGAAGCACGAGATACTCCAGGAGCAGGACCGTTACCGCTCCCAGTTCTGGGCCGCCTTCGACGCCTTCGTGCCGGGCACGCCGCTGTTCAAGTGAGAGCCCTGGTTCCGCAAGAGTGGTGTGGACCTGCAGAGAATCCTCATCCTCCGTTATTGCGAGGAGCTCTTGCGACGAAGCAAATGGCGGTGCTCACAGCGTCTTCAAATACTCGATCAAATCGTAGCGCTCGGCATCGTCCTTGAACGCGCGGCCGATGACGCCGGGGCGCTTCGGATCGCCTTCCTTGCGCTCGAAGGAATGGCCGAGCACGCTGTTGCCCTGGATCGGCTTGCCGTCCGATCCCGTCGCAGAGAATTCCGTTTCGCCGGTCTTGCAACGCTCGTTGTCGGTGACTGCAAAACCGACGGTCTCGGGATCATAGTCGCGGCGGCCCATGCAGAATTTTTGCGGGCGCTCGCCCGCCGGCTTCAGCAACCAATACAGTGAAGGTACCGAACCGTTGTGCAGGTAAGGTGCGGTGGCCCAGATGCCGTTCAGTGGCCGCGCGCGATAGCGCGGATCAGGCGCGGGATTGAGACAGTTCTTGCGCGCGAGATTCCATAATTTCGCCCGCTCGGCCTCCGGCATCTTCTCGTCGTCCATCCATTTGCGGGCGACGAGATCGACCACCGTCATCAGGCCGAGCGCATAGATCATCTCGTTGGGCGAGGTGCTTGCGGTCGGGATGTCGCATTGCCACCATTTCTGGAGATCGGCCGTGTTCACCTTCAGGAAGCCGGGCACATCGACGGTCCTCTTGCTGAGGACAAGGGACTGTTCGGGATCCGTCTTGATCTCGTCGAGGGGGATCGTCACCGCGTTCAGGACCTTGCTGTCGCCGCTCGGCTCCCAATGCTTCGATGACCAGAAGGCCGGGCTGTCGACGGCGGGCAGATGGCATCCGGAGCACATCTCGGTGTAGATCGCACGGCCGCGTTCGACGCGATCAGGCTTCAGCCTCCAGGCATCGCCGAGGATCTGCGAGGGCCATTTCGGCGCGAGCAGGCCGCCGAACTTCGGACCGGAGGAAGGATCGGCGGCCTTGAACGGATCGGGGCCTCTCAGCAAGTCCTCGATCCAGCCGAGTGTCGTGATGTTCACCGAGGAGCGCCACAGCCTGTCCTCTGGATAGGCATCGGACAGGTTAAGCAGGGCCGTCACGCCGAGGGCTTCGCCGGCGTTGCGGATCAGCGGCTGCTCGATCGAGGCGTCGTACTGGGCGAACTTGAACCACGGCACGGTCCAGATCGCGGGGTAGCTGACCGGCGCGTCCTGGGCGTGCAGGTTCTTCTCGAATCCCTTGACGCCGCTCAGAGCGAGATCTTGCGAAAAGACCTGATTGCCGATGCGGTTGAGGGCATCGAGCCGGCCGAACCCTTCCTCGGTATCCTTCTGCTGCTTGCCGTCCCAGGTTGTCTTGCCTTCGATCGTTTGTTGCTGGGTTTTTGCCCAATCGATCAGGAAGGTGCCGATCGTGCTGAGCTTCTGCTTGAGCGCGGCGCGGTCCGTCTTGCTGGCCTCAGCGCCGAGCACGCGATCGGCGAAGCGTTGAAAGCGGAACGGAACGTGCAGCGTGTAGGCGATCGACAGGCCGGTCGCGAGCTCGAGCTTCTTCAGGTCGGTCATCGCCGGACCGCCGTCGAAGCGGACGTCGACGTCCTGATAATGGATCTGGCCGGTATGACAGGCCGCGCAGGTCAGCCCGATCTTATCCTCTTCGCGGCGGCCCCGTCGCGGGATCGACGACACCGGTCATCCGCGCGAAGCCAACCGGCAGGCCGTCGACGTTCTCCGTCGGCGTCCATCTCGTCGACCAGTCCGACACCGGCGTCGTTTCGTAGACATTGGCGTAGCCGAACCGGCGCAGCGTCGCCGTGTCGGTCAGGATCGACTGCGGGCTCGGGATGAAGCCGAAGCGCTCGAGATAGGCGCTGTCCTTCATCATGCCCGGCTTCGAGAACAGATGAAGGCGCGGCTGCTCCAGCGCCACGAACCACTCATAGGGCACCGGGAAGGTCGCAGTGCCTTGGCTGGCATGGTGGAACCAGTGCCGGTCCTTCAACGACCAGTTTTGCTCAAGCCAATAGGCCGCTTTCGTCTCCGGCAGCTGCGGCAACGGTGGCGGCAGAAGATTCACGAGAATGCCCTTCTGCGGCAGCAAGGCGCGGACCTGGTTGGGGAATTCGGCGACCGCGACGAGGGCGAGGAGACCGAGACCGATCACGACCGCTGTGAGCGCGACCGTCCAACGAAAGCCGAGCTGGCAGGCCGACAGCAGCGGCTGCGACACGATCCGCTGGTTGATACGGTCCGGGAATTTGCGCTGCTCGAACAGCGTGCGCACGTCGGCCACGCTGAGATAACGCTCCTCGCCCTTCTTACCCTTGCCCATGATCTTCAGGAGGATGGGCCATTCGAACTTCATCAGCAGCGGGTCGTACCAGCGTGCGGCGCTGCCGGCGCGCTGAAGGTTGTCGTGCATGAAGGTCTTGATTTCGACGGCGTTGAGGCCAACCTCGCCGATGCCGGTGTTGGGATCGGTGTAGGTCCGGCCGAAGCTCGCGAGCCGCGCGATCTCGTCCTCGTTGACCTTGCCGTCAACGCCGAGGATGCGCGAGCCGGCGCCGCGCTTGTCGAGCGGACCGCCGCGCAACGCGTCGAGCTGCGGGCCCGACCAGATGGTCTTCAGGATGTGACTGATACCGTTGGCGATGAGCGCAACGCCGCGAACCTGGATGCGGGCCGATATCTTCTTCACCCCCGTCTCGCCGCTCGCATTCGCAATGGTCTGCGATAGCGTGTTGAGCGGGACGGTCTCGCCGTCGATGAAGCCTTCGCCGACGAGGCCGCGAAGGAACGGACAGGGATTATTTGGCGAAACCTGGATCGAAGGGTCAAAGGGCGGCTTCGAAGCGGCGTGATGCATGGCCCAAATCCGAATCGTGAAAAAGCAGGCGCGCCGTTAGAGCGCGAAAGTTTTAACAAACCGACAGCACGATATACGACTTCAGCGTGTGACGAAGTGTGGCGGATTTCACTGTCCTGGAAACAAGAGCAGACGTGAGGCTGCCAATGGACTGCAATGGACCCGTGGCCCTGTCAGGACTCGGCGGCGCGCTTGAGGTCGCTCTGCACCAGGGTCAGCTTGCCGAGCGGCACGCCAGCCTTCAGCAGACCCTCGCGGTAATGGGCGATGTCCTCAGGCCGCTTCCAGTGGAAGTTGCGCAAGTGCCTGTCGACATTCAGGGTTGGATAGTTTGCCATCAGCACGCCGACGGCCTCGTTCGCCTCGCCGCTCCGTCCCATTTGGGCCAACGCCGCGGCGCGGATCGCCAGTGCCTGCATGTGGTTCGGGTTGATGTAGAGCTGCTCGCGCGCCCATGACAGGGTCGCATCATATTGGCGCAACAGATAGTGACTGAAGGCGTTCAGCGCCGCCCATTGGTAGCGCGGGTCGCTGTTGTCGCGCTGCGCCGCCATCGAGAACAGCTCGATCGCCTCGCGGTGTTCGCCGATGACGAAATGGCAGATGCCGAGCACGCCCCGCGCGCCGTTGTCGTAGGGGTTGAGTGCGACCGCGCGCTTGGCGGCGTCCATCGCGGCGTCGTAATGCCCCTCCATGGCGTGGGCCCAGGACAGGATCGAGAACGCGAAGGAGGAGCGCGGGTCCAGCCGGACGCTGGTCTCGGCGAGGTCCATCGCCTCGGCCCACATCTCGCGCGTGCCCTTGACCCAGCCGAACTGGATGCTCTGGATCTGGATCGTGCCGAGATAGGCATGCGCGATCGACAGTTTGGGGTCGAGCCTGATGGCCTCGCGGAACAGCTCGACCGCGACGGCCAAATCCTCCTTGGTCTGCCGGTAGTAGTGCGACAATCCCTTGAGAAAGCGGTCCCAGGCGCTCACGTCAGTCGACAGCCGCGCCGGCGCCGAGGCTTCGGCGCGGACGATCTCGGTGGCGATGGCGGCGGACAGGTTGGTGGTGATCTCGTCCTGCATCGCGAACAGGTCGCCAATGTCGCGGTCGTAGCGGCCGGTCCAGAGCTGCTCGCCGCTCTCCGGCGCGATCAGCTCGGCGGTGACGCGGATCTTGGCACCGGCACGCCGCACCGAGCCCTGGATCAGATAGGTGGCATCGATCTCGCGCGCGATCAGCCGCGTGCTGGTGTTCTTGCCCTTGAAGGCGAAAGTCGAGTTGCGGCTCAGCACGCGGTAGAAGGATTGCAGCGACAGCGCGTGGATCAAATCCTCAGTGAGCCCGTCGGAGAAATATTCGTCCTGGGCATCGCTGAGATTGGCGAAGGGCAGTACGCCGACGATCGCGGTGCGGTACTGCTGCGAAAGGGCGGAGGCCTCCCTCAGCTCGGGCGCGAGCGGCGGCGCGCCCTCGGGCGTCCAGGTCCAGACTCCGACCGCATCCTTGATGTTCTTGAATCGATGGTTGCCGGCGTCGGTGAGCGGCACGGTGAGATGCTTGCTCGCCTCGCGATAGGCCTTCGCCGAGATGGCGAAGCCGCCGGGGCTCGCCACCGATTCCAGGCGGACGGCAATGTTGACGTCGTCACCGAACACTTCGTCCTCGTCGGCGATGACGTCGCCCATGTGGATGCCGAGCCGGAACTGCATGGCGCGGTCGGCGGGCAGATGATGGTTCCGCTCCGCCATCAGCGTCTGCATCGCAATCGCCGCCTCGGTGGCGCCGACGATCGAGGGAAACTCGAGTAGGAAGCCGTCGCCGGTGTTCTTCACGACACGGCCGCCGTGATTGAGGATGATGGGGTGGATCGCGCTGCGATGGGCCTTGAAGGCAGCATGGGTGCCGGCCTCGTCGCTGCCCATCATGCGCGAATAGCCGGCGACATCGGCGCAGACAATGGCGGCCAGACGTCTTTCCATACCCCAGGAGCTCCAAAGGACCTGCGATCGGCCACGGCGTGGCAGTCGCCCCGAATCCCGCATTTCAAGAACCCTGCCTTTATAAAGCAGATAGGGCCGCGCGAAAGTATGATCCGCATTGCAAATTCGAGTTAATTCCCACGCAATTGCGGCAGTGGACGGGGAGGGGCGAACCGATTAAGCCGCTTCAGGGCCGACGGGGGGCATCACATGCTGGGCATTCACGAGATCTGGCTCTTCATCCTGTCGGGCGTGCTGCTCAACGTCACGCCGGGCCCTGATACCGTCTATGTCATCGGCCGCAGCATGCAGATGGGCTGGCGGGGCGGCGCCGCCGCCGCGCTGGGCATCAGTTGCGGCTGCTTTTTCCATGTCGCGGGCGCCTCGATCGGCCTTTCGGCCCTGCTGATGGCCTCATCGACTGCGTTCTCGATCCTGAAGTTGGTCGGCGCGGCCTATCTGGTCGTCACAGGACTTCAGATGCTGTGGTCGCGCCCGGCGCTGGCGGCGGTCAGGGACGAAGGCGAACGGAGCTCGCTGCGGCGGGTCTTCCTCCAGGGCGTCTTCACCAACGCGCTCAACCCCAAGGTCGCGCTGTTCTTCCTCGCCTTCCTGCCGCAATTCGTCGCAGCCGATTCACCGCACAAGCCGCTCGCCTTCCTGACCCTCGGCTTGGTCTTCATCTGCACGGGGACGCTGTGGTGCCTGGTGCTGGCGGCCTTTGCGGCAAGGGCGGCCCATCGCTTGCGGAGCTCCGAGGGCGCGATCGCCTGGGTCAACCGCGCGCTCGGCGGCCTCTTCATCTATCTCGGCATCCGCGTCGCCATGCTGGAGACGCGGTGACTCGTTCGAACGAATGGCTGAAGCATCGCGCGGTTCGCTCGATCGAAGCCGCGCTCGGGAGGTTTTGATGATTCGTGGTAGCTGTCTGTGCGGCGCCGTGCGGTTCGAGATCGATCAGGTACGTTGGCTGACACATTGCCATTGTGCCAATTGCCGCAAGCTGACCGGCGCGGCATTCGCCACCTACGCCCATGTCGACGCCGACAAATTTCGCTTTGTTGCAGGCGAGGAGCTAACGGTGGCTTATGAATCCTCGCCGGGAAGTTTCCGCCATCGGTGCAGGACCTGCGGCTGCCTGACGCCGGGCAAGGCGAGCTATCTCCCGACAGTCAGCATTCCCGCTGGTCTGCTTGATGACGACCCGGAAGTCCGGCCTCGCCTCCACGTTTTCACCTCGTCGCGCGCGCCGTGGTGGACGATCCAGGACGATCTGCCTCAGCACGAAAAATGGGTGCCGGGTTACGCACCCGAGGCGTAAGTCTGTTCGAGTAAAGATGGCGCAGGCCTTCAGGCGAACTCCTTCGCCAGCGCGCTGCCGGCAAGATAGAGGCCGAGCAGGATCATCGCGATCAGGAACCAGCGGCGGAACGCTTCCGCCGGCATCCGCGCCCGTACCGACTGGCCGATGAACATGCCGGCAAAGGCCATGGCGAGTCCCACGGCGCCAGGCACGGCATTGGCGGGCGTCAGTAATCCGACGGCAGTCAGGTTGAAGGCGAGCGCCAGCGTCGCCGTGGTGAAGAACACGCCGAGCGCCTGCACCAGTTCGTCCTTCTCCATGCCGATCGCCTGCATGAACGGCATCGAGGGGATCACCTGCACGCCGGTCGAGGCCGAGATCACGCCGGTGACGACACCGACCACGCCGCCGACCCATTTCTCGTTCTCAGGCGCGACGCGGACCTGGAATTTGTTCAGGCCGATCACCGCGTAGATGACCAGCAGGGCGCCGAGCACGATCGTGCCGTAGCGCGCATGCGGGCCGGTCAACGCGCCCGCGTTGAGCCAGCATCCAATCACGGTGCCGATCATCAGCGGCCACAGCCGCCTCAGAATGTCGCGCAAATGAGGGCCGACGAAAGTCTGCCAGATGTTGGTGATAATCGCGGGCACGATGACGATGGCGATCGCGCGGCTCGGCGCCATGCTCACCGCGAGCAGGCCCATGGACACCGTCGGCAGGCCGAGCCCGACGACGCCCTTGACGAACCCGGCGATCAGGAACACAGCGGCGACGGCAATGAGAAGGGGGTCGAACATAGCCGCACATTGACCGAAGCCTTGCGCCGGCACAATCTGGAGGTTACGGAGACAGCCTTCGCTTGATGCGAAGGCTGGGGAGAAAACCGTCATGCGCTTCGACCTCGTCGACCTCCAGCTCTTCATCGCGGTCGCCGATCAGCGCAGCATCACCCGCGGCGCGGAGCGGTCGCACCTGGCGCTTGCCTCGGCCAGCGCACGCATCAAGGGCCTCGAGGATGCACTCGGCGTCGCGCTGCTCAAGCGCGGGCGCCGCGGCGTCGAGCTGACGGCGGCGGGCGAGAGCTTGCTTGATCACGCGCGCCTCGTCATCCACCAGATCGATGCCATGCGTGGCGATCTCGCCGGCTTTGCCAGCGGCGTGCGCGCCAGCGTGCATTTCCTCGCCAATACCTCAGGGCTCTCGGAGCACTTGCCGAAGGCGCTGGCCGCCTTCCTGCGCGAACATCGCGACGTCGCCGTCGACATCGAGGAGCGCGAGAGCACCGATATTGCGGCGGCGATTACCGCGGGCGCCGCCGACCTCGGCTTTGCCGCCGAGCACGCGCTGCCAGAGCATATCGAGCGCTTCCCCTTCAGCGAGGATCGGCTGACGCTGGTGACGTCGCGCCGTGGCCCGTTCGCGGGCCGCCGCCAGATCGACTTTCAGGAAGCGGGCGCCTGTGACTTCGTCGGCCTGACCAGCGCCACCGCGCTTCAGATGCACATATCGAAACATGCGGCGCGGCTCGGCATGCGCCCGCATTTCCGCGCGCGGCTGCGCGACTTCGACGCGATCTGCCAGATGGTCGCCGCCGATGTCGGCGTGGCGCTTGTGCCCGAAGCCGCCGCCCGCCGCTGCGCCAAGACCATGCCGCTCTCCATGGTCCGCCTGCGCGATGCTTTTGCCAACCGGAAGCTCGTGATCTGCGCGCGCAGCTTCAAGACGCTGCCAAGACCGGCGAAGATGCTGGTGGAGCATTTGCGGGCCACGGCGGCATAAGCCGGGTGTTGCCGCGGAATTGCGGTGCGCGAAGGCAAGCTGACTTGTCTGCATCGCGCCCGCGCCGCCCATGTGGTTCTGGCGCTTGCAGCGTAGGTCGACAAGCCAGGCCCGCCAAGAGCGGGCAAAAATGGTTCTCGCAGCAGATTGCATCTCCAACGTGCGGACGACAGATGCATCGCCGCGTCGAACGTTCCTACTTCATCGAGAAGATCGACGTAGAGCAGGCGTATGTCCGTTTAACGCATGTTAATCTCGATGGATTGGCTATTTAGATGCGCAAGCTTCGCGCGGCGGAAGCGCGATTGTCATAGGAACGCTTGCGCGAGAGATGGCTTGTTCTCGCGGCAAAAGTTCCGGTCCGCGCACGGGTTCATTAATGCAAGGCATCAGATGCTGCTCGCGCTCGCGACAGCGCCGGCATTCACGGTCGTCCTGTTCGGTCTCTCGCTGGATGATCTCCTGCAGATGCGTTGCTCTGTGCCGATCTGACGGAGGAGGTGACCATGGTGGAGTTCAGGCTTCCAAGAAACTCCCGCATCGGGAAAGGAACGGTCTGGCCAAAGCCGCACAGCAAAAGCTTGCGCGAGTTTCACATCTATCGCTGGAATCCCGACGATGGCCGCAATCCCCGGCTCGACACCTACTTTGTCGACACGACGGATTGCGGGCCGATGGTGCTGGACGGCCTGATCTGGATCAAGAACAACGTCGACTCGACGTTGACGTTCAGGCGATCCTGCCGCGAGGGCGTGTGTGGCTCATGCTCGATGAACATCGCCGGCCAGAACACGCTGGCCTGCACCAAATCCATGAGCGAGGATATTCGGGATGGTGAGCCGCTCCGCGTGCTGCCCTTGCCGCATCAGCCCGTAGTGAAGGATCTGGTGCCCGACCTGACGAACTTCTATGCGCAGCTCGCCATGATCGAGCCGTGGCTGCAGACCAGTTCGCCGACGCCCCAGAGGGAATGGCGGCAAAGCCTCGAGGATCGCGCAAAGCTCGATGGACTGTACGAGTGCATTCTCTGTGCCTGCTGCTCGACGTCGTGCCCGAGCTACTGGTGGAATTCCGAGCGCTTCCTGGGGCCGGCGGCCCTGATTCAGGCCGCGCGCTGGATCAACGACAGCCGGGACGAAGCCACCGGCGAGCGCCTCGACATGCTCGAGGACCCCTTCAGGATCTATCGCTGCCACACCATCCTCAATTGCGCCAAGGCCTGTCCGAAAGGTCTCAATCCGGGAGAAGCCATCGCCGCTCTGCGCCTCAAGATGGTCGAGCGGAAGTTCTGATCGCTGCAGACGCCACTCCGCAGACAGGAACCATGCCTGCGGCGCTTGCTTATCAATCTCCGAACGGAGGAGTTTGATGGGAAAGAAGCAGTTCGCCGCTTTGCCGTTTCGTCTGGATAATTCCGAACTGCGCGTGATGCTGATCACGACCAGGCGCAAGCGCAGATGGAGTGTCCCCAAGGGATCGCCGATGCGCAACAAGGAGCCGCACCTCACGGCTGCGCTGGAAGCCTACGAGGAGGCGGGGCTGGTCGGCATCATTGCGACACGCGCGATGGGCAGCTTCAAGCATCGCAAACGGAAGGGTGACCGCAAGCGGACCATGGACGTTGCCGTCTTTCCCATGAAGGTCCATGGTCAGGAGCGTTGGTGGCCTGAAAAAGGGGAGCGGGAAGCGACCTGGGTCTCCGCGGAAACGGCGGCGCGTCTGGTGCACAAAGCGGAGCTCCGGTGGTTGATTGCCCGCTTCGCGGCGCAAACGGAAAAGGGGTGCGTCCTCGCTGCTGAGCGGCAGGCGGGCTTTCTTGTCCAGGAACCAGCGTCCCGCGCAATCATTCAAGCTAGATGAAGCAAAGACCGACAAGGCTCGCATCTGAGGAGCGGCCGCCTCACGAAGTTCTGGCTGCGGCGATAGAACGACGCCGCGCGGTCCTGTTCGTCGGCGCCGGTGTCTCGATGGCTGTCGGATTACCATCCTGGCAGTCCCTGATCGAGCATCTGCTGGACGATCTCGGTCTCGAACGCGACGTCCTCGACGGAATGCACGGCGGCTATCAGATGCTTGCGGAGTATTACCGGCTGAAGCGTGGGGGCATCGGACCGCTCCGCAGCTGGCTCGATCGCAATTGGCGCGTCGATCCAGAGAGAATCGCCACCTCGGAGCTCCACCAGATCATCGTCGAGCTCGATTTTCCGGTCATCTACACAACGAACTACGATCGCAATCTCGAGACTGCCTTTGATGTCCTGAAAAAGCCATACGCGAAGATCAGCAACGCGAAGGAGATCGCGAGCGCTGGCGCCGGCGTCACGCACATCATCAAATTCCACGGCGACTTCGACGATGATGCCTCGCTCGTTCTGACCGAGACCGACTTTCTCAACCGGCTCGCATTCGATTCCCCGCTGGATATCCGTTTTCGCGCCGATGCTTTGGGAAGCACGCTGCTCTTCGTCGGCTACAGCATGTCCGATCCAAACATACGGCTGCTGCTGCACCGAATTTGGCAGATTTGGGATGAATCCGGGCACCGACAGGACCGGCCGAAATCCTTCGTGTTCGTCGCCCAGCGCAATCCGGTGCAGGAAGCCGTATTGGCGAACTGGGGCATCACGACCATTGCGCCGCCTGAAGGAATGGCCGCCGACGATGGTCTGACCCGGTTTCTCCTCGACGTCCGCCAGCGTATCGATCGAAGCTCCTAGAGTGATCGCTATCGCCGGCGCACGGTGCAGATCCCGTTCCGGATCGGGGCGACGCTTGCTGCATATTGCATATCCAGAAGGCCCGCCCGCCACCGCTGCGCCATCGCCGCTTCCGAAAGATCAAAGGATTTTTCGGGTCCGGCCTCCTCGCGACCCGGGCGGCAGCTCAGGAGATAGACGACGTCGTCGCAAACAAGCCCCTGCAACTCTGCGCGGAGCTGGCGGGCTTCCAGGGCATGGTCCAGGCGCTGAAATGTCTGGTTGCCGTAGGTCAGGTCGCTTTTGCGCTCGGCTGCGGCTTCGATGCCATCAGGGATTTTGCCGTCGCGCGCAAAGAGGTCGATCACATAGAGGCGAAGCGGGCTCGGGGATTCCAGGATCGGTTCAAATGGTGCGTTCAGAGAGAACCCGCCATCGCCGAGCCAGCGGCTGGCAATCTGCACTGGCGCGAACTCAGGGAGGAAGCCGCAACTGGCCAGGATGTGATCCATTTCGATCCGTTCCGACGAGGAGTCGAAGAGCACGGCGTCGCCGCTTTCGAGGTCGGTGGCGCAGATCGTGATGCGGGGATCACCGTCATTCAGGCGGTCGAAATCGACCAGCTGACGAAGGCGTTCGCGCGTCGGGCCGAGATCGTACAGGCCGCCGAAGTGAGGTGCCGGAAGCGGGAGACGGGGATGGAAGAAGCCGGCATGGCCAAGTAGGCGCGTATTGATCGAGCTCAGTCAGGCGGACAGATGACGGCGGGCGCTCGGCGGACCGGCACGACCGCCCGGTCCATGCCAATAATTACTTAGAGTCCGGATCCGATCGGCGCTCGGGCTTCCCGCGATCAGTGCGGCCGTGATCGCACCGGACGATGAACCGGCCACCCAATCGATCTGTGGCGAGAGAGAAGTGAGCGCTTCGAACGTACCGCCATGATACGCCCCGAGCCCAAGGCCGCCGGAGAAGACAACGGCGGTGAGCTGGCGCTCTGCTGTCTTGGCGCCGCTCGGCTCAGCGGCGCGGTCAGTCAAGGCGGGCCCCGGTTGTCAGTCTGATTCAGGCCGATCACCGGTATCCCCTGTGGCGGCGTGCATAGGCATGTCGAGGGTTGATGCCGCAATAGGCCTGCGTGCCCGATGCGGTCGCCATGCACTGAGCGTAGCTGGCGAACTGGCAATTGCCCGGATAGCCCCAAATGCGGCCCTGGAGGCAGTAGCGATCCTGTGCGACCGCCGTCGAAGGGCCGAAGCTCGTCACAAACGACAGGACGGCGGCAATCATCAGCAAACGATGTTTCATTGAAAATCTCCAATTTCGACAATGAACGCAGCCGGTGAGGCTGCGTTCCAAAGCGGCGCGCAGCACGCGCATCCCAGGGATTCAAGCGTGCGATTAACCTGTATGAAGCCGCTCGCGGTGGATCGCGGCTACGGTAATCGCTGCGACGTTTCGATCGGAAGCAGGATACCCGAACAGTCTTCGAGCCTCAGAACTTCAGCATCAATTTCGGTCCTCAGCATCCGGCGGCCAATGGCGTGCTGCGGCTCGTGCTCGAGCTCGACAGCGAGGTCGCCGCGCGCGTCGATACCCATATCGGATTGCTGCGTCGAGGCAGCGAGAAGCTGATAGAGGCCAAGGCATACCTCCACGCAATTCCGTATTTCGACCGGCTCGACCAACTATTTCCGGTCTGTGGGCTTTACTTCGCCGTCTCCACGCCGGCGTCCTTGATCACCTTCGCCCACTTCTTGGTCTCATCCGCGATGAAGCTGCGAAAATGCTCCGGCTCATCGCCGATCAGCGTCGCGCCTTGGGCTGCGAGCTTCTCCTTCACCGCCGGATCGGCCATCGCCTTCGTCGCAAGAGCATGCAGCGCGGCGACGATTCTCGTTCGGCGTGCCCTTGGGTGCGACCATGCCGTACCAGTTCTCGATACGTAGCGCGGGAAATCCCGTTTCCGCGGTGGTCGGCACGTCGTGCGCGGTCGGTGCGCGCTCGGCCGAGCCGACCGCAATGGGGCGCAAGGCGCCGGCCTTGACCTGCGGCAGCAGCACCGGCAGGTCGAGGAACGTCATCTGCACCTGCTGTCCCAGCAGATCATTCACCGCCGGCGCGGCGCCGCGATACGGCACGTGCACGATGTCGATCTTCGCCGTCAACTTGAACAGCTCGCCGGCGAGATGCGGCAGGCTGCCGGGGCCGGAGGAGGCGAAGTTGAGCTTTCCCGGCTGCGCCCTGGCGAGCGCAATCAACTCGCCGATGTCCTTGGCGGGCACGTTGGTTGCGACCACCAGCATTTCCGGCACGGTCGCAACCAGCGTCACCGGCGTGAGGTCGTTGAGCGTGTCGTAGGCGACCTTCTCCATGCTCGGGCTGATCGCCAGCGCGCCGGCTGAGGAGATCGCGACGGTGTAGCCGTCGGGCGCGGCCTTGGAGACGGCGTCAGTGCCGAGCACGCCGCCCTGGCCACCGCGATTGTCGATCAGCACCGGCTGCCCCGACAGTTCCGACATGCGCTGGCCGATCACCCGGGCGATGATGTCGTTGGGACCGCCGGCCGGGAACGGCACGATCAGCTTGATCGGCTTGGCCGGAAAATTCTGCGCGGAGGCGAGTGTCGGCAGCAGAAGCAGGAACAATCCGAGGAGCAGCCTGCGTGAGACGGTCATGCAAGCCCTCCGCTCGCGTTGTTATTGGTTCAATAGCTTGAGTGCTTCTTCGTGGACCCTGGGGTCGCCGGCCGCAATGATGCGGCCGCCACCCTGGGCCGGCTTGCCTTCCCACGTGGTGACGATGCCGCCGGCGCCGGTCACGATCGGGATCAGCGCCGCGATGTCGTAGGGCTTCAGCTCGGTCTCGACCACGAGGTCGACATGGCCGGCCGCGAGCATGCAATAGGAGTAGCAGTCACCGCCATAGCGCGACAGCCGCGCGCCCTGCTCGATGCGGCCGAAGATGGCGCGGTCGCGCTCGTTCATCAGCAGCGGGCTGGTGGTGTAGGTCGTGGCTTGCGAGAGCGAGGTGCAGCGGCGGACCTGGAGCCGCCGCTCGCCGGAGGGGCCCTTGTAATTGGCCGAGCCGTTGTCGCCGGAGAAGCGTTCGCCGATGAAGGGTTGGTGCATCATGCCGAACACCGGCGCGCCCTTGTGCAGCAGCGCGATCAGGGTGCCCCAGATCGGAAAGCCGCCGATGAAGGACTTCGTGCCGTCGATGGGGTCGAGCACCCAGACATAGTCGGCGTCGTCGCGCTCATTGCCGAACTCCTCGCCGACGATGCCGTGCTGGGGGAAGCTGGCCTTGATCAGCCGCCGCATCACTGCCTCCGCGGCGCGATCGGCTTCCGTCACGGGATCGAAATCCTTGGTTTTGCTCTTGTCGTCGACCGACAGTGAGGTGCGGAAGAACGGCAGGATGGTTTCGCCCGAGACGGTGGCGAGCCGTCCGATGAAAGCTGAGAAGTCGATCACCGTCACGGCGTATCCTCAAAAGCGAAAGTCGAATGAAGCTCGCTTCTGCCTAGCTCAAATCGGCAGAATCTTGCAGCGCTGTCTTTAAATGCTCCCTGGTATTTTGAATGCCGCAGCCGGCTGCCTTATCTCAGTCATCTCTTGGCCAAATATCGATCACAGCGTTGAAAACTTAGTTCCAATCATGCCTCGTTCGTATGCAAACATCTATCAACCCATTGAATTCTCTTATTAAAGAAAGTGAATCTGGGTTTCCATAGAAGCAACTGAGCCATGTGTGTTTTGCATGGGAAATCGCTCAAAAGCCCTTGCACTTTGTGCGGCGCGGTCGCATATTGTTGCGGTGCGGTAGCGCTTTGCGTTACCGCTGCCCTCCTTGGGCGTTTCCTCCCTAGACTTGGGCCGCTTCTTCATCAGAAGCGGCCCTTTTTTCTTTCCGGGTCTGCTTTCGTTTTCAGCGCGCGGCGCTGCGCAGCGAAACGCGCGCGCCGTTGCTCATGGCACGGATCGTTCGGGGAAAAATCCAAGCCTATTCCGCTGCGGCCTGGAACGGGCCGAGATCGCCGAACGGGATCGTGGCCGCCAGCACGTCGGCGAGGATGGCGAAGTCGCTTGCGACTTGCGCAAAGCGCGGACCGCGCTCGCGCCGCCGTTCGTCCATGTAGATCGCGCGATTGAGCTCGAGCTGCACCGCATGCAAGCCGCTTGCGGGGTTGCCGTAATGCTCGGTGATGAAGCCGCCGGCATAGGGCTTGTTGCGGCCGATCGAATAGCCGAGCCCCGTCATGGTCTCCTCGATGCGGTCGGGAAGCAGCGGCGTGCAGCTCGTGCCATAGCGGTCGCCGATCACGATGTCGGGCCGGCGCGGCTCGTCGCGGGAGACGCCGACCGATGGCATCGAGTGGCAGTCGACCAGCACCACGGTGCCGAACATCTGGTGTACCTTGTTGATCAGCCGACGCAGCGCGCGGTGGTAGGGCTTATACAGCGTCTCGATGCGCCCCAGCGCGTCGTCGACCAGGATGCGGTCGCGGTAGATCTCCTGTCCGTCACCGACCACGCGCGGAATGGTGCCGAGGCCCCCAGCGACCCGCATCGAGCGGGTATTGGCAAAGCTCGGCAGACGGCCGGTGAACATGCGCGGGTCGAGCTCATAGGGCTCGCGGTTGACGTCGACATAGGAGCGGGGAAAGTTGACCCGCACGGTGGGAAAGCCGCGATCGCTCAAATGGCCGATCAGCTCGTCCATGAAGGAATCTTCGGACCGCCGCAGCGTCGGCAGGTCGATCCTGGAGGCGCTGAGGAATTCGTCCGGATAGGTCGAGCCGGAATGGGGCGAGTTGAAGATGACCGGGGCACGCCATTGCGCGGGCTCCACGATCTCGAAGGCTGGCGACGTCGCGCCGTCAAACCGGGTCATCTTCTCAGGCTTCGTCCCTTCGCGCCGGGATCTGGCGTGGTCCAGATCGCATTGATTCGGCCGATCGAGCGGCTCTTATGTGTCGTCATTGTCCGGAATCGCAACCATTCTGCCAAGCGAAAAGATGCGATGGACGTTGGAACACGTCTTAACCGTGCGGGCAGGGAGGCGGGGATGCGGTGGCGGCTCGATTGATTCGAACTGCATTCCGGTTCACAAGGGACCGGCAGTGGCAGCCGTCTCAGGGTTAAGATTTTCACCCCAAATTTACCCTCTGTCGGGCTTAGTGACCTCTGCTGATATCCTCTGGGGATTCGACGTTTCCTGCCATGCCAAAGATACTGCTCGCCGAAGACGACAACGACATGCGCCGCTTCCTGGTCAAGGCGCTGGAAAACGCCGGTTTTCAGGTCTCGTCCCACGACAACGGCATGGCCGCCTATCAGCGGTTGCGGGAAGAACCGTTCGAGATGCTGCTGACCGACATCGTGATGCCGGAGATGGACGGCATCGAGCTCGCCCGCCGCGCCTCGGAACTCGACCCCGACATCAAGATCATGTTCATCACCGGCTTCGCCGCGGTCGCCCTGAACTCGGATTCGGACGCCCCCAAGAATGCCAAGGTGCTGTCCAAACCCGTCCATCTGCGCGAATTGGTCAGTGAAGTGAACAAGATGCTGGCGGCCTGAATCGGCCCCCTTCCGTCCTTGCACAGGCTCCCCTGAGCCGTTATAGGGACCCCACCCGATCTAGACGACCTCTAGGGCACGTAGCTCAGCGGGAGAGCACTACCTTGACATGGTAGGGGTCACAGGTTCGATCCCTGTCGTGCCCACCATCCTTCGCTCGCGAAGCGAGAGAAGGATGCCACGCCGAAGCCCCAAGGGCGCAGGCGGGCTTATCGCCGCGAGCTACGGCTCGGCAAGCCACGATTCAACGTATCCTAACGCGAAGCGTAGACGGGCTGGGGTGTCCTTGGAACAGTCCGATGCCATCGATATTGGTCCGCCATGCCGAAAACCTTCAAGCGCGGCGATCACGTCAGTTGGAATTCGGAGGCCGGCCGCGTGCGCGGCCGTATCCTGCGCGCGCACACCGAGGACGTCGACTACAAGGGCTACGTCCACACGCTACGCCGGACGATCCGCAATACGAGATCAAGAGCGACCAGACCGATCACGTCGCCCTGCACAAGGGCAAGGCGTTGCGATTGTTGCAGAGCTGACGAACGTGAGGTGAGCAAGGCATCCCCATGGCTCATCCCTTCTTCACCATCGGCCATGCCACGCGTTCGATTGGGGAATTCGTCGAGTTGCTCCGAGGCAGCTCGATCACATATCTGGCCGACGTTCGCACCGTTCCCCGCTCGCGCACCAATCCGCAGTATAATCGCGACACGCTGCCGCAGTCGCTCGCGGCCGTTTCGATCGGCTACGAGCATATCGCCTCGCTCGGCGGCCTGCGCAGCCGCAAGCGCGAGGTGCCGCGCGAGACCAATGCTTTCTGGCAGAACGGCAGCTTTCACAATTATGCGGACCATGCCATGAGCGCGGCCTTTCACCATGGTCTCGCTCATTTGCGCGATCTCGGGCAGACGCAGCGCTGCGCCATCATGTGCGCGGAAACATTGTGGTGGCGATGTCACCGACGCATCATCACCGATTATCTGCTCGCCGCCGGGGAAACCGTGTTTCACATTCTGGGACCAGGGCAGGTCAATCCGGCCGAGATGAATCCGGCGGCGCGTCATGGCTGACGGCAGCTTGGTCTATCCTGCGGAAAGTTAGCCAATCGTCCCTATCGCGGCTATTCTTGCCGCAGTCGTAGATCCTCTGCGGTGATGGTCTTCACCGTCACTCATAAATCTACGGCCTTGATCCAAGACGCGAGGCTGCCCATGAGCGTGTCCGTCATCGAACAGGCAAAAATCCAGGCGCAGGTGCTGGTGCCGCTGGTCAAGGCATTGCAGGCCGAACTCGGCGAGGCGCGCGCCAACACGCTGGTGCGCAAGGCGCTCGGCGATCTCTATCGCGGCTTCGGCGAGGAATTCTGGAAATCGAAGAACCTGAACAAGGACGAGACAGACCTCGGCCAGGCGGTCGCGTCCGCCTTCAAGACCTATGCCCGCGGCGACGCGCTCGCCTATGACGTCATCGAGCAGTCGAAAGACGTCTTCGCCTTCGATGTGAAACGATGCGCCTATGCCGAGTTCTACAAGGCGCTCGGCGAGCCCGAGCTCGGCTTCCTCCTGATCTGCACCGCCGACTTTGCGACAGCAGATGGCTTCGGCCCTGACATCACGCTCACGCGCACGCAGACCATCATGCAAGGCGCCGATCATTGCGACTTCCGCTACCGGCGCGACTCCGGTGAGCGCCGGTGAAGGGAGCGCCTCTCACGCAGACGCGTCTTCCACACATCGAGATCAGCCAGGTGAACCAGCGGCGACGACGTGCGCGCCGTTGACGTCCCTGAAGTCGATCTGGGTCCTGATCGCGGAATGCGGCATCGGCTAACTCGACCTCGGAGATGAACATCACTCGTCCACGAAGATATTCTCCAGCATCAAGGGATCGCCCTTGAGGGCGACGACCCGAGCTCTTAGTTGAATTCGCGCGAAGGGCAGCCCGCCGACTTTCGCAAGCTCGATCTCGCCGCCGAGCGCCGTTACCCGCGGTAGGCGCGATTAGCTGACGAGATATTTGGTGACTGCCGCCTCGTCCCACGCAATCCCGTTGCCGGGCTCCTCGCTCGGCAACGCAAAGCCGTCCTTGATCGCGAGGCGCGTCGACAGCACCGCGTCCGCCCAGTCGACATATTCCAGCCAATGTGCGGTCGGCGTCACGCACAAGAGGTGCGCGCTGACTTCCGAGAACAGATGCGTCGATATCTCGATGCCGGCGGCGTGTGCCAGCGAGGCAGCGCGCAGCCAGCCGGTGACGCCGCCGATGCGCTGGACGTCGGGCATCACGTAGTCGCAGGCTTCTGCGGAGAGTGCCGACTGCATCGCAAATGCGCTGTCGAAGTTCTCGCCGATCTGGACCGGCGTATGCAGCGCGTCCGCAATGCGGGCGCAGCCCGAATAGTCGTCGTGGCGGATCGGCTCCTCGATCCAGCTCAAGCTCTCGTCGTCGAGCATCTCGCCGCGGCGGATGGCTTCCGTGACCGTCAGCGCCTGATTGTAGTCGCACATCAGCGTCACCTGATCGCCGACGGCCTTGCGCACCGCGCGCACGACGGCGAGATCCTCCCGCGCATCGGGCCGGCCGACGCGGATCTTTGCCGCCCGAAAACCCTCGGCCAGCAGCTTGTGCGCTTCATCCACCGCCGCGCCTGCAGGCATGAGGCCGAGCCCCTTCGAATTGTAGGCCTTGACCGGCTTCGGCGCGCCGCCGAGCAGGCGGGCCAGCGGCAGGCCGCGTGTGCGCGCGAGAGCGTCCCAGGCCGCCATGTCGATGCCGGATTGCGCCAGCCGTTGCAGGCCGGCGAGGCCCAGCAGCGTGAAGCGCTGGGACAGCTTGCGCTCGATCTCGAACGGCAGCAGTTCGTCGCCGGCGACGAGGTCTGACATCTCCGTGACCATGGCGGTCAACGGCTTCAAGGCCGACGGCGTGATCGAGAACAGATAGGCGTGGCCGCGCACGCCCTGGTCGGTCTCGCAGTCGATCAGCACCAGCGGCGCTTTTGCGATTGCCCCCGTCGAGGTCTGGAGCGGCAGGTTCATCGGCACGATCACCGGCCGCGCATGGAAGCGCCTGATGCGGATAGTCTCGGTCATGGGTCTCTCCCGGCGGAGCGGATGCAGGAAGGCGCCGATCTTAAGCATTCGCGATCAAACGAAAAGGTGCCTGTTGCGACTCTCATAAAACGCAGAGCGATTATGAAGCGGTCGAGGCGCGCGCTGTGGCTGCCGCCAAGATCATATGCGATAGGCCTGCCTTCTGCGGGGATGGGTAGCCCAGCGGTGCGCGTGAGCTCACCGCGCCGCGCCTTCCGTGAAGGCGGTCTCGATCACGTCGCCAAAAGGCTGCCAGGAGCGGCCGTCGAACTGGACGAGCCGCATCTGCTTGATCGGCAGATAGCTATTGGGCGAGGTATTCATCCTGATGTCGGGCAGCGCAACGGAGGGGTGATGACCCCTAATCGACGCCGCCTGACGCATGATGTTCTCGCGCGAGAAGTCGTCGCCGCATTGCTTCAGGACGAGCGTCAGCGCCTCGGCCGCGGCGTAGCCAAAGACGGCCGCGCTGTTGTTCGTGCTTTCGACTTGATGGTATTTGTCCATGAAGGCAAACCATTCCTTCATGGCGGAATCGTCCTTCCATGCGGGATCGCTCGGATCCTTCAGAAAGGCCGCGGAGATCACGCCGGCGGAGTTCTCCAGGCCCGCTGGCGCCATTGCATTGGCGATCGAGGCGGAGGCATCGTTTACGATGAACACCGGATGCCAATTAAATGAGGCCGCCAGCTTGATCACCTTGGAGGCCGTCGACGGCACGCCGAGAAAGACGAAGATGTCGGCGCCCGCGCGCTTGAGAATCGAGACGTGCCCCTCGAGATGCTCGTCGGCAATGTCGAAGGCGATGTCGACGAGGACATGACGGTTCAAATCGCCAAGGCCCTCCTGGACGCCCTTGTAGAGCATGCGCCCGAACTGGTCGTTCTGCCAGAGCACCACGATCTTCTTCCGGGGATAATAGGCTTGGATGTAGTTGGCGTAGATGCGCCCCTCCGACCGGAACGACGGCTGCCAGCCCATGGTCCAGGGAAACGCGCTTGGCTGGCTCAGCTCCTCGTCGCCGGAGGCGACGAACAATTGCGGGATCTTCTTCTCGTTCAGATACCAGCGCGTGGCGAGATTGCCGGGCGTGCCGAACGACCCAAACATCAAGTGCACATCGTCGGTCTCGACCAGGTTGCGCGTCAGCTCCAGCGCAGTCGCCGGATCGGAATTGTCGTCGCGCGAGATGAAGCGGATCTTGCGGCCGTTGATGCCGCCGCGCGCGTTGATCATGTCGAAATAGGCGGCCTCCGCCTGGCCGATGGCGCCGAACTCCGACAGCGATCCCGAATACGGCATGACATTGCCGATGCGGATTTCCTTGTCGGTCGTGGGTTGCTCCGCACGTTGCTGCGACATCGCCCCGAGGGAGGCGTAGGCGACGATCAAAACGAAGGATAGTCTGCCGGTGACGCGCATGGTCGGCACCTCGACGTTGGCCCCGGAGAGGTCGGCTCGATCCCCACCAAGGCTGGTTGGTGTAGGTCAAGCGTTTGGCGATCGCATGGCTTGATCGCCCGCTTCAACGCAGCGCAGGGACCGAATGAAATGGCAGCCCTGCTGTCACGCCCTCTACGGCAGTCCCCGCGCCTCGAGCTGATGCACCAGCAGCAGCGTCGGCTCGGCGAGGCTGTCGCCGGAGCCGTCGAGGCCGAAGGCGCTCGCGATGCCGTCGCGGCTGCGCAGCAGCGCGCTGCGAGGGCAATGGCCGGCGCCGCAGAGCGTCTTCTTCAGGGTCTCGCCCTGCGCCACAACACCGGCGGAATCGTCCGCGGCCCAGGCCAGCACGATCGGCACGTCGACATTGAGGATGCCGGGGAAGACCGAGCGCTTGTTATATTGGCTGGCGTCGCTGCCGAGATACGCCTTCTCGCTGTCGCTGGCGTCCTTGCCCGCACGGTAGATGCCGGACACCAGGATCACGGCGGCCACATCGGCGCGGTCGGCCTGAAGCTCGGGATGCGCCAGCAGGGTGGCGACATGGAAGGCGCCGGCGCCGTAGCCGACCGCGACGATCTCGCGGGCATCGCCGTTGAACAGGTCGATATTGCCGTGGACCCAGGACAGCGCCGCCGCCACGTCGCTCGCGCCGGCGGGCCAGGTCGCGCCGGGCGCCAGGCGATAGCCCACGCGGACCCCGATCATGTCATTGCGCGCGGCAAAGCACATCGCCTGGTCCTGGATCTGGCGAGCCAGCTCCGGCGCGGCGCGGTCGCCGGTGAAGGAGTCGCCGGCCACGAACAGCAGCACCGGCCGCGGGGTATCCGCCTTGGTCGCGCTGGTCGCGACGTCGAGCACATTGGCCTCGCTCTCGCCATAGCGCAAACCGCGCGAGAAGGTAACCTGCTCGCACAGCCGCGCGGTGCCGCCGGCGGTCGTGTCGGAGTCGGTGAGGCCCACTTGGACGAGATCGGACGGCGGCGACAGCCGCGCCGGCAAGGGTCCGTGCGCGGAGGCCGAGGTCATGGTCAGAGTTAGGAAAAATGCCAGATAATTCTTCATGGTGATGCCGGCCTTGCGTGCCTCATATTGGCTTGCCGGTTTGGCCTGTCTATTCAATTCGCCCCATTAGTTGGCTCGGCTTGAGGCGATTTCACGGCACCTCGGTCGGCACGGGACGGGCATCCAGCCCGGCCTGCAGCCGCTCTTGGCACGCAAGTTGGCGGGCCGCGGGACGATTGCGCGGCGCAGCCGTTTTATCTCGATCTGTCAAGCCGTTGCCCAGCGCCGCAAAGCCTCGAGCCGGAAACGGCTTTCTACTGTGCATGGGGTTGTTTTCGCAGTTTTTGTTTTGGACCGCCCGTCAGGCCCGCTTCATGGTCCGGAAGGTGATCGAATAGCGGCGCGCCTCGACTGGCGGAATGCTGTGCTCCCATTGCGACCGTGCCTCGCCGTCCATCATGTAGAGCGAGCGCGGCATGGCTTCGAGCGTGTGACGCTCCCATCGGTCGCCGTTGCGGCGGCGAAAGCGGAATTTGCAGGGCGCGCCGAGCGACAGGCCGAGGACCTTGTCGAAATGCGGCTTGTCGCGGTGCCAACCGATGCCGACGCCAACCTCATATTCGGTGCAGAGCACCTGCCGGATGTCGCCCGACGGCAGACCCGCCCACGCCTCGACCTGGCGCGCGACGGGCGCCACCCAGTCCGGGATTGGCTCCGCCTCGGCCAGTCGTTGCAGGGAGTAGTCGTAGCGATAGCCGAACGAGGCCACCCGGCGATTGCCCTCGAAGACGCCGAACTGGAAGCGCTGGAGCGGCAATGCCGCGATGCGGCCGATCAAGGCCTGCTCGTTGGCCGCCTCGATAAAATCGTCCGTGTAGCGAAGCCCAGCGGGCCCTTCCTGCGGTTCTGCGAACAAGCCTAGCTGCGTCATTCCTCGCACGTCCGTGATGGAACCTAATTGCGGCTGATGCGACTTACATAGGACGCGGGGAGTAATGTGCGAGGCCGTCATGGCAGAGAAGCATACCGCCGATCCGGCAGAGATCATGCGGGCGACCGGTCATCCGGAGCTGGAATATGCCGCCGGCTGGACCATCGCCGGTCTGGTCACCATCGGCACCATCGTCGCCGCCTGGGTGTTCGCCATCTAGGCTACAGGGAATAGGCGACTGGGAATTGAAGTTCGAAAGCCGCGGCCCTGGTCGGCCGGCTTGAGCCGGATCGCCATGGCTCGCCATTACCGCGAGTGCCATCGCCAAGCCCATCCTGGTGCCACCCTGTTGCGGGCGGCTGGTGCAGAAGGCGTCGAAATCCGCTCGCGGTTGCGCAAGAAGATCGGTTCGGCGCAGGGTCGATTGCGGCATAGTTGAACAGCACCGGCACGTAAGCAGTTCGATCGTCAAGAGCGTCATCGACGGCGCGATCCACTCGCCAAAGAACAGCCAGTCAGCCAGCGCAGTACGAGGAGCAGCGCGTACCGCCCCCGTAGAGGGGGCGGTTGAACTCAGTGCGCACACGCGTTGGGCTGGCTTCCTATTCGGCCTGCTCCAGTGCGGCGGGCATCTTCGCCACCGACATCAGCGACCGCGCCACCTGATTGAGCAGGAGATCGGCATTCTCTTCTTCGGCGAGCGATTTCGAGAGCAAAGCGACGACCGCGCTGTGACGGAGCTGCTGGGCCAGATTGCGTGCCGTGGTATAGCCGGACATCTCGTAATGTTCGACGCGTTGAGCCGCTGAGATCAGCGCGAGGTCGGCGGCTGCGTCTTCCTTCTCTTCGCCTTCCTTCATGACCTCCTGGCCTTCCTCGATCAGCCCCATCATGCCTTTGCAAGGCTTGGCCCGAGCGTTCTCGCCGAGGAGCTCGAAGCATTCGTTGATGCGTTCGACCTGGTTCTCGGTCTCGGCGAGATGCTGCTCGAACAGTTCCCGCAACTGATCGAAACGCGCGGCCTGCGCCATCTTCGGAAGCGCCTTGGTCAACTGCTTCTCGGCATGGAGAATGTCACGCAGCTCGTGAAGCAGAAGATCGGTCAGGCCGGCTTCGTCGACGGGCGGCGAGCTCTCCGTGACGATCGATGTGGCAGCGCCGGGCTCCGCGGACTGCAGTGCCGGGGACTCGGTGAACACCCAGTCTTCGCCTTCGTTCCACGGACCGCGGGTGTCGATTTCGCCGTGGTCACCGCTGCCGGTGGAGTCGTTGAAGTACTGGTTCACGAGGCCAGGCGTCGGAGCAATCCGGCCGACACTGAAGGCCGGTTTGGACAGGCTTTCGAGTGCGCGCGCGAACGCCTTCATATGCGTAATCTCTCGCGTCATCAGGAATTGTAGTGCGTCTTTGCTGCCGGCGTCGTCGCAGAAATTGATCAGACGCTCGTAGACGATCTTGGCTCGCGCTTCGGCGGCGATGTTGCTGCGCAGGTCGACGTCGAGCTCGCCGGTGATCTTGAGATAGTCGGCGGTCCAGGGATTCCCCTGCGAATTGAACAGATTGACGCCACCGCCGCCGGCAATTGCAATGAGCGGATCGGCTTCCGCCGCCTGACGGTCGTTCTTTGAAGGCGCAAGATGCATCCGCGCCAGGCAGCCGACGACCTCGAGATGACTAAGCTCTTCGGTGCCGATATCCATCAAGAGGTCTTTGCGGTCGGGGTCCTCGCAATTCAGCCCCTGAATCGAATATTGCATCGCGGCCGCGAGTTCGCCATTGGCGCCGCCGAACTGCTCGAGGAGCATATTGCCGAAGCGCGGATCGGGTTCGTCGACGCGCACGGTGAACATCAGCTTTTTGACGTGGTGATACATGGAGGGCTCGCGCTCTGGAAGGAAAGATACGCGACAACGAGACGTCCGGACGTTCGTTCCTAAGCCCTCTCCAAGATTCAAGCTGTAGTTGCCCGAGACATTGCCGCAGAAGCGATAGCTCTGATCTCGCGGCGAGGAGTGTTACGGCGTCACCGCGCCGCGTTCGACCGCGGGCGGGGCGGTGAGCTTCTTCCAGGTCGAATTGGCCAGATGCACCGGCGAGAATGGCGGCCGCTCGACATAACGGCCGTCGCCTGCCTTGGCGCGCAGATCGCCATCTTTCCAGACGATGCGGCCACGGGACAACGTCGCGGCCGATCCGCCGGTGCAGGAAAAGCCCTCGAACACGTTGTAATCGATCCGACTCATCTGCCGCTTGGCACTGATGGTCCTGGTTGCCTTGGGATCCCACACCACGATGTCGGCGTCCGATCCGGCGGCGACGGCGCCTTTCCGCGGATAAATGTTGAGGATGCGGGCGATGTTCGCCGAAGTCACCGCGACGAATTCTTCCCTAGTCAGCCGCCCGGTGGCGACGCCCGCGGTCCACAGCAGCGCAAGGCGGTCTTCGAGCCCGCCGGTGCCGTTCGGGATCTTCCTGAAGTCGCCGAGGCCGAACCGTTTCTGCGCAATGGTGAAGGCGCAATGGTCGGTCGCGACGACCTGGAGCGAGCCGGCTTGCAGGCCGGCCCACAGGCTGTCCTGATGCGATCTGTCGCGGAACGGCGGTGACATCACGCGCTGGGCGGAGTGATCCCAGTCCTTGTTCTGGTACTCGCCGGCGTCGAGCAACAGGTGCTGGATCAGCGGTTCGCCATAGACGCGCTTGCCGGCCGCGCGCGCCCTTGCAATCGCCTCATGCGCTTCGCGGCAGCTGGTGTGCACGATGTAGACCGGCGTGCCCGTCATGTCCGCGATCATGATCGCGCGGTTGGTGGCTTCGCCCTCGACCTCCGGCGGTCGCGAGTAAGCGTGGCCTTCGGGGCCGGTGACGCCGCGTGCGATAAGCGCCTCTTGCATCAGGGCGACGACGTCGCCGTTCTCGGCATGGACCACCGGCATGGCGCCCAGATGAGCGCAGCGCGCGAACGAGTTGTAGAGCTCGTCATCGTTCACCATGAGCGCGCCCTTGTAGGCCATGAAATGCTTGAACGTGTTGATGCCGTAGGTTTTGACCACGGTCTCCATCTCGTCATGGATTTGCTTCGACCACGATGTCACCGCCATGTGGAAACCATAGTCGGCGGCCGCCTTCTCGGATTTGCGGCGCCAGTCCTGATACGCCGCGAGCATCGACTGGCCGTGATCGGGCAGGCAGAAATCCACCACCATCGTGGTGCCGCCAGCGAGCGCCGCTTTGGTTCCCGATTCGAAATCGTCGGCGGTGACGGTGCCCATGAACGGCATTTCGAGATGGGTATGCGGATCGATGCCGCCCGGGATGACGTAGGCGCCGCCGGCGTCAATCACTTCAGCGCCCGCGGGTGCATCGAGTGAGGCCCCGACCGCGACGATGGCCTCGCCGTCGATCAGCACGTCAGCACGGCGCGAACAATCGTGATTGACGACGGTGCCGCCGCGGACGAGGAGGGGCATAGAGAACTCCGGGGTGGGGCGAGGGGATAGGGCTCCGTGAAGGCTAAGCGCGGCAATCGCGATGCGACAGGCGAAATTTTAGTCAGCCACCGCCAACGGTTTCGCCGCTGCCTCTACTCTGCGAGGGCGACTAGCCCAACCAGCATTGCGCGTACGAGGCCTGCGATTTCCTTGCGCAGCGCCGGCAGGGGTACGGCGACCAGCTTCTGTTCCAACCCCAGCGCCACCATGCCATGGACCGCCGAGAACAGGCTGCGCGCGGTGATGCTCAGTTCTTCCGGGCTGCGCTTTGGAAGCAGCGCGGACAGCGGCTGGTAGATGTGGCGGAACAGCTGCATCTGGTCCTCGATCGACCAGTCCAGGACGATCTTGTCGGCCTCCATGCGGTGCTCGAACAGCGCGCGCCAGAGCTGGAGATTTTCCGCGGCAAAATCACAATAGGCGATCGCGATGCGGACCAGGGCTTCTTGTGGCGATGGCTCGCCCGCGCTCTCAGCGGCGCTGAGCGCCTTGTCGAGCCGAAGCAATGTGCGCGAGCCGACGCGCAGGATCAATTCGTCGACGTCGGCGACGAGATTGTAGACCGCGCCATTGGCGCAGCCGATCTCGCGGGCGAGATCCCGGGTCTTCAGGCCAGCCAATCCCCGTTCAGCGATCATTCGTTCCGCCGCAAGAACTAGGTCTGATCGCAATTTCTCTCGACGTTCCAAGATCTTAGACATCGCCTACCAAGTTCGTGAGCGTCGCTCATAAATTTCTTGAGCAACGCTCAAGATATGCTAGAAAGCATATGTGAGCAACGCTCATAACAGGGAGCAACAAATGTTCAAGACCGTGGTGACCCTTTTCCGCGGCAGCGTGGCCGCTGCGGGCGAGGAGCTGGAAGACCGGACCGCCCTACTCATCCTCGATCAGCAGATGCGTGATGCGGCCGCGGCCGTCGAGCGCAGCAAGCGCACGCTGGCGCTGGCGATCGCGCAGGACCAGCAGGAGGGCCGCAAGCTCGAAGCGACGAATGCCCGCATCGCCGATCTCGAGACCCGCGCCGTTGCGGCGCTCGACGGTGGCCGCGACGACCTCGCCAAGGACGCGGCGGAAGCCATCGCGAGCCTTGAGGCCGATCGCGATGCGTTGATGACGGCACGCGCGCTGTTCGCGACCGAGATCGTGCGGTTGAAGCGCCATGTCGCCAGCGCGCAGGCTCGCATCACCGAGCTCGATCGCGGCCGCCGCATTGCCCGCGCATCGGAAGCGGTGCGCTCGCTTCGTCGCAGTGGCATCGAGGCTGCACGACCCTACGAATCCACGCTGCCGGAGGCGGAGGGCACGTTGAGGCGTTTGCGCGAGCGGCAGATGGAGGCCCAGGCCGCCGACGATGCCCTGGTGGAGCTCGACGCGACCACCGGTCCGCTCGCCACTGCCGAGAGACTCGCCGAACAGGGCTTTGGCCCGCGGCTCAAGACGACGGCAGACGATGTGCTGGCGCGGCTGAAGTCCAAGCGCATGCCGACTGCCTGATCTCAACCCCAACTTCCCGAACCAATCATCATTCGAACAACAGGAGACCACCATGAACCAGAACGGCCAGCCGCACAGCAGCGCTTGGGTGAGCTTCACTTACGCGTCCTTCGCAGCCTCGGCTTTCCTCGTCGGCATCGGCATCTTCTTCCTGCCGATCGACCTCTGGATGAAGGGCTATCTCACCATGGGCATCGTCATGCTGATCCAGACCTGCATCACGCTGACCAAGACCGTGCGCGACAATCACGAGAGCAGCCGCCTCGTGAACCGCATCGAGGACGCCAAGGCCGAGCGGCTGCTGATGGAGGTGTCCAAGGCGGCTTGAGGAGAGAGGCGCGGAAGAGGAGCGCTGTATGGCGGCGGCTGATGCTGAGCATCCGCCCCCGCCGTATCTCCGGTCATTTGCAACAATCGTGGCATCGCCCGCAAAATGCAGTCGAACCATGATGGCGGGTGTTGCGCTCATATGTTGCCGAGATCCTTTACATGCTGAGGCTTGTTACCTGGTTGTCCAGGTCAGAGCAGGCTTTGCCGATTGTGATTTGAACGCAGGTGCGATATGGCTCTCGCGCTTTCCAGAGGCGGAGACGAGCATTGTCGAAACAATCGTTGCGTGAGGAGGCCGAGCGCCTGATCCGCGAATCGATGGAAAAGAGAACCATCGTCGTCAAGCAGGGCACCACCCGCATCGAGGCCGTCTGCGGCAAGTGCGGCGCGCCGAACCGGGTGCAGGCGGAAAAGGGCCAGACGCGCGTCAAGTACGCCTGCAAGGATTGCGGGCACAAGCAAGAGACGCTGTAAGCGGGTTATCTGATCTCACCGTGCTGTCGCGCTCCAGCTCCTCAGCATGAGGGTCTGATAGTCAGTCGCCCTCCACAAACGTCTTGAACGCATCGGCGTAATCCGGGTGCCACCGCGACAGCGGCGGGCGGTTCTCGATGATGTCGCCGGCGGCCCACAGCATGCGCTTCTCGTCGAGTGCGCGCGGCACGTCGTTGTCCGGGCACAGGATGTAGAAGTCGCCGGCCTCGATCCGCGCCAGCATGAAGTCGACGGTCTGCTCCGGCGTCCAGGCGCCTGCGGGCTTCTCGGTGCGGCCTTTCGCGGTGAGGCCGGTGAAGACGAAACCGGGGATGAGCAGATGCGCGGTGATGTGGCAGTCCTTCGTGTTACGCAGCTCGTGCTGGAGCGCTTCCGTAAAAGCTTTCACGCCGGCCTTGGAGACATTGTAGGCGGGATCGCCCGGCGGGGTGGTGATGCCTTGCTTCGATCCGGTGTTGATGATGAGGCCTGGTTTACCGCGCGCGATCATGCCAGGTGCGAAGATGCGCGAGCCGTTGATGATGCCCCACATGTTGACGCCGATGATGCGCTGCCAATTGTCCGGCCCGGCGAACAATGTGCTGCCGGGCTGGATGCCGGCATTGTTCATCAAGATATCGGTGCCGCCGAAGCGTTCGCCTACGGCATGTTCGAGTTCCGTCACGCTCTCGGCCTTGCTGACATCGGCGGCAAACGTCATCACATTCGCAGCACCTGCGATGGATGAGAGTTTTGTTGCGGCCTCGGCCAGCCGCACCTGATCGACATCGGCGATGCACAGCTTCATGCCGGTGCGCGCAAACGCCGCGGCGGCGGCAAATCCGATCCCGGACGCGCCTCCTGTGATCACGGCAACGTTGTCTTTGATGATGGCGGGATGTGACATGGCGGCCTCCGGCGAAGCTACGTTGCGTTCCGCCGCGTTATAGCACGTGTCTCGTGCGACCCTGCACAACTCGGCATGGGAGGTCTTCGCTCCGCGCCGCCTTTACGCCTCTCCGGCGCCGCTGTATTTTGTGGGACGAACGATCGCGCCCAGATCGAACCAATCAATCACCTGACAGGGAGTGCAGCCATGGCTGTGTCGCAGGCTATTCCGATCACGCGCCATCCATTCGCGAACGGGTCCTACAAGCAGATGCTGGTCGACGGGAAGTGGGTCGACGCTGCCTCAGGCAAGCGCTTCGAAACCCGCAATCCCGCCACCGGCGAGCTGCTCGCAACCGTCGCCGAGGGGGACAAGGAAGACATCGACCGTGCGGTCGCCGCGGCCCGCCGCGCCTTCGAAGGACCCTGGAGCAAGGTCAAGCCGTTCGAGCGGCAGAACCTACTGCTCAAGCTCGCCGATCTCGTCGAGAAGAATTTCGACGAATTGTCGCAACTCGACACGCTCGACATGGGGGCCCCGGTCAGCCGGACCCGCGCCTATCGCCTGCGCGCCATCGGCATGCTGCGTTACTACGCCGGCCAAACCACCGCGATCCATGGCGAGACCATCGAGAACTCGCTGCCGGGCGAGATCTTCTCCTACACGCTGAAGGAGCCGGTCGGTGTCGTCGGCGCCATCATCCCCTGGAACGGGCCGCTGACGGCGACGATCTGGAAGATCGGTCCGGCGATCGCGACCGGCTGCACGGTGGTGCTCAAGCCTGCCGAAGAAGCGCCGCTGACCTCGCTGCGCATCGCCGAGCTTGCGATGGAAGCGGGCGTGCCGCCCGGCGTCATCAACGTCGTTCCCGGCTATGGCGAGACCGCGGGCGCGGCGCTCGCCTCGCACCATGACGTCGACAAGGTCGCCTTCACCGGCTCGCATGTCACGGGCCAGTCGATCATCCGTGCGTCGGCCGGCAACCTCAAGCGCGTCTCGCTCGAGCTCGGCGGCAAGTCGCCGGACATCGTATTCGCGGATGCCGATCTCGATGCCGCGGTGCCGGGCGCCGCGATGGCGGTGTTCGCCAATTCGGGGCAGATCTGCAGCGCCGGAACGCGCCTGTTCGTCGAGCAGTCGATCTACGAGGAGTTCGTCGGCCGCGTCGCGGAGTTCGGCAAGAAGCTGCAAGTCGGAAACGGCCTCGATCCAAACACCCAGATCGGCCCACTGGTGTCCGAGCAGCAATTGGAGCGTGTCACCGGCTACCTCGATATCGGCCAAAAGGAAGGCGCCAAGGCGCTCGCCGGCGGCGGACGCGTCACCGAAGGCGCGCTGTCGAAGGGCTTCTTCGTCTCACCCACGGTGTTCGCGGGCGTCCAGGACAACATGCGCATCGCGCAGGAGGAGATCTTCGGTCCCGTCATCTCCGCGATCGCGTTCAAGGACATGGATGAGTTGGTCAAGCGCGCCAACAACACCACTTTCGGCCTCGGCTCGGGCCTATGGACCCGCGACGTCAGCAAGGCCCATGCGGTAGCGAAGAGTTTGCGCGCCGGCTCGGTGTGGGTGAACTGCTACCAGGCGATGGACCCGGCTGTGCCCTTCGGCGGCTACAAGATGAGCGGCTATGGCCGCGAGTCGGGCAAGCAGCACGTCGAGGAATATCTCAACGTGAAGGCCGTCTGGATCAAGACGGCGTAGTTTCCCTCCTCCCTTTCGCAAGGAGGAATATTGCCTTCGTGGGGCGGCACCTTTCCGGTAGCCGCCCCGCTATATGATCGTCATCCTTCCGAAGCATTTGAGGCCAGCATGAAGTTCGAGGCGTTGTTTCGACCGTTGCAGGTCGGTCCGTACAGGCTCGCGCATCGCGTCGCGATGGCGCCGCTAACGCGCATGCGGGCGGAGCGCGAAACTTTCGCGCCGTGGCCGCTCAACGCCGAATATTACGGCCAGCGCGCGACGCCGGGCGGCTTGATCATCGCGGAAGCCTCCCCTGTGCTCTCGCACGGCCGCGGCAATCCGGCGACGCCGGGCATCTATTCGGAGGCGCAAGTCGCTGGCTGGCGCAAGGTGGTCGATGCCGTGCACGCCAAAGGCGGCATCATCTTCCTCCAGCTTTGGCATGTCGGCCGCGTCTCGCATTCCTCCTTCCACGGTGGCGCGCTGCCGGTGTCGGCCTCGGCGATCCCGATCAAGGCCGAAGGCATGAAGGCGATGACCGCCGACGGCAAGATTTCGGACTACGAGACGCCGCGCGCGCTGGAGACCGAAGAGGTCAAGGGCATCGTCGAGGCATTCCGGCAGGGTGCCAAGAATGCGCTCGCCGCCGGCTTCGACGGCGTCGAGATCCACGGCGCCAACGGGTATCTGCTCGAGCAGTTCCTGCAATCGCGCAGCAACCAGCGCACTGATCAGTATGGCGGATCGATCGAGAACCGCGCGCGGCTGCTGTTCGAAGTGACGCAGGCCGCGATCGACGTCTGGGGAGCGAACCGCGTCGCCGTCCGGCTGTCGCCTCACGGCATCGCCAATGATTCCGGCGAGCCCGATCCGATGCCGCTCTATAGCCATGTCGTGAGGGCGCTCGACAAGCTCGGTCTTGCCTATTTGCACTTCATCGAGCCGCGTTCCAGCGGCGCCGGCCGCGCCGACGTGCATTGGGAGAACGTGCCCTCCGCGATGGTGCTGTTCCGCCCGCTCTACAGCGGCGTGCTGATGACCGCCGGCGGCTTCACCGGCGAGAGCGCGAATGCCGCGGTCGCCGACGGATATGCCGACATCATCGCCTTCGGTCGCATCTTCATCTCCAACCCCGACCTGCCGCGGCGTCTTCGGCACGGCTTCCCGATCACGCCGTACAATCGTGCGACGTTCTACGGTGGGGAGGAGAAGGGGTACACGGATTATCCGGCGTATGACGAACTGACGCCGGCCTGAACTGTTTCCGTCATTCCGGGGCGACGCAACGCCTCGAGCCGGGAATCCATGTCGCATCCTGGCGTGCCGCCCGATGGATTCGGGCTCGCGACTTCGTCGCGCCCCGGAATGACAATCGTGTATTCTCGTCCTCGCAATGACGACGGAGAGAATCCCCATGGCCAAAGCCGCCGCCGCCGCAGGAATTGCCACCGGGCAATGTCTCTGCGGCAAGGTCAGCTTCGAGATCGACGTGCCTGCGCGCTGGGCCTGGCATGATCATTCCGCCGCCAGCCGCCGCGCCCATGGCGCGGCCTACGCGACCTATGTCGGGAGCTGGAAGAAGCGCTTTCGCATCACCGCTGGCAAGACTGCGCTCACGCGTTACGAAGACAAGGCCACGAAGACCACCCGCAGCTTCTGCTCGCATTGCGGCACGCCGATCGCTTATGAGCGCCCGCGCGGGCCGCACATGGTCAATATCCCCCGCGCGCTGTTCAACGAGCGCACCGGCCGCCAGCCGCTCTATCACATCGCCATCGAAGAGCTGCAGGAATGGGCCTATGCCGGCGAGCCGCTGGTGCCGCTGAAGGGCTTTCCTGGCGTGGTCTGGCAGCGCTCGAAAAGGAAGAAACGGGTGAGGGGCGAGGATCCGTTCGAATTGGGGCGGGAGGAGATGTAGCGCACCGCGCACAGCTCTCGTGCCCCGGACGCAGCGCTGCGCCCCTTCGGCGGTGCGCTCCTGAGCCGGGGCCATGGTACCAGCCTCCGCCGTGCGAGTTCTGTGTCCCGGCTCTGCGTCGCAACGTTACACGTTTGCGCCACGTCCGGGACACGGAGAGGCGCTCACGCAACGCAGCCATGACCGCGTTTCCTTGCACGCTTCCTCCGACTTCGGCCATCATACGCCCATCCTTGCGGCAACGTCCGCTCCTGGAGGAAACATGAAGAACAAGATCACCGGCCGCTCGGCCTTTCTCGCGCTGCTCAAGGACGAAGGCATCACCCATCTGTTCGGCAATCCCGGCACCACCGAGTTGCCGATCATGCATGCGCTGAAGGATCACCCTGATCTCACCTATGTGATGGCGATGCAAGAGAGCCTGGTGGTCGCGATCGCCGACGGTTACAGCCGCGCCTCCGGAAAGCTTGTCGCTTGCAACGTCCATGTCGCGCCCGGCCTCGGCAACGCGATGGGCTCGCTCTACAACGCCAAGTTCACGGGCACGCCGATGATCCTCACCGCCGGCCAGCAGGAGCAGGGCCACGGCCTGATGGAGCCGGTGCTGTACGGTCCCTTGGTGCGCATGGCCGAGCCGCTGGTGAAATGGGCGGTCGAGGTGACGCGGCTCGAGGACCTGCCGCGCATCGTGCGCCGCGCGGCAAAGGTCGCGACCACGCCGCCAACCGGCCCCGTGTTCATCTCGCTGCCTGGCGACATCCTCAATAGCGAGGCGGGCATCGATCTCGGCCGCTCCACCCGCATCGACGCGCGTACCAGACCATCAGATGGTGCGCTCAGGGCCTTTGCTGCGCGGCTGCTGAAAGCCGAGCGTCCTGTGATCGTCACCATGGACGAAGTGGTCAAGAGTGACGCGCTGAAGGAGGCGGCTGAATTGGCGGAGTTGCTCGGCGCCGCCGCGTTTCAATCCTCGACAGCTTACGGTGCGCACTTCCTCTCGGAGAGCCCGAGCTTCGTCGGCACGCTGGCGCGGGTTCAGAAAGCGGCGCGCGATACGCTCGCGCCCTACGATCTCCTGATTGCGCTTGGCGGTGATCCGCTGCGGATGTCGGTCCATAGCGAAGTCGATGCGCTGCCGGATGGTCTCGGCATCGTGCAGATCGGTCTCGTCGATTGGGAGATCGCCAAGAATTACGGCGCCGAGATCGCGCTGAAGGCGGATTTGAAGGAAACGCTGCGCGCGCTGATCCCGGTGCTGAAAGAGATGGGCGGCGCAACACTCGCGAGCCGCGCCAAGCAGCACCTCGCCGAGCTCGTGCCGAAGAATTGGACTGCGCGCCGCGCCGCGCTGATCGAGCAGATCAACAGGAGCGCGGGCCGCACGCCGATCGACCCGGACTTTCTGGTGTTGCAAATGGTCGAGGCCATGCCCGAACATGCCATTCTCGTGGACGAAGGGCTCACCTCCAGCCGCCAGATCACCAACCTGCGTCCGCATCGCGAACGCTACGGCTATCACGGCCTCGCCTCCGGCGGCATCGGCTGGGGCCTGCCTGCCTCGGTCGGCGTCAGCATCGCCAATCCGGATCGCCCCGTCGTCTGTTTCTCCGGCGACGGCAGCGCGATGTATTCGATCCAGGCGCTGTGGACGGCGGCGCATCACAAGCTGCCGCTCAACGTCGTCATCGCCAACAATGGCGGCTACCGCATCATCAAGCAGCGCCTGCTCGCATTCCACGGTGACGACAATTACGTCGGCATGGATTTCGTCGATCCGCCGGTGGATTTTGCGGGCGTCGCGAAAGCGCTTGGCTGCGAGGCGATCAAGGTCAGCGATTCGCGTGAGCTGAAGACGACCCTGTCGTCGGCGCTTGGCCGGCCGGGGACGAAGCTGATCGAGGTGCTGGTGGACGGGAGGGTGTAAGTAGCGCTGCCTCCAAGTTCTCAGCTGTCATCGCGCGCGAAGGCGGGCGATCCAGTATTCCAGAGACGGCTGTGATTCCTCGATAGGCCGCGGCGTACTGGATGCCCCGGTCCCGGCTGCGCTAGGCTATGCGGGGCTTGCAAGCTCACTCGGCCGGCGAAGCTTCAGCGAAGATGGCAAGCCGGGGCATGACAGTGAGAGTGTGGCTCCTACCCCGTCTTCCCCACCCGATACCCCGCCGCCGGGTGCGGCGCATCGAGCCTTGCCCGGCCCTCGCCGAACAGCTTCTCCCGCAGCGTGCCCTTGGCATAGCCCGGCTTGTACCGTCCGCGCCGCGTCAGCTCCGGCACCAGCATGTCGGCGATATCCTCGAAATCGCCGGGCGAGATCGCAAAGGCGACGTTGAGGCCGTCGACATCGGTCGCCTCGAACCATTGCTCGATCTTGTCGGCAACCATCTCCGGCGTGCCGATCACGACGGGGCCGGCGCCGCCGATGCCGACATGCTCGATGACGTCGCGCACAGTCCAGACCCGGTCCGGATCGGCCCGGGTGACGTTGTCCATGGCGCTGCGGCCAGCGTCGTTCTGGACGTGCCGGACCTGCTGGTCGAGGTCGTAACCGGAGAAGTCGACGCCGGTCCAGCCCGACATCAGCGCCAGCGCGCCTTCGGGGCTGATATGGCGGCGATAGTCGGCGTATTTCTCTTTCGCCTCGGCTTCCGTCCGTCCGAGGATGATCGTCATCATCGAGAACATCAGGATTTCGGCCGGGTTACGGCCGAGCGCGGCGGCCTCTTGCCGGATTGCTGCCACGCGCGGCGCGATCACCTTGGCCGACGGTCCCGACATGAACACGCATTCGGCATGCTTCGCCGCGAATTGCCGGCCGCGCGGCGAGGTGCCGGCCTGGTACAGCACGGGCGTGCGCTGCGGCGACGGCTCGCTGAGATGAATGGTGTTGTTGATGCGGTAGTTCGCGCCCTCATGGTTGACGCGATGAACTTTCGCGGGATCGGTGAAGATGCCGCGCGTCCGGTCTCGCAGCACGGCATCGTCCTTCCAGCTTCCTTCCCAGAGCTTGTAGACGACCTCCATATATTCGTCGGCGATGTCGTAGCGGTCGTCGTGCCCGGTCTGCTTGTCCTTGCCGGCGCCGCGCGCGGCGCTGTCGAGATAGCCAGTGACGACGTTCCATCCGATCCGTCCCTCGGTGAGGTGATCGAGCGTCGACATCCGCCGCGCGAACGGGTAGGGCGGCTCGAAGGACAGATTGCTGGTGACGCCGAACCCGAGATTTTGCGTTACTGCCGCCATCGCCGAGAGCAGCAGCAGCGGCTCGTTCGACGGCGTCTGTGCTGCGTTGCGCAAGGCTGCGTCAGGGCTATTGCCGTAGACGTCATAAACGCCGAGCACGTCGGCGAGGAACAGCCCGTCGAAGCGGCCGCGCTCCAACGTCTTGGCGAGATCAATCCAATAGGGCAGGCGGTTATAGTTGGCGGTGCGATCACGCGGATGGGTCCACAGGCCCGGTGACTGGTGTGCGACGCAATTCATCGCAAAAGCGTTGAGCCTGATCTCTTTGGCCATGACGGTCCCTCGGCACTCTGTACTGAGCGCTCTTCGAATGGTAGACGTGCGCCCGAACTTGGCGAAGTTCTTGCATATCCTAGACTTGGATGTCTCGGCCTTGGCAAGGCCAAAATCCGCAGTGCTGCCGCACTTGGCAAGCCAATCTCACGAGAGCAAGAACCAAATTCCAAGAGAACCCCAAGAACTATCGAAGTCCCGCCACTTTCGAAGACCCGCCCGTCTCGGGTAATGTCCTTCGTCTCAAAATCTCGAAAAGCAAGTCATGACCAGAGCCGACGCTATCGCCCGCGCCCGCGAGGATTTCAAATCCGGTGCGTTCCTCACCGAGCTCGACCGCCGGATCGCTTATCGGACCGAGAGCCAGAATCCCTCGCGCGGCACTGAGCTGCGCGCCTATCTGGAACAGGAAATGCAACCGGCCTTTGCCGCGCTTGATTTCACCAGCCGCATCGTCGAATCCCCGAGCGGCAAGGCGCCGTTCCTGTTTGCCGAGCACCACGAGAGTGACTCAGTGCCGACCGTGCTGATCTACGGCCATGGCGATGTCGTCGACGGCATGGAGGGCGAGTGGCGCGACGGCCGCGATCCCTGGCGCACGACGGTTGCGGGCACGCGCCTCTATGGCCGCGGCACTGCCGACAACAAGGGCCAGCACAGCATCAATATGGCGGCGCTGCGCGCCGTGCGCGAGGCGAGAGGCGGCAAGCTCGGCTTCAACGCCAAATTCATTGTCGAGATGGGCGAGGAGATCGGCTCGCCCGATCTCGGCAAGGTCTGCGACCTCAATCGCGATGCGCTCAAGGGCGATCTGTTCATGGCCTCGGACGGGCCGCGTCTGTCCGCCGACCGTCCGACGCTGTTTCTGGGCTGCCGCGGCGGCATCCGCATCCATCTCGATGTGAACTTGCGCGACGGCGGTCACCATTCGGGCAATTGGGGCGGCGTGCTCGCCAACCCCGCGACCATCCTGGTCAACGCGATCTCCACGCTGGTTGATGGCCACGGCCGTCTCCAGCTCGACGCGCTGAAGCCGCCGCGGCTCACCAACCAGATCCGCAGCTATCTCGCCGACGTGCAGGTGGTGCCGACCGCGGACGAGCCGGCGCTGGCGGAGAATTGGGGCGAGGAGGGCCTGTCGGCGGCCGAACGGCTCTACGCCTGGAACACGCTGGAAGTGCTGGCGATGGCCTCGGGCAATATCGAGAAGCCGGCGAACGCCATTCCCGGCCATGCCAATGCCGTGCTGCAACTGCGTTTCGTGGTCGGGACGAAGATCGAGGGTCTGATCGAGGCCATCCGCGCGCATCTGGTCGCAAAGGGTTTTCCTATGGTCGAGGTGCGGGCGGCCCAGAGTTTTGCCGCATCGCGGACCGATTTCGACAGCCCCTGGATCAAATGGGCGGCCAATTCAGTGCAGGAGACGACCGGCAAGGCGCCGGCCGTGCTGCCGAATTTCGGCGGCTCGCTGCCCAACGACGTGTTCTCCGAAATCCTGGGCCTGCCGACGATCTGGGTGCCGCACTCCTACCCCGGTTGCTCCCAACATGCGCCCAATGAGCACATCCTGCTGCCATTGACCGAAGAGGCCTTGACGGTGATGGCCGGGCTGTTCTGGGATCTCGGCGAGTTGCCGGCGCCGTTAACCTGAGCCTTTGATCCAGCCGAAAGTTACATTCTAATCCGGCTCGATTTGTGCTTGCATCCGGGCCGCATCATCCGAAAGGGGAAGAAAAGTGAAACATTTCCGTTACATCGGGCTCGCGCTTGCCGCGACCTTCGCCGTCAGCCAGGCCGGGGCCCAGGAGCTGACCGGCACGCTGAAGAACATCAAGGACACCGGCGCGATCACGCTGGGCTTCCGCGACTCCTCGATCCCGTTCTCCTATCTCGACGACAACCAGAAGCCCATCGGGTTCGCGATGGACATCTGCTACAAGATCGTCGATGCCGTGAAGAAGGAGCTCAAGCTGGACAAGCTCGAGGTCAAGCTCAATCCGGTGACCTCGGCGACCCGCATCCCGCTGATGGCGAACGGCACCATCGACCTCGAATGCGGCTCGACCACCAACAATGCCGAGCGCCAGAAGCAGGTCGCTTTTACCAACACCCACTATCTGACGGCCAGCCGCTACGTGTTCAAGAAGTCGAGCGGCCTGAAGTCGATCGACGATCTCAAGGGCAAGACCGTGGTCTCGACCGCCGGCACCACCAACATCAAGCAGCTCACCGAAGCCAACGTTGCCAAGGGCCTCGGCGCCAACATCATTCCCGCCAAGGACCACGCCGAGGCCTTCCTGATGGTCGAGACCGACCGCGCGGTCGCCTTCGTGATGGACGACATCCTGCTGGCGAGCCTCGTGGCCGGGTCGAAGAACCCGGACGACTATGCCATCTCCAAGGACGCGTTCTCCAAGCCCGAGCCCTATGGCATCATGCTGCGCAAGGATGACCCCGCCTTCAAGAAGGTGGTCGATGCGGCGACGGCGGCGCTCTATACGTCCGGCGAAGCCCAGAAGATCTACGATAAGTGGTTCACCCAGAAGATCCCGCCGAAGGGACTGAACCTCAACACGCCGATTTCGCCAGAGCTGAAGAACGAGTTCGCCAAGCCGACGGACTCGCCGAATCCGGACGATTACAAGTAAGATGGAGCTGTTCGCCTCTCCCCGCTTGCGGGGAGAGGCGGTACATTTCGGACATTCTGGAGGGAGAATGGCCGGACATTTGCATAGGTGCCGGGACATCCATGATTGGCGCGTTCGCGCGGGGGACACGTGAACTACAACTGGAACTGGGGAATCTTTTTCCAGCCGAACCCGATGGGGACCGGCACCTATCTCGACATGCTGCTGTCGGGACTGGTGCTGACCCTCAAGACTGCGGCGCTGGCCTGGGTCATCGCGCTGATCACCGGCTCCATCGTCGGCGTGATGCGCACGCTGCCGTCGAGGGGAGCGAATTGGTTCGGCTTTGCCTATGTCGAATTCTTCCGTAACATGCCGCTGCTCGTGCAGCTCTTCCTGTGGTTCTTCGTGCTGCCGGAACTGCTGCCAAGAGGCGCCGGCACTTGGCTGAAGCAGCTGCCGAACGCGCCGTTCTGGACGGCCGCGATCGGTGTCGGCTTCTTCATGTCGGCCCGCGTCGCCGTGCAATTGCAGGCCGGCATCGGTTCGCTGCCGCGCGGGCAGAAGATGGCCGCAACCGCGCTGGGTCTGACCACGGTGCAGGGCTATCGCTACGTGCTGCTGCCGATGGCGTTCCGCATCATCCTGCCGCCCTTGACCTCTGAGTTCCTCAACACCATCAAGAACACGGCGGTTGCGATCACCATCGGCCTGCTCGAGCTGACCGGACAGGCGCGCTCCATGCAGGAGTTCTCGTTCCAGGTGTTCGAGGCCTTCACCGCTGCGACGATCCTCTATCTCCTTGTCAACGCCGTCGTCGTGACCGCGATGCGCTTCCTTGAGCGCTGGGTTGCGATCCCCGGCTACATCACGGGGAAATAGCGATGTTCGGCAATCTCGATTTCGACGTCATCCGCCGCGCGCTGCCCTATTTGTTCTATGAGGGCATGACGTTCACGCTGACGCTAACGGGGCTCGCGGCACTCGGCGGGTTGGTCTTCGGCACGGCACTCGCGCTGATGCGGCTCTCCGGCTTCAAGATCCTTGGCCGGATCGCCGGCGTCTATGTCGACTTCATGCGCTCGCTGCCGCTGGTGCTGGTCATCTTCTGGTTCTATTTCCTGGTGCCCTATATCGGGCAGTGGCTGACCGGCGCCTCGCGCCCCATCAGCGTCGGCGCATTCGCATCGTCGCTCATCACCTTCATCATGTTCGAGGCGGCGTACTTCTCCGAAATCATGCGCGCCGGCATCCAGTCGATCTCGCGCGGGCAGCCGGCTGCGGCCAGCGCGCTGGGGCTGACTTACGCCCAGACCATGCGCTATGTCGTGCTGCCGCAGGCCTTCCGCAACATGCTGCCGGTCCTGATCACGCAGACCATCGTGCTGTTCCAGGACACCTCGCTGGTCTACGTGCTGTCCATCACCGACTTCCTCGGTGCCGCCAGCAAGGTGGCGCAGCGGGACGGGCGCCTGGTCGAAATGTATCTGTTCGCAGCCGTCGTCTATTTCACCATTTCCTGTATCGCCTCCTTCGGCGTCCGCCGGCTCCAGGCGCGCATCGCCATCATTCGCTAGGTGGAACGTGAGTTCGAGATTTCGAATGCGATGCCCCTTCACCTCTCCCACAGGGAGAGCTCGGATCGCGCTAGCGATCCGGGTGAGGGGTTTCGCTCCAACGATGGACCTGTACCGCCTCACCCGGCGCTTTGCGCCGACCTCTCTCCTTGGGAGAGGTGAACCGAGATTGCCGAACCGCTTGAGAAACACATGATCGAAATCAGCCACGTCAACAAATGGTACACGCCGAGTTTCCAGGTGCTGACGGATTGCACCACCAGCGTCACCAAGGGCGAGGTCGTCGTGGTCTGCGGTCCCTCGGGCTCGGGCAAGTCCACGCTGATCAAATGCGTCAATGCGCTGGAGCCGTTCCAGAGCGGCGACATCTTGGTCGACGGCACCAAGGTCAACGATCCCAAGACCAATCTGCCGAAGCTGCGTTCGCGCGTCGGCATGGTTTTCCAGCACTTCGAGCTGTTTCCGCATCTCAAGATCATCGACAATCTCTGCCTCGCGCAGGAGAAGGTGCTGGGGCGGCCGCGTGACAAGGCGCAGACCAAAGGCATGCAGCTTCTGGAGCGCGTCGGGCTGATAGAGCAGGCGCAGAAATTCCCGGCGCAGCTCTCCGGGGGGCAGCAGCAGCGTGTCGCCATCGCTCGCGCGCTGGCGATGGATCCGATCGTCATGCTGTTCGACGAGCCGACCTCGGCGCTGGACCCCGAAATGGTCAGCGAGGTGCTCGACGTCATGGTCGATCTCGCCCGCGAAGGCATGACCATGATGGTCGTCACCCACGAGATGGGTTTTGCCCGCAAGGTCGCCAACCGCGTCATCTTCATGGACCGCGGCGAGATCGTCGAGGACGCAGCGAAGGACGATTTCTTCGGCAAGCCCCGCAGCGACCGCGCACAGAAATTTCTGTCGAAGATCCTGTCGCATTAATCACCGCCGTCATTCCGCGGCGCGACTTCGCGGGCTCGGAATCCATTGTGCGGCAGTACGCGAGGTGAGATGGATTCCGGGCTCATTCGCTTTGCGAACACCCCGGAATGACGCATCGAGGGTTTATCGTCGGCGCCAAATCTCCTATACCGGTGGGCAAATCCCCTTTCCGCCAGGAGACCTGCCTTGGACTCGATTGCCTACGTCAACGGCTCATTCATCCCGCTCTCGGACGCGAAGATCTCGATCCTCGACCGCGGCTTTCTGTTCGCCGACGGCATCTACGAGGTCTCGGCCGTTCTCGATGGCAAGCTGGTCGACAATGCCTCGCATCTGGCGCGGCTGGAGCGTTCGGTCGGCGAGATCAAGCTGAAGCTACCGGAGACGCTCGAGCGCATCACCGAGTTCCAGAAGGAACTGATCGCGCGCAACAAGCTCGAGAACGGCCTCGTCTATCTCCAGGTCACGCGCGGTGCCGACAAGGGCCGCGACTTCGCGTTTCCCAAGGGTGACGTCAAGTCGAGCCTGGTGATGTTCACCTCGGAGAAGGATATCATCAACGCCGCGTCGGCGAAGGCCGGCATCAGCGTGATCACCGTGCCCGACATCCGGTGGGAACGGCGCGATATCAAGAGCGTGGCGCTGCTGGCGCAGGTGCTGGCGAAGCAGGCCGCGGCCGAAGCCGGCGCCGGCGAAGCCTGGATGCTGGAAGACGGCTATATCACCGAAGGCGGCTCGTCCTCGGCATTCATCCTGACGCAGGACGACGTCATCGTGACCCGCAAGAACTCCAATGCGATCCTGCCGGGCTGCACCCGCAAGGCCGTGGTGGCGCTCGCCGAAGAGCGCCAGCTCCGCGTCGAGGAGCGTTCTTTCACGGTGGCCGAGGCGCTGGCCGCAAAGGAGGCTTTTGCGACGTCGGCCTCACTGTTCGTGCAGCCGGTGGTGGCGATCGATGGGAAAAAGATCGGCGACGGCAAGCCCGGCCCGTTGGCAACGCGGCTGCGTGAGATCTACGTGGAGTTCGCCAAGGCGACGGCGGTTTAAGCCACACCCATTGCTGTCATCGCCCGGCTTGACCGGGCGATCCAATACTCCGAGGCGGTCGTGCTTCAATCGATTGGCCGCGCCGTACTGGATGCTGCGGTCACGCCGGGGCATGACAGTTGAGCGGCTGGAGGCGACGTTGCGTCCATGACGCCACTCCTCACCCCACCGACGCCTTGACCTTCACCGGGTGAACCGCGCGGAACGAGATCGCGATCCTGTTCCAGGCGTTGATGGTCGCGATCAGCATGGTCAGATTGACCGTTTCCTCCTCCGAGAACTGTGCGCGGACCTGCTCGTAGACGTCGTCCGGCGCGTGCGTCTGCGAGATCAAGGTCACTGCTTCGGTCCAGGCCAGCGCGGCGCGCTCACGGTCGGAATAGAGCGGAGATTCGCGCCAGGCGTCGAGCAGATAGATGCGCTGCTCGGTCTCGCCGCGCTTGCGCGCGTCCTCGGTATGCATGTTGATGCAATAGGCGCAGCCGTTGATCTGCGAGGCCCGGATCTTGACGAGCTCGATCAGTGATTTCTCCAGGCCTGTCGACTGGATCTGCGTCTCCAGCGCCATCAGTGCTTTGATCGTGTCGGGCGCGGCCTGGTAGTAGTTCATGCGGGGCTTCATGGGCGTTCTCCTTGCTTGGATTGAGGTCAGTGGGCTCCGCCGGCGGAAGTCTGGCCGGGCTTCTTCAGGAAGAGGGCTGCGACCAGGGCCACGATCAGCGCCGCGCCAAGCAGATAGAAGGTGTCGCTGAAGGCGAGGATATAGGCCTGCTTCTGCACGATACGGCCGATCGCGACATAGGCACGATGCGACGCATCCGCATGGTCGAGGATGCCATGATTGATGAAATACTGGGTGAGCTGCTCCAGCCGCGTGCGCGTCGCCTGCTCGAACACCGAGACCGACTGCATCAGCACGTTGGAGTGATACTGCTCGCGCTTGGTCAGCACGGTCTGGAGCAGCGCGATGCCGACGGCGCCGCCGAGATTGCGCATCATGTTGAACAGGCCTGACGCCGAGCCCGCGTTTTCCGGCTCGATGCCTGATGTTGCCACCGCGGACAGCGGCGCCATCACCAGCGCCTGGCCAATCGCACGGACGACGTTGGGCCAGAACAACTGATCGGCGGCATAGTTACTGGTCATGGTGATGTTCATGAAGTTGGAGGCCGCGAACAATACGAAACCGACGCCGATCACCAGCCGTGCGTCGAACCTCTGCATCAGGCGAGGGACGAGCGGGATCAGAACGAGCTGCGGCAACCCGGTCCAGGCCAGCACGAAACCGATCTGCTCGGCATTGTAACCTTGGATGCGAGCCAGATATTGCGGCAGGATGAACACCGAGCCGTAGAGTGCGATACCAAGCAGGAAGTTCGCGAGCATGCCGAAGCCGAAATTGCGCCGCACCAGCAGGCGCAGGTTCAAGAGCGGCTTCTTCACTGTGAGCTCGATGACGAGGAAGGCGGTGAGCGCAACGCCAGCGATTAACGACAGTTTCACGATGAACGGCGAGCCGAACCAGTCGTCCTTGTTGCCTTCCTCCAGCACGGTCTGCAGCGCGGACAGCCCGATCGCCATGGTGATGATGCCGGCCCAATCGCCTTCCCGCAACAGCGACAGCTTCATGGGCGTTGCGTCGAGCGCGTACCAGAGCATGCCGACCATGATCGTGCCCGGCACGAGGTTGACATAGAAGATGTACTGCCAGCCGAAATTCTCGGTGAGGTAGCCGCCGATGGTCGGGCCGATCGCGGGTGCGAACGTCGCCGAGAGCGCGAACAGCGCAAGGCCCACGGGCTGTTTTCCGCGCGGCAATAGCGTGATGATCAGCGTGAAGGCCATCGGAATCAGCACGCCGCCGGTGAAGCCTTGCACCGCGCGCAGGACGATCATCTGCGACAGATCCTGCGCCAGCGCGCAGGCCGCCGACAGAGCCAGGAACAGGATCGCGTTGGTGAGCAGATAGATGCGGATCGAGAACACCTGCGCGAGCCAACCCGAGAGCGGGATCACCACGATCTCGGCGATCAGATAGGAGGTCGAGATCCAGCCGCCGTCGTCGATGCCGGCGCCGATCGCACCCTGGATATCGGCCAACGAAGCGTTGACGATCTGGATGTTCAGCACCGCCATGAAGGCGCCCAGCGTCGCGCCGATCACCGCGATCCATGTTCTTGCGGAAACCGCCGGGGTGGCGGGCGCAGCCGGGGCGGGGAGGGCGGCTGCGGCGTTGAGGGTGGATTGGAGCGTGCTCATGGAAGTCTCGTCAGCTTCAGCCGCCATTCGGACGGGTTGTGTTGTCGGCGAGATGCCTGGCCGTCTCGCGTTCGGCCAGCACCGCCTGCTTGGTGTCGACGGTCGGCACTGCGGACATGCCGGGGCGCAGCAGGCCGGTCAGGCTGTGGTCGTCGAGCACAATCTTGACCGGCACGCGTTGCACGATCTTGGTGAAATTGCCCGTGGCGTTGTCCGGCGGCAGCAGGGCGAATTCGAGCCCGCTTGCCGGCGACAGGCTGTCGACATGGCCGCGCAGGGTCTTGCTGCGGAAGCTGTCGACGCGTAGCTCGACGGGCTGGCCGGGGCGCATATGCGTGAGCTGCGTCTCCTTGAAGTTCGCGACGACATAGACGGCATCCAGCGGCACCACGGCCATCAATTGTGTGCCGGCCTGCACGTACTGGCCGACGCGTAAGCTCCGTGCGCCAACCGTGCCGTCGACCGGCGCGGTGATCTCGGTATAGGACAGGTTCAGCGCCGCCTGCTGCGCCACCGCGCGGGCTCGCTCGACTTGGGCCGCCGTCTGGGCCCGCTGGGTGGTGAGCACGTCGACCTTGCGCTGCGCCGCCAAGAGACCGGATTTGGCGTGCTGCAATTGCGCGGTGCTGGCGCGCAGCGCCGCATCGGTCTGCTGCGCGCGCTGGATGGTGCCGGAGCCCGACTTCATCAGGTCGTCGTAGCGGGCGCGTTCCTCCTGGGCGAATTTCAGATTGGCCTCAGCAGCAGTGACGTCGGCGGTGCTCTGCGCGATGATCGGCTGTTGCAATTCGAGTTGGGCATCGATGTTGCGCACCGAGGCTTCGCCGGCCTCGACATCGGCGCGGGCCTGGTCGAGGGCCGTCTTGAAGTCACGATCGTCGATCTTGGCCAGCAGCTGGCCTGCTTTGACTTTCTGGTTGTCGCCGACTAGCACCTTCGCGATGTACCCGGAGACCTTAGGCGCGATGATCGTGGAATCGGCCTTCACATAGGCGTCGTCGGTGGATTCGAGATAGCGGCCGGTCTTCAGGTAATCGTAGCCATAATCGCCAGCGACGACGATGCCGAGGGCCAGCGCCAGGCCGACCGCGCCCCGCTGGAGCGCCTGGCGAGACGGGCGAAGCCAGATTTTCTCATTTGTTTCAGCAACATACGAAGCATTTGACATGACATCCTCGAGATTCCCGGGCGCCTTCTGAGGGGCGCCGCTGGCCCTAAGATGCGTTGTCCTCACGGCTGCGATAATCGTGGTATTATTGGAAGAATTATCCGGTCTAGGTGGATAATCGGGGGCTTCGAGACATGGACCGCTTCAGCAGCCTCACGGCGTTCGTCCGGGTGGTCGATAGTGGCGGCTTTTCCGCCGCTGCCCGTCGGCTCAACATGTCGACGACGATGGTGAGCAATCATGTCCAGGCGCTCGAAGAGCGGCTGGGGGTGCGGCTGCTCAATCGGACCACGCGGAAAGTCAGCCTCACCGAAATTGGCAAGGCCTATTACGACCGTGCCACGCAGATCCTCGCCGATCTCGAACAGGCCGACGACATCGCGAGCGAATTGCAGTCGGTACCCCGCGGCACGCTGCGCATCCACGTCGCCACGCACATGGTGCCATTCGTCGCGCCGGTGGTTGCACAGCTCCTGTCGACTTATCCGGAGCTCAAGATCGACCTGCGCATGGGCGAGGCCGACGTCGACCTCATCGAGGAAGGTTATGACGTCGCCTTGCGCATGACCCAGCCGCGGGATTCCAGCCTGATCGTGCGGAGTCTCGCCACGTGGCGCCATGTGCTGTGCTGTTCGCACGACTATCTCGACAAGCACGGCCGCGTGCAGAAGCTCGATGAGCTCTCGGCGCATAATTGCGGCCGGCACCTGAATTATCCCTTCGGTGACGAGTGGCGCTTCCTCGATCGCAAGGGTGCGCCGGCATCGGTCCGCATCTCAGGCAGCTTCGTCACCAACAGCGGAGAAGCGTTGCGGAAGGTGGCGCTGGAGGGCGCGGCTATCTGCCTAATGGCTGGGTTTCTCGTTCAAGACGATCTCGAATCGGGTCGGCTGGTCCGCCTGCTGCCGGAATATCGGACCGTCGAGCTGTCTATGAACGCGGTCTATCCGCATCGCCACCATCTGACGGCGAAGGTCAGGACCTTCATCGACATGCTCGTGCATCACAGCGCCGAACAGCAGAAGCTGATCAACCCTTATTCGTGAGGACGAATGCGGTCAGGCTGCCTTGGCCGCGGCCGGCCGAGCCAGCAAGGATTCGACCTCAGTCTTCACCTTCGCGATCGCAGCCTCCTTCACCGGGCCATAACCGCGAATGTCCATGGGAGCCCTAGCGATGGCCGTGAGATTCGGCAGACGTGCCGCGTCAAGCTCGCCGAGCATCCGCTCGATCAGGCCTTCGTACCAGGCGATCAGCTCCCGCTCGGCACGCCGTTCGGCCGTGTAGCCGAATGGATCGAACGGTGTTCCGCGCAGCCCCTTCAACCGCGCCAGCATGAGGAGCGGTGCCTGGATCCACGACCCGAAGGCGCGCTTGCGCGGACGCCCACGTGCATCGCGGCTTGACAGCAGGAAAGGCGCGGCAAGGTGATACTGGATGCGGAAGCCATCCTCGAACTCGCCTTTTAGCTCGTCGAGGAAGCCGCTCTGCATATGCAGCCGCGCCACCTCGTACTCGTCCTTGTAGGCCATCAGCTTGAACAGGGCGCGGGCAACCGCGCCGGTCAGGGCTTCGCTGTTCAGGACGGCCTCTGCGCGGCGGACCCTCGTGACGAGCGCCCGGTAGCGCGCCGCATAGGCTTCGTCCTGATAGGCGGTGAGGAAATCGGCGCGGCGTTCAATGAGTTGGTCGAGTGTCTCGGCCGTGGGCGCGCGGTCCGTCTTCGGCAGAAAATCCGGATCGGCAGCGGCGATGCGGCCCCAGGCGAACGCCTGCTTGTTGCGCTCGATGGCGACGCCGTTGAGCTCGATCGCGCGCAGCAGCGCTTGCAGCGAGACCGGCACCAATCCGTGCTGCCAGGCAAAGCCCAGCATGATGATGTTGGCATAGACGGCATCGCCGAGCAGCCCTTCGGCCAGCGCATTCGCGTTGATCGTATCGAGATTGCCATCGCCGATCACGCGGCCGATGGCGCGCATGCGGGCAGGGGAGGCGAGGTCGGCATCGCGGAAGCGGACGACGTCACCGGTCGGCATCTCCGCGGTATTGACCGCGGCGCGCGTGCCGCGGCGATAGGTGCCGGAGGCCTTCGGCGAGGAGCTCACGACGAGGTCGCAGCCGATCAGCGCATCGGCCGCGCCCTGGTCGATACGGACCTGATGCAGCGCCCCGGGGGAAGGAGCAAGCCGGATGTAGCTCAGCACGGGGCCGAATTTCTGCGCAAAGCCGGTAAAATCCAGCACCGAGACGCCGCTTCGTTCGAGATGCGCGGCCATGCCGATCAGCGCGCCGACCGTGATCACGCCGGTGCCGCCGACGCCGGTCACCAGCAGGTCGTAGGGCCGGTCGAGCGTCGCGAAGGCGGGCAGAGGCAGCGTCGCGGCCTGGCCGATCGCGTCGATCCGGCTCGCGGTTTTCTGACGACGCGTGGCGCCTTCGACGGTAACAAAACTCGGGCAGAAGCCGTTGAGGCAGGAAAAATCCTTGTTGCAGGCCGAGAGATTGATCTGGCGCTTGCGGCCGAACGGCGTTTCCTTCGGCTCGACGCTGAGACAGTTGGACTCGACCGAGCAATCGCCGCAGCCTTCGCAGACGAGATCATTGATGTAGACATAGCGCTTCGGGTCGTTCATCTGGCCGCGCTTGCGCCGCCGGCGCTTCTCGGTGGCGCAAGTCTGCTGGTAGATCAGCACGGAGACGCCTAGCACCTCGCGCAGCTCGCGCTGCACCGCGTCCATCTCCTCGCGTGGATGGATGGTGACGCCAGTTGGCAGGTCGGGCGGAGAAAATTGCGCGGGATTGTCCGACAGCAGCGCGATACGCTCAACACCTTCGGCGCGGACGCTGTGGGCGATGGCATGCACGCTGACCGGCCCGTCGACCGGCTGGCCGCCGGTCATCGCCACGGCATCGTTGAACAGGATCTTGTAGGTGATGTTGGCCTTGGCGGCGATCGCCTGCCGGATCGCCATCGACCCGGAATGATAATAGGTGCCTTCGCCGAGATTCTGGAACACGTGCTTGTGGCCGGTGAATTTCGACGAAGCCGCCCAGTTCACGCCCTCCCCGCCCATCTGGATCAGCGAGGAGGTCTCGCGGCCCATCCAGCTCGCCATGAAGTGGCAGCCGATGCCGGCGAGGGCCTTGGAGCCCTCCGGCACCTTGGTCGACGTGTTGTGCGGACATCCCGAGCAGAAATAGGGTGTGCGCGTCGCGCCTGGGACGTTGATCGTGCGCGCGGCCTCCGGCATCAAGGCAGCTGCCCGCGCGGCGAGATTGAGGCCTGGAAACATCGGGTCGAGCCGGCGCGCCAGCACGGCAGCCAGCGCGCGCGGTGACAATTCGCCGATCCACGAGATCAGCCGCGCCCCCCGCTCGTCATGCTTGCCGACCATGCGCTCGGGCTTCGCGCCCGGATAATCGTAGAAATATTCCTTGAACTGGCTCTCGATGATGCCGCGCTTTTCCTCGACCACGAGGATCTCGCGCTTGCCCTTCACGAACTCCATGGCATCATGCAGCGCCAGGGGCCAGACCATGCCGACTTTGTAGATGTCGATGCCGATGCTGCGGCAGGCCGTTTCATCGAGGTCCATCAGCCGCAGCGCTTCCATCAGGTCGAGATGCGCCTTGCCCGTGGTGACGATGCCGTAGGTGGCACCCGGAATGTCGTAGATGTGCCTGTCGATCGGATTGGCCTTCGCAAAGGCGTAGACGGCGTGCTTCTTCGCTTCCAGTCGTTCCTCGATCTGCGGACCCGGCAGGTCTGGCCAGCGATAGTGCAGGCCTCCCGGTGGTGGCGCGAAGTCGGGCGTGCGGAAGTCGCGGGGCGGGCTTAGCGCCACGGAGGCGCCAGACTCCACGATCTCCGAAATCGCCTTGAAGCCGACCCACATGCCGGAGAAGCGGCTCAATGCGTACCCATACTCGCCGAACTCGAGATATTCGCCGACGCTTGCCGGGTGCAACGTCGGCATGAACCAGCTCATGAAGGCGACGTCGGACTGGTGCGGCATCGAGGATGAGACGCAGCCATGATCGTCGCCGGCGACCACCAGCACGCCGCCATGCGGCGAGGAGCCATAGGCATTACCGTGCTTGAGCGCATCGCCCGAGCGATCGACGCCGGGGCCCTTGCCGTACCAGAGCCCGAACACGCCATCGACCTCGCGGTCCCCTTGCGTCTCGACCTGCTGCGATCCGAGCACGGCTGTTGCCGCAAGGTCTTCGTTGACTGCGGGGAGGAATTCGATGCGGTCGCGCTTTAATCGCTCCTGGATGCGCCAGAGCTCGAGATCGATGCCGCCAAGCGGCGAGCCGCGATAGCCGGAGATGAAGCCGGCGGTGTTGAGGCCGCGGGCGCGATCGCGCCTGACCTGGTCGAGTGCGATACGGACGATCGCCTGTGTGCCCGTGAGGAAGACACGGCCTTGCTCGCGGTCATAGCGGTCGGAGAGTTCGTAAGTGTCGAGGGACGGAATGGCGTCCATGCGGACCTCCCGCGGCATTCCCTGCCGGATCAGCAGAGGTTAGGCTCGGGGGGCTGGTAGGTCTTACCTATCTTTCCCAATAGGCGCGGTTATTCTGGTAGATGTAACCTGATTTGGCCTATAATTCGGTTAAGTTATCCGGTTTGTGAGGATTCCATGATCGAAGAGCAGGATACGCGGATTCTTGCGCACCTCCAGAAGGACGGCCGCGCCACCAACCAGCAGCTTGCCGATGAGGTCGGCATGTCCACCTCGGCCTGCTGGCGCCGGGTGCGCGCGCTTGAGGAAAGCCGCGTCATCCGTAGCTATGCAGCGCTGATCGATCGCGAGCGGGCGGGCTTTGCGATGTCCGCCATCCTCCACGTCTCGCTGGAGCGGCATGACGCCAAGTTCGTCGATGAATTTGTCGCTCGGGTCACCACGCGCCGCGAGGTGCTGGAGTGCTTTGCGACCACGGGCGATGCCGATTATCACTTGCGCGTCGTCGTGCAGGACATGGCCGCCTACAACAGATTCTTGGACGAATTCATGTTCCGCATCCCCGGCATCCGCTACGTCCGCAGCAATGTGGTGCTGAAGGAGATCAAGACGAGCGTGGCACTGCCGTTTTGACGCAGGTGTGCACGGATTATCCGTGGTCGTCCCGGCCCTGCTGCGCCATTGCGCAGGGAGCCGGGACCCATGATCACGAATGCCAATTGTTTGCGAAGCTATAACAACGAGTCCCGATCATAACATATCTGCTGCGGCGGTATGGCTCCCGGCTTTCGCCGGGCCGACACTGTGGGTGCAGCGTGCGCTATACCTTCTCCCTGACAAACCTGTTCCGCAACGTTCCGATGCCGCTGATCTCGATCTCCACGACATCGCCGTGCTTGATATCCGGCGAGGCGCCGTCCGTGCCCATCCAGATCACGTCGCCGGGCCACAGCGTGAAATACTTCGTCAGCTCGACCAGGAACGGCACCACGCCGAAGATCATGTCGTTGGTTTGGAAGCGATTGGTCTCCTTGCCGTTGACCCGGACGATCGTCTGCATCCTGGCGAGGTCCGCCTCGGTCTCGATCCACGGGCCCATCGGCTTGAACGTGTCGGCGTTCTTGGAGCGCCACAGGCTGCGATCAGCCTTCTGCCAGCTGCGCTCGCTGACGTCGTTGCCGATGGTGTAGCCGAACACGCAATCCATCGCGTTCGCTTCGGTGAGATGCTTCACTTTTTTGCCGATGACGACGACGAGCTCGCCTTCATAGTGGATCTTGTCCGTTGCAAAGGAAGGGATCACGACATCCTGGTCATGCGCGATCAGCGCGTTTTGCGCGCGATAGCCGATCTCGGGACGGTCTGGCACTGCCGGCACCTCGCCGCGCTTGTCGGCGGCCTCCTTCAGGTGCTTCAGGTAGTTCAGGCCGACGCAATAGAAGGTGCGGGGAATCAGCGGCAGCTCGATGGTAACTTGTGACAGCGGATGCGTGCGCGAGCTGCGCCGCCATTCACTGAAGGGATCGCCGTCCACGGCGATCACCTGGTCGTCTTCAACGATCCCCCAGGACGTCCTGTCCCTGGCAGTGAATTCAGCCAGCGCATGTTATGCCCTCGTTGTCATTCCGCGGCATCGCGGGCTGAGTCTTCCAGGCACCGGGTGCCGGCCGCTTGAGCCCGAGATTTTCCCGCAACGTCTTGCCGCGGTATTCTTTCTGGAACAGGCCGCGCCGCTGCAATTCCGGCACGACGTGTTGCACGAAATCCGCGTAAGAGCCGGGTACGTAAGTCGCGGCGATGACAAAACCGTCGCAGCCGCGCTCGGCGAACATCTCTTCCAGCTTGTCCGCGATCTCCTTCGGACCACCGACCATCGCATCCTGAACCTGGCCGCGGCCGGAGTAGGTGACGAAGTCACGCGCGCTCGGATTGCTCTTGCCCGAATTCTTCAGCACGCCGTCGCGAATGCCTAAGATGCCCTGCATGCTCTTCAGCTCTGCCGTCGTCAGCGGCTCGTCGAGATCCTTGGAGGCGAAATCGTAGTTGAGCGCTTCGGCGAGCAGCGACAACGCGTCGATCTCGAGCGGAAGTTTGTTGATCAGCGCCATCTTGTCCTCGGCCTCCGCCTTGGTCGCGGCGCAGACCGGCGTCGTCAGGTTGCAGAGGAGCATCTGGTCGGGATCGCGGCCAGCCTTGGCGGCTTCGTTACGCACGGAAGCATAGCCTTCCTTGGCGCCCGCGAGGTTGCGCGCGGCGGTGAAGATCACCTCACCCCATCGCCCGGCAAAGCGCTGACCGCGACCGGACGCGCCGGCCTGGATGATCACGGGATGGCCCTGGTCCGAGCGCGGCACTGTGAACGGTCCGCGCGACTTGAAGGCCGGTCCATTGTGATCGAGTCGCTTGACCTTGGTGGGATCGGCAAAGCGGCCGCTCTTCTTGTCCATGATGAGCGCGCCGTCCTCCCAGGTGTCCCAATGGCCGAGCACGACCTCCATGAACTCGTCGGCTCGGTCGTAGCGGGAATCATGCTCGGGGTGCGAGTCGCGCCCCATGTTGAGCGCCTCGCCGTCGTTCAGCGAGGTGACGACGTTCCAGCCGGCGCGCCCGCCGGACATCAGATCGAGCGTTGCAAAGCGTCGCGCGACGTCGAACGGCTCGTAATAAGTGGTCGAGCAGGTCGCGCCAAGGCCGAGCTTCTCGGTGACCATGCCCATCGTGGTCAGCACGATCAGCGGGTCCATCTTCACGCAGCGGATGCCGTATTCGACGGTGTGGGCGTGATCGTTGCCGTAGCGGTCCGGCATCGCAAGGCGATCGTCGAAGAAGGCCATGTGAAATTTGCCGGCTTCGAGGATTCTCGCGATCTCCTGATAATAATCCGCCGACATCGAATCGTTGCGCGAGTCCGGATGCCGCCAGGAGCTCGGCAAGTTCGTGCAGTTCTGCGCCTGGAGGAAGCCGACCAGTACCATCTGCCGCGTCATGCTGCTGTTCTCCTGATGCCGTCAAGCCAGATCGAGGACGGTGTCGAGCCGGTACTCGCGCGCCAGCGCGCGCAGCTTCCCCCAGGTCGTATCCTCGATCTCGATGCCGTCGCGCAGGCGTTGCCGCTCGCGCAGGCCCTCGATCTCGCCGGGATAGAACACGCCCGTGCTGCCTTCGGACGGCGGCGTCGATTTGAGGTAATGCGCAAACTCGGCGACTTCACGCTTGAACTCCTTCAGCGGACGGAAGGCCGCGACGTTGAACACCGCCATGAAGCATCCGTCATTGTGCCGCCCGGTCGGCTCGACGCCGAAGCCGAGACCGGTGAGCAGGCCGCACAGCACCTCGACCATGGCAGCAAGACCGCTGCCCTTGTAGCCCTCGGTGCCGCCGAGCGGCAGCAGCGCGCCGCCCTTGCGATATTGGGACGGATCGGTGGTGTGCCGCCCCTCGGCATCGATGATCCACCCCGCCGGAATCTCCTCGCCGCGGGCAAGCGCGAGCTGGATCTTGCCGGCCGCCACCGCCGAGGTTGCCATGTCCAGATAGAACGGCGCATCGAGGTCGGACGGCACCGCGATCGAGATCGGGTTGGTGCCGAGCCGCGCCTCCTTGCCGCCAAACGGGGCGACGTGCTTCGGCGAGCGGCCGGAGTCCGCGGTTGCGATTCCGATCATACCTTCCCGCATCGCCATCAACGGATAAGCGGCAAGGCGGCCGACATGGCTCTGCCGGAACACGGTGCAGGCGGCGACGTTCGCCGTCTTCGCCTTCTCGATGGTCAGTGCCATGGCCTTGGCGTTGACGTGGTAGCCCAACCCCCAATGGCCATCGATCACGGTCGTGGTCGGCGATTCCTGGACGATGGTCCATTTGGCGCCGGGAACGATGTGTCCGGCCTTGATGCGGTCGATATAAGTGGGAACGGCGATCACGCCGTGCGAGTCATGGCCGGCGAGATTGGCGTTGACGCAGCCGAACGCCACCGCGTCCGCTTCTTCCTCGGACGCTCCGGCGGCGCGGAGCAGCGCTGCGCTGATGCACGTGAGACGCTCGGCCCCGACGATCGGCATGGCGTTTCCTCGGCTTGGTGCCCTTAACAGGGTGTTTGTTGGGTGCATGGTCTCAAAGCGCCGGCGCGATATCAATCTCCCGTAAACCAATACAGGGCTGCATTTTCGTAAAGAGAACGCGCCTTCGGTCGACAGTTCGTGCCATGCGGCGGTATTTTCGACAGTTTGGCGCCGGCCGTTCGCCGCTCATTCACTTTGATTGAGGGTTTGCAGCGCGCAATAACGTCCACTTAGGCGATCGCCACCCATAAAGTCACCCGGGAAAAATAGGCAGAAAATGCCCGGGAGCTGAGAACGTGCCGACGACCCTCGCACGCACCTTTGCGGCGTTGAGCGCCATCAACGAAGCGATTCTCTACGCGAAATCGCCGGACGAGCTGTACCAGAAGGTCTGCGACGCCGGGTTTTCGAGCGGAGATTTTTTGGCGGTCGCGGTGTTTCTGGTGGGACCGGACGGCCGGCGGCTGCATTTTGCGGCCGGCTGCGGCGATGACGTTGCGCGCCTGCGCTCGATCGTGATCACGACGGAAGCAGGCACGCCCGAAGGATCCGGCGTCGGCGGCGAGGCGTTTCGCGATCAGAAGCTGTGCATCAGCAACGACTATCTGAACGACCCGCGTTCGCTGGCGTGGCGCGAGGGTGCGGCGAAGGCCCAAATCGGGGCGGCTGCAGCAGTCCCGCTCCTCTGTAACGGCAAGGGCGTCGGCGTGCTCTACGTGACCCGCCGCAACGCCGGATCGCTGAACGAGCAGATGGTGTCGCTGTTCGAGCGCATGCCAGCCAATATCTCCTATGCGCTCGAGAATTTCGAGCGAGAAGGAGCGCGCCGGGACAGCGAGGCGGCGATGCGGCGGCTCAATCGCATGTTTGGGGCGCTTAGCGCGACCAACGAGGCAATCCTCAAAGCCAATACCGAATTGGACTTGTATCAGCGGGTCTGCGACGCAGCAGTGCACGGCGGCAAATCACTGGCGACTTTCGTGCTGTTGCGCGAGGAGAACTCGCATTGGCTGACGCCGGTGGCCGCGACCGGACAAAATCTCGATCTGATCAGACAGGCACGCTACTCGATCGATCCCGACAATCCTCACGGTCGGGGCATCTCCGGCCAGGTCTTCCGGACACAGAAGGCGATGGTCGAAGACGACCTCGTCGGTCGTACCAAGGGAACGACTTGGGAGCGGGCCAGCATCAATGCTGGCGCGGTCGCCTGCGTCGCCGCACCACTGATCAAGCGCGGAACCAGCGTCGGCGTGATGTTCTTCTTCGTCAGCAAGTCTTGGGCGAAGGACCATGGCATCGTCGCGCTGTTGCTGCGGATGACCGAGAACGTGTGCTTTGCGCTCCAGAATTTCGATCGCGACGAGGAGAAGGCGCAGATCGCGCGCGAGGAGGAGCGGCTCGCGCGCATGTACGCCGCGCTGAGCGCCACCAATGAGGCGATTATCCGGGCCACGTCGCGTGCCGAGCTGTTCGATCTCGTATGCGAGGCCTCAGTGCAGGGTGGTAAGTTCGGCTCGGCAACGATCGCGCTTGCCGAGCCCGCCTCCGGCTTGCTTCGGGTCGTCGCCTCCGCAGGGCCGTACTCCGATGAAGTACGCAGACTCAAATTCGCCACGACCGACAAGGTGCCGGAGGGAAGAGGCCTGACCGGCACGTGCTTCCGCACCGGGCAGCCGTGCATCTCCAATGACCTGCTCGCCGACGAGCGCCTCAAACCCTGGCACGAGAGTGCCCGCCGCACCGGCGTCAAGTCCTCCGCCGTGTTGCCGTTGCTGAACGGCGACCGCACGGAGGGCGTGTTCCTGTTCAACTCGCTCGAGATCGGCACGTTTACGCCGGAATTGGTCGAACTGCTGGAACGGCTCGCACGCAACGTGTCATTTGCGATCGCAAATCTCGACCGCGCCGAGGAGAAGGCGAAGGCCGACAAGCAGCGAGACCGGCTGAGCGGCATGTTCGCGGCGTTGAGTGCCACCAACGAAGCCATCATGCGCGCCGAGACCCGTGAGGAGCTGTTCGAAGTCGCATGTCAGGCGGCCGTGCTGGGCGGCATGTTCGCCTCTGCGACGATTGGAATCATCGACCAGAAACGTGAGTTGGTCCGGGTCGTCGCCGTGAAGGGACGGCTCCAGCAGCGAATGGTCGGGCGCACCTGCGCGATTGCCCCGGATCATCCCGAGGGCCAGGGCATCATTGGAACCTCGCTGCGGACGCGCCGGCCCAGTGTCGTCAACGACTATATGCACGATCCGCGCTCAGCACACTGGCACTCCAAGGCGGTCGAGGACGGAACCCGGGCCGCTGCCAGTTTCCCGCTTCTACGTTCCGGTCAGGAGCCGATCGGCATCCTGCTGTTCCTTGCTCCGGAGGAGGATACATTCACGCCCGATCTGGTCGAACTGCTGGCCCGTCTCGCAGAGAACGTCTCGTTCGCGCTCGACAATTTCGACCGCGCCGAGGAAAAGGCCCGCACCGAGGCGCAGAAGGAGCGCCTGACCCGCATGTTCGCGGCGCTGAGCGCGACCAACGAGGCGATCATGCGGGCGAAATCGCGCGCCGAATTGTTCGACCTCGTGTGTCTCGCCGCATCGAACGGCGCCAAGTTCACCTCGACGACCATTGCGCTCGCCGGCGCCGACAGCGACCAGCTCAAGATCGTGTCAAGCGCAGGACCGTCGTCCGACACCACGCGCAATGTCCGCCTCTCGGTCGACCCCGAGCGCCCCGAAGGTCGGGGGATGGCCGGCACGGCGTTCCGGACCCGGCAGCCCTGCATCAGCAACGACTATCTCAACGACCAGCGCGTGAGCGCCTTCCACGCCATTGTTCGTGGCGACGGCGCACGGTCGGGCGCGGCGATCCCGCTCATCGTTCATGATCTGGCCGTCGGCGTCATGATCTACATGTCGACCGACAAGGACACGTTCACCGCCGAGTTCGTCGAGCTGTTGCAGCGCCTTGCCGACAACGTTGCCTTCGCGATGGAGAATTTCGATCGCGCCGACGAGAAAAAGAAGGCCGACGAGCGGATCGAATACCTCGCCTCGCATGACAGCCTGACGGACCTGCCGAACCGCGAGACATTCAACGGATTGTTGCGCGAAGCGATCGGCGCGGCGCAGCGCTACGATCACCGCTTTGCGGTGCTGTTCATCGATCTCGACCGCTTCAAGGTCATCAACGATTCGCTCGGCCACGAGGCCGGCGACCTGCTCTTGCTCGAAGTGGCGAGTCGGTTGCGGAGCGCGCTGCGGACTAGCGACGTGGTGGCACGGCTCGGCGGCGACGAGTTCGTGGTGATCCTCGACCGGTGCGGCGAGATCGACGAGGTCCAGCGCATCGCCAGCGGGCTGCTTGCCGTGCTTGCCGAGCCCATGGAGCTGGCCGGGCACGAGTGCCACACCACGGCCTCGATCGGCATTGCGATGTATCCGACCAACGGCTCCGACGCGCAGACGCTGACCAAGAATGCCGACATGGCGATGTATCTCGCCAAGGAAGACGGCAAGAACGGCTATCGCTTCTTCTCGAAGGAAGTGAAGACGCAATCGATCGAACGTCTGTCGCTGGAGAGCGCGCTGCGCCGGGCGCTGGAGCGCCAGCAATTTTCGCTGAATTACCAGCCCAAGGTGGATATGGAGACCGGCCAGATCACCGGAGTGGAAGCGCTGCTGCGCTGGACGCATCCCGATCTCGGCAACGTCTCGCCGGCGCAATTCATTCCGCTTGCCGAGGAGACCGGGCTGATCGTGCCGATCGGCCGCTGGGTGCTGAATGAAGCCTGTGCCCAAGCGATGGCTTGGCAGCGCCGCGGCCTGCTGCCCCTGTCGATGGCGGTCAACCTGTCGCCGCGGCAGTTTGCCGACGAGCATCTGTTGCAGGACGTCGATGAGGCGCTGGCCGCCAGCGGCATGTCGCCGGTGCTGCTCCAGCTTGAGGTCACCGAGAGCATGATGATGCGCAATGTCGGGCGCGCGCTCAAGGTGCTCGACGCCATACAGAGCCGCGGCATTCGCCTCGCCATCGACGATTTCGGCACCGGTTATTCGTCGATGTCGCTGATGAAGCACTTCCCGATCGACACGATCAAGATCGACCGCTCCTTCGTCCGCGACCTGCCGCAGGATTCGGAAGATCAGGCGATCGCGCAGGCGATCATCAGCATGGGCAAGGCGCTCGGCATGACCGTCGTCGCCGAAGGCGTCGAGAACGCCGAGCAGGAGGCATTCTTGCGTACCCATGGCTGCGACGAGATGCAGGGCTATCTGATCTCCAAGCCGCTGCCGGCGCGGCAGATGGCCGAACTGCTGCGGCCGATGGAGCTGACCGTTGCGCCGCCGCTCCAGCCGGAGCCGGACCTTGCCGCAACCGATGCCGCAGCGTTACGGCTGAAACGCGCTGTCATCTGACGGCTGCGGGTGCAGCTCGCGGACGTCGTCATCCTTGCTTTCCGCCTTGCGCGGAAAATCTTCCGGCCACGGCAGTGAGGTCTGATCCTCGAACAGCGCGAGAAGTAGGCGCGCGCCATCGGCAAAGGCCGATCCTTCGCCGAGGCCGAGCGTGCGCGACCACGCACTTGGCATAGGCTGGCGCACGTCGAGCACCGCGATCGCGGGTCCCCACCACCAGGCCGGCGCCGGCGAACGTTCGTCCTCGGGCACAGCGAGCCAGCGGGCGAACTCCTCCACCACGCGCTCGAATTGCAGGCTTGCGGCCTGATGCATTCGTTCCGTGCTCCCTTGGGTCCGCCTGAGCAGGCCGATGCGCGCACTCGGTCGTGGTCTTTACGTTTGAAGAACGGCTCGTGTCGCGCAGCCACGTCTGCCGCTCCCATCGGCGGCCAGGCCTGAAACATGCGGCGGCCGGAAAAGCGGTCGACGCCGGTTGTCATAGTCTCTTCATTCTCTTTAGCCGCTGAAGGGCCCTGCCGGCAAGGTGCAGGACGGTTACCTAACGCGACCTGAAGGGATGCGCCTTCTGGTGCCAGGCCCAGGCGGTGCGGATGATCGTAGACAGGTCGGAGTGACGCGGCATGAAGTTCAGCACCTTCTTCGCGGCAGAGGGATCCGCGACCAGATAAGTGGGATCGCCGGCGCGGCGCGGCTTGACGGTGTGTGGCACCTCGCGTCCGGTCTCCTGCCTGATGGCGTTGAGGATCTCGCGCACGGAAAAGCCGGAGCCGGTGCCGAGATTGAAGCTGCCGCCGGCATGCCCTTCTTCCAGAAGCTTCAGTGCCGCCACATGCGCCGCGGCGAGATCGGTGACATGGATGTAGTCGCGGATCGCGGTGCCGTCGGGCGTGCCGTAGTCGTCGCCGAACACTGCGAAGTCGACATGACCCTGAAGCGCCATCATGGCGCGCGGAATGAGATGGGTTTCGTTGTCGCGCAGTTCTCCGATGCCGCCGGCTGGGTCGGCGCCGCTGGCGTTGAAATAGCGCAGGCAGAACGCGCCGAAGCCATAGGCCGCGCGGTAATCGGCGAGCATGCGCTCGATCATCCATTTCGATGCGCCGTAGGGGTTGATTGGCACGCAGGGAAAGTCTTCCGGCAGTTCCTTGGAATCGGCGTTGCCATAGACGGCGCCGGTCGAGGAGAACACGATGCGATGGCAGTTCGCGTTACGCATCGCCTGCAACAGCGACAGCGTGCCTTGCACGTTGTTGATGTAATATTTCTGCGGGTCGGTCATGGACTCCCCGACGAGGCTCGCCGCCGCGAAATGCATCACTGCCGTGATCTTGTGATCGGCGAAGGCGCGCGCCAGTGCTGTGCCGTCGAGCAGATCGCCCGTCACCAGCGGGCCAGTCACGAAACTGCGATGGCCCGTCGAGAGATTGTCATAAACGACGGGCTGATAGCCGGCGGCGGTCAGTGCGCGGCAGGCATGCGAGCCAATATAGCCCGCGCCCCCGGTGACGAGGACGGTCGGTCGGTCGGTCATGTCGTGTTCAGCTCTTCCCTTAACGGACGGGTCGGTTACGGCTGAAGAGAAGATAGAGCGCGCGGGGGTTGGTGGTCAAATAGCGCCAGAACAGGCGGCGTGGCTCGAGCCAGGTGCGCCAGGCCCACTCGAGCCCGATCTTCTGCATCCATTGCGGCGCGCGGGAACGGCTGCCCGACAAAAAGTTGAAGAGGCCGCCGGATGTCTTGATAACGCCAACATTGGTGAGATGCGGCGTGAATTCCTCCACGAATGCCTGCTCGTTGGGCACGCCGAGCGCAACCCAGAGATAATCCGGCGCAAGCGCGTTGATTTCCTGGACCTTCGCGCGCAACGCTTCGCCGCGCAGATAGCCATGGCTGCGGCCGACGATCTTGAGGTTCGGATACATCTTCTGAACGTTCTCGACCGCTGCGATGTTCTCGGCCTCGCTGGCGCCGAGCATGTAGAAGGTGCGGCCGAGCGCTTCCGCCTTGCGCGCGACGACATGGAACAGGTCCGTGGTTGCGACGCGCTCCGGCAGCGGAAACCAAGATTGTAGCTTCGAAGCCGCGACCAGCGGCTGGCCATCGGCGTTGATCAGGTCGGCGATGCGGAACAGGCGCTCGGTCTGCGGCTCGGTCGAGCAGCGCGCCAGCACCTCGCCATTGGCCGAAGTCAGGAACAGCGGACGGCCGATGCGATTGTCAGGATCGGTCGCCTCGATCATGAAATCGGCGGTCGCTTCCAGGTCGATCGCGGCCATGCGAAGGCCGCCGACGGTGATCCGCGGCACGTCGGCAGTTGCCGTCCGTCCCTCGAAATTGACGCGACGCTCAAGCATATTGCCGGCCTCGCTGGCGCGTTTGGGCTGCGGGAGTGAGCTCGTCGAGCACGACGCCGACGAGCTTGCGCTCGGCGCGGCCGAGTGTGGTCAAGATCTCTTCCAGGCTGTCGTTGATGTCGAGGCTGGTCGGCAGCACCGCCACCAGCGCCTCGGTGTCGTCCAGCAGCTTGCGGCCGCCGGCCGAGAGCGGCACCGCGGGGCCGTCGAGGATCACGAGATCATAGCCACCCGCGGCTCGCGCCTGTGTAATCGCCTTGCGGATGGCGTCGGCCGCCTTGCCGGCGTCGCCCTCTGCGGCCGGCAGCACCGAGATGCCGTTGACCGTCTTGATCTCGCGGGCGTCCTTGCTGCCAATCGAGAGCCAGCCGAGCCTGCTCGGCTCGTTCTTGCCGCGACGATCGACCTTGTTCGAGAGCGAACGCGCCTGATGATCGGCATCGATCATCAGCACGCGGGTGCCGTCGCGCGCGGCGGCCAGTGCGAAATTCAATGCGGCCACGCTACGCCCGGTGGTCTCGCCGGTCCCGACGAGCGCGATGACCGGCATCGCCATGCCGCCGGCGCGCCGGGCCACGGCAGCGCGCATGTCGCGCCAGGCATTGAGCAGCGTGGTGAGGGGAAAGCCGGGGCGCAGGGTCGGCCAGCCCAGCCGGGTGAGATCGACGCTGCCGCCGGTGGCGAGAATGGCGCCGAGCGTATGAATGACGTCGGCCTCCTGGAGGCGTGCGATCAGCGGCTTCTCGATCAGGGGCTTCTCGACGATCGAAGGCTGTAACGGAGGTGCGGCAAGTTCCGGCGGAGCTTGCTCTACTTCCGGAGCACCTGAGACCTGCGGGGGCGGCCAGGCCTCCGAGACCTCTGGTGCCCGCGCGCGCTGCGGAGCTCGCGTCGCATCCGGCGCCGGCGTGCGCTGTGGACGGGCAGGTGTTGGCGCCGGCGCGCTCGCACCAGCGAACATGAGCTCGGCCGCAGCGAACCAGCTCGACGCCGCGACCGCACCGAAGATGAAGCCGATCATGGCAAACAGGCTCATCGCCGGCGGGAACGAGCGCCGCTGCGGCACCGTCGCTTCGCCGATGACGCGGGCTGCTGAGGTGTTCAGGCTCTCCTGCTCCTCGGTCTCGCGGGAACGCTTGAGGAAGGATTGATAGACGTCGCGGCTGGCGTCGGCCTCGCGCTCGAGCTCGCGCAGGCGGACTGCGGCCTGGCTGAGCTGGACACTCTGCCGCTTCTGCGCTTCCAGCGCCCGGTTGAGCGAGGCTTCGAAGTCGCGGGCACGCGTCAGGTCGTTCTTGGCGGACTGGGCGAAGCGATCGATTTCCTCGTTGATGGTGCGCTTGAGATCCTCGACCTGCTTCTCGGTCTGGCGCAGCGCCGGGTGGCGCGGGCCGAGCTCGCCGGCTTGTTCCGCATACTTCTTGCGGGCGTCCGCATATTGCGCGCGCAGGTTCGCAATCGTCGGCGATTGCAGCGCCTCGGGGATTGCGCCCGCATCCGCCGCCGTGCGCCGGCTCGCCTCGATCTGGTCGAGCCGCGCCTGCGCATCCATCGTCGCCGCGCGGGCCGCGGCCAGCCGCTGGTTGCTGGCGGAGAGCTGCTGGTCGCTGATCAGCGTGTCCTGGGTGCCGACGAAATTGTTCTGGGCCTTGTAGGTGGCAAGCGCGGTCTCGGCGTTGCGCAGCCGCTCGCGCAGCTCCTTCAGGCGGCCGGAGAGATCATTGGTGGCGCGCCGTGCGGCCGAGGCCTGCGAGTTGCGGGATTCCGCAAGATAGGCATTGGTCAGCGTGTTGGCGAGCATTGCCGCTTTCGCGGGGTCCGTCGACCAGACCTCGATGTCGACGATGAAGCTCTTCTCGGTCTTGCGGACCGTGATGTGCCGGTTCAGCGCGTCGAGCGCCGCGAGCTGCACTTCCTTCTTTTCCGCAGCGGAGGGCGCGCGGGGCTGAAGGCCGATCAGGCCGAGCAGCGATGACATCAGGCTCGTGCCCTCGCCGCCGCCGAATTCCGGATCCTTGTCGAGGCCGGCTTGCTGGATGACCTGGAGCAGCACGCTATTGGAGGTGATCAGGCGCGCCTGGCTCTCCACCACCATGGACATGCCGGAGACGTCCTGGGCGCGCGGCGTCAGCTCGCGATCGACGAGCTGAAGCTCGCGCGGGTCGACATAGAGCTGTGCGGTGGCGGTGTAGCGCGGCGTCAGGCTCTTGCCGATGGTGACCGCAAGCGTCGCGCCGAGCAGGGCGGCCGCGGCAATCGCGACCTTTCGCCGCCAGAGCAGATTGGCGAGCTCCAGCACGCTGAAGCCGGCCTGAGGCTTTCCTCGCGGGGCCTCCGGTCTGGCCCGCTCAATCGGCTGGTTATAGTCAAGCATGATCCCCAGCTTTCATTCCAACTGCCGCGGGCTGAGGGGTTACTCTTCGTTTCACGCCACGCACCCGGGATATAGGTGCCCAATCAACGCAACAGGAAAAATTAACCATACTCATTGAGGGACTATTCACCGAAATGGCAAACAAAGCGTTTAAGCGCATGTCGTTCTTCGGTGCGTCGCGGCGACGCTGAGGTCGCTCAGAGATTAACGGTTCGTTACCGCGCGCAGCGTGGCCGCGAAGCTTCGCTTGTTGTGCGATCCGCTGCGCGCGCATGGCGTCAGCTCTTTCGCAGGATGACGTGATAATCGCCGCGGCGGACGTCGGTGCCGCGCGGCAGCACGGCGTTCAGCACCGTGGCCCCAGCGTCGGCCAGGGCCGCAAACAAAGGCTTGCGCCGGCGCATCTCGGGATAGCGCGGGCTCTCGACTTCACGACGATAGATCATCTCGAGACCGTTGGCGGCCGCAAATGCTTCGAGCCTCGGCAATGTCACCAGCGGATGGAAGAACGTCGGGAACGGCGGCTCGCCCGGCAGGCCGGCATCCTTGATGCCGCGGATATTCCGGTAGAACCAGACGTGGAACCAATGCGGCGAGTATTTGGTGACCACGCCGGACAGCGAGCGCGGGTTGGGGGCGCCGATCAGGATCATTCCGCCGCGCTTGAGCGCATCGCGGAAATTCAGCAGTGCGGCTTCGACGTCGGGAAGATGTTCGATCACGTTGTAACAGATGACGAGATCGAAAGTCTCTTGCCCAAAACGGTAGGTCTGGACGTCACCGAGGATCGCCACGTCCGCGTAGGTATTGTTGCGGACCTGATCCTCGTCGATGTCGACGACGGTGATGTGACTGCGGCTTGGCAAGTCCGGCGGCAGAACGCTGCACGAGCCACCGCCGGCTTCATAGATGGCGAGCCGGCCCTGCGGCAGTTCGCGGCGCAGCACGTCATGAATCGCGAGCAGGCTGTCGCGGGCTTCGCCAGGGATCAGATCGTGCAGCGCCTGGGTGGGGGGAGTGGCCGCGGAGACGTTGATCGCCGTGGCTGTCGCGAACTCGATCGTCGCTGGCTTGTTCATGATTTTCTGACCGCACTTGTTCTATTCAAATTTACAGGAAAAAACTCGCTTGGCCGAAGAGCAAATCTGATGCCGCGCCATCTCACTGATCGCAGTGCTTACGGTCGGGTTAATGCGCATAGGCGTTAACTACGGCATTGTTCGTGTTGAGGTGTTGTCGGCGCATTGGACCGCGAGTTGCACTAACACGGGTGCGAGGTTTCGCTGCGGAAGCGTGCGAAGGCGGTTAACTGCATGGTGTTTGTGCCAAGATGGCTGGAGATCGCCAGCGTGCGCGAGGATTTTCCGCTCGCCGGCCGTTCATTTTGGGACGCATCTGTCCCGCCGCGATGTGCCGTCGCGGGACGCGGCCGATCCGCGCGATCGAAGCAGGGCTTTTTCAACATATCTCGGACATCTAGGACGTCATGACACTGATCCCGACAGACTTGTCCGCCACGCGCTTCTCGGACCTCGTGTGCGATCCCAACCGCGAGATCGCGGCGAGCTCCAGCGTCATCGACCTGTCGGTCGGCATCGTCGTCTGCATTCCCTGCTTCCGCCGCCCGCAGCATCTGCGGCTGACGTTGGACTCGCTGGCCAGCCAGCGCACACCTCGCTCCTTTGCGGTCGTCATGGTCGAGAACGATGCCGCGCTGCGCGAGAGCGCGCCGGTCGCCGCGGAATATCTCGCCGACGGGAGGCTCCAGGGCATCTGCCTCGTCGAGAAGCGGCAGGGCAATTGCCAGGCGATCAACGCCGCGTTCGAGACGGCGCAGGCCATATTTCCCGCCGCGACCCGCTTCCTGATGATCGACGACGACGAGATCGCCTCGCCCGATTGGCTCGAGTTGATGGTGCGCACCGCGGAGGCGACCGGCGCCGACGTGGTCGGCGGGCCGGTGTTGCCGGTCTTCGACGACGACAGCCAGCCCTGGCTGTCACGTCATCCCGCTTTCTGTCCCGCCTATGATTACAGCGGCGCGGTGCCGCTGATCTATGGCTGCGGCAATTGTCTGATCACGCGTGCGGTATTCGAGCGGTTCGAGCGTCCGGCCTTCGACCTGCGCTTCAATTTCCTCGGCGGCGGCGACTGCGATTTCTTCGTGCGGTGCCGCGATGCCGGCATGACATTCCACTGGACGGCGGAGGCGGTCATCACCGAGACCGTGCCGCAAAGCCGCACCAGCCTCGGCTGGATCGCGAAGCGAGGCTTGCGCATCGGTGCGATCAATTATCGCGTGCAGTCCAAGGCTGCGCAGAGCGCAGCGGCGCGGATGCTGGTGTTTGCGCAGATGGTTGGCCGGTTGCCGCTGTCGCTAGTGCGTGCGGCCGGTCTGCTGACATCGTCGAAGACAGTCGTCGCGATGCATCCCGTGATGGTCGCGCTCGGCTCCGTGCTTGCGGCATTCGGCATCGAGCCGAAGCCCTATGAAGCCTCGAAGATCGTGTCCTGACGCCCTGGTAGCGGAGCTAGATGCCAAAACGGGCGAGGACGACCCGGAGCGCGGAGCGCGGCAGCGATTTGAGCGAGCGCCGGCCGACCATGGCGAGATAGGCGACGGCGTCGCGATATCTGCCGAAGCGAACCGCCTGCATCGCCGAATAGGTGACGAGATGAATCTCGGCGGCCCGGCGCAGCGCGCCGGCCGTGCCTTCGGGCAGTCTCGCCAGGATCAGCCCGTCGTCGAAGACTCGCGCGACCGCCGGGAAGAAATCCTGCGGCGTCCGCACCGCGGCATTCATCGTGTTCGCCGTGTGCAGGCGATAGTCGAGCAGGAGCTTTGGCGCGAATTCGAACTCGCCGATCGCGGCAAGTCGGCACCAGCAATGCCAATCCTCGCAATATCTGAGGGAGACGTCGAAGCCGCCCACAGCGCGAAAAGCCTCCGCACGGGTGAGCACGATGCCGCCATTGACGATGAAGTTGCCGGCTGCGAGCCGCGTCAGCACGTCGCCGGACGGCTTGCGGCGTCCCTTCAGCAGATCGCGCCGGCCGATCTGCCGTCCCTCGCTGTCGATCGTGTTGTAGTCGCCATAGACGAGAACCGCGCGCGGAGCGCCGCGCGCTGCCGCCAGCAGGGCCGCCACGCCATCGGGCCGCAGGCGGTCGTCGGCATCGAGGAAGAGCAGCCAATCGCCGACCGCCTGCCGCGCGCCAAGATTGCGCGCCGCTGACACGCCCGCGGAGGCGTTTTGTATCATGCGGAGCCGTGGATCACGCATGGCGCGGACGATCGCAATCGTGTCGTCGGTCGAGCCGTCGTCTACGACGATGATTTCGGCGACATCGCGTTGCGCCAGCGCGCTGGCGATGGTTTCGCCGATATAGGCCGAAGCGTTCTTGGCGGGAATGACGACGGATACCGACGCGCCCGGATTCACCGGCAACGGCAGGCGCGCCGCCGGCATCACGCGTGAGGCAGCCGTTAATTCGAGAACCTCGTCGGCGGTGATCAAGCTGCGACTCGTCTTTAATGATCCGTTAACCAGGGCGCGTCTGCCGAGCCGGCAATGCCAGCAATCGAAATCTCGGCTGCTGCGGATGATACCCGCATTATGGGCAAGTCGCTGCCGCGAGCGCCTGCGCGGCGCCGGATTCGTGGAATAACGTTAAGCCGGTGACATTGAGCCTGCGGCAAATCTAGAGTGCGGCAGCGCTGCCGCACAGAATATGCCTGTCGTCTTCGACATGCTGGTTGACGGATGGTTAACGGCGGTGAGCTAGAACCTGAAGCTTCCCGGCCTCACCTGCCTTGAGCTATGGATCGCAGCTTGGATCGCAGCGCCGCTGACATGACTGACGTCGAGGCCCGATCGTTGGGCCACGTCCTGCGCGGCGGGCTCGCAGGGCTGAACGCGGTGCGGGCAGCGCGCTGTCTCGTCGCCGTCGCGGCCTTGCTGTTGATCCTGGTGACGCTCGATCCGTTTCCGGACCTGCGGAGTGAGAATTTCGCTACTGTCGTCAGCGGGCGAATGGCGCTGACCTACATCGCCTTCGGCCTCTTGGCCGTGGTCGCCGTGCTGTTCGCCGCCGTGACCGATGCGCCAGCGCTGAAGTCCCTGGTGACCCCGTTGCATCTCTGTCTCGTCGGTTGGCTCTTGATCAACATCGCCTTCTCCGAGAGCCGCGGCGTTTCGTTTCAGCGCTTCGTGCTCGCGGCGAGCGTGACGTCGCTCGCCGTGCTCCTGCCGCTGTTGCCGCCGACGCAGCGCAGCTTCAACCTGTGCCTCGGCGGTGCCGCGCTCGCGCTGCTCGTGCTCTGCTATCTCGGCGTCTTCCTCGCGCCGCAATATTCGATTCACACCGCGTTCGACATCACCGAGCCGCAGCTTGCCGGTGACTGGCGCGGCAGTTTCGGCCACAAGAACGTCGCCTCGCCGGTGATGACCATCCTGGTCTATGTCGGCATCTACCTTTGCAGTGCCGGCGCGTTCGTGATGGGGCCGGCGATCGCGGTGCTTGCCGGCATCTTCCTGATCTTCACCGGCGGCAAGACGTCCTCGGTGCTGTGCCTTGCGATCTACGCGCTGGCGTCGCTGGTCTACGTCACGCGCAGCCTCTGGCTGAAGCGGATCATCTGTTTCGTGCCGCTGATCGCGATGAACCTGCTGACGGTGGGCAGCGTCTTGAGTCCGTCGCTCGGCGCCATGACGCGGCTGCTTCCGCTCGACCCCACTTTCACCGGGCGCTCCGCCATCTGGGAATTCGCGCTCGCAGCCGTCGCCGAGAAGCCGATCATCGGCCACGGCTATGCAGCCTTCTGGGATGATTTGACCGAGCGGCAGACCACGCAAGGCGCGGAATGGGCGACGAGCGCGGCGCACAGCCACAACAGCTATCTCGACCTCGCCGTCACCATCGGCCTGTCGGGGCTGCTGCTGGTGATCCTCGTCTTCGTGCTCGCACCGCTCGGCAATTTTCAGTCGGCCCAGGCGCATAACCGCAGTCGCGCGCTGGCAAAGCTGTTCCTGACGGTATGGCTGTTCGGCCTTTATTACGGAGCCACCGAGACCTTCCTGCTCGACCGACAGAGTCCGATCTGGTTCATCTTCGCTGTCGCAGTGGCCGGCCTGCACTTCCTGGCCCGGTTCCAGTGCGCAGGGCAGGTGGAACCTGAGCACTGACACCTGTCGCAGCGGGGCGGCTTTAAGTGGCATCGCTTAACGATAAGAGGCGACGTTACTTGTCCTCCGCGGCAAAACATAATCTATCCGGAAACTTCAGTAATCCTATGTCCCGCGGATGACGTTCCTCAGCGTCGAGCAATCAGAAGGCCGGGTGTCGAGCACGTCGGGAATCGCGGTCGATTTCATACGCGACTGGCGGCGGGCCGCATTGCGCCTGAATGCAAGCCATCGCACCGCGTTCCAGCACGGTTACTGGCTCGGCGCCTGGTACGAGGCGTTCCACGACCTCACACCGCTGATCGCCGTGATCTCCGATGCCGCGACCGGCAAGGACATCGCTCTTGTGCCGATGATCAGCCATACCAGGCGCGGCATCCGCGTGGTCGAATTTGCCGATCTCGGCGTCTCCGATAACAATGCGCCGATCCTGTCGCTTGACGCGGATGCGCCAGATGCCATCAGCAAGGCGTTGATCGATGCACTACGCGCCTTGCCCGATGGCTTCGATCTGCTGCGCCTGAGGAAGATGCCGGCCCAAATCGGCGGCAAGCCGAACCCGCTGGTCTCGCTCGGCCGGATCGGATCCTCCTCGCTCAACGGCAATCTGGTGCTGATGGGCGACGACTATGAGGCTTACCAGGCCTCGATCAAGCGCATGCAGATGCCGCGCTGCTGGCGCGTCTTCAGCCGTCATGCCGGCGCGCGGTTCGAGATCGCTGCGGATATCGCTCGCGCGCATGAACTGCTGGATGTCATGGATGTTCAGCAGCAGGCGCGCATGCGAAAGCTCGGCTCGCCATTTATCCTCAACGACGAGACCCATGCGCGATTTTACCGCGAGGTCGCCCGCCAGGGCGTCGTGGAAGGCTATGCCGTCGTCTCGGCGCTGGTCTGCGACGAGGGCGTCGTCGCCACCTCGCTCGGCGTCAGGCAGGATGCGACTTACTACCTGCTGCGCATCAGCCACGCCGGTGATTCATGGTCGAGCTGCTCGCCCGGGCTGCTCGTCGCCGAGCGCACCATGGCCGCACTGCATGCAGGGGGCGTGCGCTGCTTCGATCTCAGCATCGGCAATCAGGACTATAAGCGCCGCTTCGGCGCTCAGAGGGTCCCGCTGACCGATGTCAGCGTCGCACTGTCCTGGCGGGGCCTGCCCTATGCATGGCGCGACCACGCCGCGCAGGGGCTGCGCCGTCACCCGAGGCTCGCCGCGCTTGCGGCGCGGGCGATGGGCAAGGGGACGCGCTGAAGCGGCATTCCCGAACGAGAAATGCCGCCCGCGATCGCGTCAGCCGTGCAGCTCAGCCATGTAGTTTCCTGGCGGTCTCCGCGATCTGGCGGCCCTGATAGCGTGCGCCGGCGAGCTCGTTGGCGCTGGGCTGGCGGCTGCCATCGCCGCCGGTGATGGTGGTGGCGCCGTAGGGCGCGCCACCCGTGACCTCGTCCAGCTTCATCTGTCCGGCGAAGCCGTAGTTCATGCCGACGACGATCATGCCGAAATGCAGCAGGTTGGTGATGATCGAGAACAGGGTCGTTTCCTGGCCGCCATGCTGGGTCGCGCTCGACGTGAACGCGCCGCCGACCTTGCCGTGGAGCGCGCCCTTGGCCCACAGCCCGCCGGCCTGGTCGAGGAAGTTGGCCATCTGCGAGGCCATCCGGCCGAACCGGGTGCCGGTACCGACGATGATCGCGTCGTAATTGGCGAGATCTTCGATCTTGGCGAGGGGGGCGGCCTGATCGAGCTTGTAGTGCGAGGCTTTCGCGACCTCCGCCGGCACCAGCTCCGGCACGCGCTTGATGTCGACGGTGGCGCCGGCCTCGCGCGCGCCTTCGGCAACGGCATTCGCCATCGCCTCGATGTGACCATAGGCGGAATAATAGAGGACGAGAACTTTGGTCATGGGTGGTCTCCGTTGGATGACGAGGTGAGTTGCTTGTTCGCCGTCGTTGCCGGGCTTGACCCGGCAGCCCATCGCTTTTCAAAAAGCTCTTTACGAAGGCGATGGATGCCCGGCTCAAGGCCGGGCATGACGAGTTGCTGTGTGGTGGGGGCGCCTACGCCGCATCGACGAGCACGAGCTCCGTATCTTCCAGAGCGGTGATCTTCAGCCTGTCCTCGTCGCGGATTGCGGCGCCATCGCGGGCTTCGACGCGAACGCCATTGACCTCGACCGCGCCCGCAGCCGGCACCAGGTAGAGGTGCCGTGACTTCTGCGGCATGTATTCTGCGCTCTCGCCGGCCTCAGCGTGGTGGCGAGCACCCGCGCATCGGCGCGGATCGGCAGCGCGTCGGTGTCGTCCTCGAAGCCGCTCGCGATGGTGACGAGCTTGCCGGAACGGTCCGCCTTGGGGAATGGTTTCGAGCCCCAGGTCGGCTGACCGCCGCGTGCGGTCGGCTCGATCCAGATCTGGAAGATCCGCGTTCTGGTCGGCTCGAGATTGTACTCGGAGTGGCGGATGCCGCTGCCGGCGCTCATCACCTGCACGTCGCCGGCCTCGGTGCGTCCCTCGTTGCCGAGGCTGTCCTGATGGGTGATCGCGCCCTCGCGCACATAGGTGATGATTTCCATGTTGGCGTGGGGGTGAGCGGGAAAGCCGGTGTTCGGCGCGATCTCGTCGTCGTTCCACACCCGCAGGGCGCCGTGAGCCATGTTGTTCGGGTCGTAGTGGCTGGCGAAGGAGAAATGATGCTTGGCCTTGAGCCAGCCGTGATCGGCGCCGCCGAGCTTTGCGAAAGGTCTGAGTTCGATCATTTGCGTAATTCCTTGACTTGAACGGACGGCGCCTGAATCAGGCGCCGAATCCGCCGTCGACATTGAGCACCGTTCCGGTGACGAAGGAGGCTTCGGGGCTTGCGAGGAAGACGACGCCGGCTGCAACTTCCTCGGGGCGGCCGAAGCGCTGGAGCGCGTGCTGCTTGCGCTGGGTCTCGGCGAACTCGCCGCCGTCCTTCGGATTCATGTCGGTGTCGATCGAGCCCGGCTGCACCACGTTCACGGTGATGCCGCGTGGGCCGAGATCGCGCGCCGCACCCTTGGTGTAGCCGACCACGGCCGCCTTGGTGGCGACGTAGTCGGCGAGTCCGGGGAACGAGGCGCGGTCGGCCAGCATCGAGCCGACGGTAATGATGCGGCCGCCCTCATTCATCAATTGCGAGGCGGCGCGGATAGCCGCGATCACGCCATGCACGTTGATCAGATCCTGGCGGGCGAACGCTTCGGTGTCGGCATTGGCATCGTCGATCGCTCCGCCCGCGGCGACGCCGGCATTGTTGACGAGGATGTCGAGATGGCCGAACTCCTTGGCCACGTCTTTGACCAGCTGCGTCACGTCACTGGCCGAAGCCTGATCGGCCTTGAAGGCGCGTGCCTTGACGCCCTTGGCTTTCAAATCGGCAACGACGGCCTCCGCCTTTTCGGGCGAGGCGACGTAGCTGATGGCGACGTCCGCGCCTTCATCTGCGAGCGCGCGGGCCGACGCCGCGCCGATGCCGCGCGAGCCGCCGGTGACGAGAGCAACCTTGCCTGAGAGCTTCTTGGTCATTGGATGTCTCCATTGCTGGAATTGCGATTGACGCTTGGATAAGCCTCCGCCTGTGGTATAGAAATAGAAACTGTTGAAACTCATTGTTTCATTAAATAAACTAACGACGGACTTCACATGGCAAAACTCCCCGATTTCGAGGCGCTCGCGGTTTTCGCAAAAGTCGTGGAATTGCGGTCGTTTGCGGGGGCGGCAAGCGAGCTCGCGATGTCGAAGGCGACGGTCTCCAAGGCGGTCACCCGGCTGGAGGAGCGGCTCGGCGCCCGGCTGTTCAACCGTACCTCCCGCCGGCTCGCGTTGACCGATGCCGGCCACAAGCTCGCCGAACGCGCGACGCGCCTGCTGGCCGATGGCGAAGCCGCGGAGAACGAAGCGCTGGCGCAATCGGTGGCGCCGCGCGGCCTGGTCCGGCTCGCTGTGCCCATGACATTCGGCATCAAGGCCGTGGCGCCGCTGCTGCCGGAATTCTTTCAGGCCTATCCGGAAGTCTCGGTCGACCTGCATTTGAGCGATGCGACCGTCGACCTGATCGGGGAAGGCTTTGACATGGCGGTACGGATCGCGCGGCTGCCGGATTCCTCGCTGATCGCACGGCAGCTCTTCACCATGCCGCGCTATACCGTGGCGGCGCCGTCTTACCTCAAGCAATATGGCCGTCCGACGCATCCGATGCATCTGGCCGAGCACAAATGCTTCAGCTACGCCTATCTCTCGACGCCGAATGCCTGGCACTACACCAATTCGGCCGGTGAGCAGGCCAGCGTGCGCCCGGGCGGCCAGCTCCGCGTCAACAATGGTGAAGCGGTGATGCCGGCGCTGATCGCGGGCCTCGGTATCGCCGAGTTGCCCGAGTTCATCGTCGGCGAGGCGATCTCCTCAGGTCAGGTCGAAGTGATCCTCAAGGACTGGAAGCAGGCCGAAGGCGCCGTGCACCTGGTGACGCCGCCCGGTGGCCCGCGTCCCGCACGTGTCGAGGCCCTTGGCGATTTCCTGGCCGCGAAGCTGCCGGGCACCTGTAAGCGGCGGACACGCGGGAAGGCAAAGACGTCGTAGACCCACGCAGACTGACAGATCTAACGACCTCGTCATTGCGAGCGCAGCGAAGCAATCCAGAGTAAACCCGCGGAGAAACTCTGGATAGCTTCGTTGCAAGAGCTCTTCGCAATGACGGGTTAAAACGAAGGCAACTTCACGCCGTCGATCGCGACAATCCGCAAGCTCGGCTTCAGTGTCCCTTCCAGCTGGGACTTCAATTCGTGAACACGCGGGTCGCTCGAGCGTCTCGCGCAAACCGCATATTGATGGACAGATTGCGCCAGTGCGCGTCGCGCTTCCGGCGTTCGCGTCATTTCGGGCGTTGAAAGTCGCAACACGATCGCGGCGAGATTCACCAGCATCTCGTCCAAGGCGACGTCGATGGTCGCGAGTTTTCCCATGGCACACTCCTTGGAGTGAAAACGGAGGCCTCAGGCATGCGTTCCGGACCCAGTCGAACATGGCTAATGCTTCGTAAACATCTTGTTCTTGCCGATCGCGACGTTAGGCTGGCGAGCGAACAAAGAAAATGAGGGGAGGGACCTGCCATGGACCGACGCGACGTCCTGCGCGCCGCTGCTGCACTGCCGTTGTTGCGCGCTGGGTTACCTGACAATGCCTTTGCTCAAACCTATCCAGCCCGCAACATCACCATGATCGTGCCGTTTCCCGCTGGCGGACAGGCCGATCTGGCGGCGCGTCCGGTGGCCCAGGCGCTGGAGCGGATTCTCGGCAAGCCCGTGATCGTCGACAACCGCGCCGGCGGTGGCGGCGGATCGGTGGGCAATGCCGCGGCCGCGCGCGCCGAGCCCGACGGCTACACGCTGCTGATGACACTGTCCTCGCTCGCGGTGCTCCCCGAAGCCGACCGCCTGTTCGAGCGTCCTGTTGCGTACGAAGTCTCGCAGTTCATGCCGATCGCGCGCGTGCTCGCCGATCCCACGCTGCTCGCGGTGCCAGCCTCGGCACCGTGGAAGACGGCGCAGGATTTCGTCGAGGACGCGAAGAGGCGACCGGGCCAGATCACCTATGGCTCGTCCGGGCCCTACGGCACGCTGCACGTGGCGATGGAGATGTTCGCAAGCAGCGCCGGCATCAAGCTGCTGCATGTGCCGTTCCGCGGCGCAGGTCCCGCACTGACCGCCATCCTCAGTGGTACCGTGCAGGCGATCGCCGCGGCACCCGGCACGCTGAAGCCGCAGGTCGACGGCGGCAAGCTGCGCGTGCTCGGCAATTGCGGCGCGCAGCGCATCGCGAGCTTCCCCGACGTGCCGACCTTTCAGGAACTCGGCTACAGGGATGTCGAGATGTACATCTGGGCCGGCCTGTTCGCGCAGAGCGCGCTGCCGGCCGCGATCGCGACCCGTCTGCGCGAGGCGATGGCGCAGGTGATGACGAGTCCGGACGTGCTCAAATCGTTCGAGGCCTCGGGCAGCCTCGTGGCCTATCAGGATGCCCCGGCCTTCGCGCAATTCGTCGCGGCCGACAGCGCGCGGCTGATCGCGGCGGTGAAGAAGATCGGCAAGGTCGAGTAGGTTCCAGACGCGCTTTCACATTTTGTTGTTGGTCCAGAACCTTCCCCCGCCTCATTGATTGAGGAGGTTTTGACGGATTCGGGAAGGATCGGGACATGCGAACAGAGCGGATTGCGCTGGGTGTGGCGCTCGCGATCAGCGGCATCGTCGCGCAGAGCGCGGCATCTGCGCAAGAATACCGCGGCACGATGGAACAGCAGATGGCCTGCACGCCTGATGTGTGGCGTCTGTGCAGCGATCAGATTCCCGACGTGAACCGCATCGTGGCCTGCTTGCAGCAGAACACGCCGCAACTCTCCAGCGGGTGCCGTGCGGTGTTCCAGTCGAACAATCAGGCCCAGCCGCAGCAGCCGGTCCCGCGCAACCGCGCCGCGCCGCCGCCGCCGCGCTATAATGCGGCTCCGCCCGGGGCTCAGCCCCGACCCTACGATGACGATTAAAGTGCTTTCGCGCGACGTGGATACCCGGTCGCGCGGAGAGGTTCGGTTCTGATTCGATCAGAACCGATAAGGCTCTAGTCGCGCCTGATTTCGCAGACGTCGACCCATTCGGCCGCGACCAACTCGGCCATCCGGTCAGGGGTGATGCGCACGGCACTGTGGGTCGAGCCCGCGGCTGGCACCACGACGTCGAACGCTTTCAGCGAGACGTCGCAATAGATCGGCAGCGGTGCCTTCAGGCCGAACGGGCACACGCCGCCGACCTCGTGGCCGGTGATCTCGGCGACCTCCTCCGGTCCCAGCATTTTCGGCTTGCCCCCGAACTGCGCCTTCACCTTCTTGTTGTCCATGCGCGATGTGCCGGCAGCGACGATCAGGATCACGCGCTCGCCGACGCGCAACGAGAGCGTCTTGGCGATGCGCCCCGGCTCGACGCCATAGGCTTCGGCCGCCAGCGTCACCGTGGCGGAGCTGATCGGGGATTCGATGACGGTAATGTCGGGGGCTTTCTCGGCGAAGAAATCGCGAACGGATTGCAGGCTCATTCCAAACAGCTCATTCCAGCAGTTCACTCGAACTCATGGCAGCTAGCGATCCCTAAGCGATGCTTGGCAGCTCGGAGAGCGCGCGGACACGATGATCCGGCGCGAAGCCGAGCTCGTCCATCTGGGTGCGGATCGCCTTGAACATCGTCAGCGGTGCCATGAGTTCGGTCTCGACGCAAGCCAGCGCCATGGCTTCGGGTGCCACCCGCTCGATCCAGGCAACCTTCAATCCGAATGATTTCGCGCCGGCGGCGTCCCAGGGATTGGAGGAGACGAACAGAACCTCGTTCGGCTTGGTGCCCAGCACCTCGCCGATGAGGCCATAGGCCTCCGGGCTCGGCTTGAAGATATTCTTGGCGTCGACGCTGATGGTGGCATCGAGCAGGCGATCGAGGCCGGTATTCCGCACCAACGCGTTCAGCATGTGCGGGCTGCCATTGGAGAGGACCGCGAGCTTGCGCGGCTTCAGCGCGGTGAGCGCATCGATCGCATCCGGATAGAGCTCAAGATGCAGATATTTCTCGATCACGCGCTCGAACGCCTCGCTGTCATAAGCGAGCCCGAGCACGCGCAACGTATAGGCCAGGGAGTCGCGCGTGACCGCCGAAAAATCCTGGTAGCGCCGCATCAGCGAGCGCAACCAGGTATATTCGAGCTGCTTGATGCGCCAGATCTGCGTGATGATCCCGCCATAGCCTGGAAATGCATCCTCGGTGATCTCAGCGACCGACTGGATATCGTAGAGCGTTCCGTAGGCGTCGAAGACGACGGCTTTGAGGGGCAATTGACCGTCCTCCGGGCTCGATGCAGCCGCAGGACTATAGCGGGCCCCGTGATATCGATCCAAGCAGGAAATTCGGATCGGGCGCTGTTGCGCGGCCAAGAGTGTGCGAGGAATTCGATCGGGTTGCGAGGCGAACGCTGCAATATTTCAACGAAGCGAAGCGCATCTGGCGTGAATGCGTTCCGAAGTCGATCAGGCTGATACCACCGAAGGGGAGTTCCTGCGTGCAGTTGAGAAGCTGCGCGCCGAAGCCACTAGAGAACCGGGAGTTACACCGTGATTTGGCGCGGACGATGTGACCGGAGGCAGCTTCCGTTGGCGCAGTATCCGTTGCGCCCACGAAAATCAGCCAGACTCCACCGATCCATGAGCGCGTCTAGATTCCCAGCAGCTTGCGCGCGTTGGCCTTGAGCACCTTGGGCCGGATCTCGTCGCGGATGTCGATCTTGGCAAAATCCGACAGCCAGCGATCCGGCGTGATCACCGGCCAGTCCGAGCCGAACAGCATCTTGTCCTGGAGAATCGAGTTGATGTAGCGCACCAGGATCGGCGGGAAATATTTCGGCGACCAGCCCGAAAGGTCGATGTAGACGTTCGGCTTGTGGGTTGCGACCGACAGTGCCTCCTCCTGCCAGGGGAAGGAGGGGTGGGCGAGAATGATCTTGAGGTCGGGGAAATCGGCCGCGACATCGTCCATGTACATCGGGTTGGAGTATTTCAGCCGCATGCCCATGCCGCCGGGCATGCCGGAGCCGACGCCGGTCTGGCCGGTGTGGAACAGCGCGATGGCGCCGCCATTGTTGATCTCTTCATAGAGTGGATAGGCCATGCGGTCATTGGCGTAGAAGCCCTGCATGGTCGGGTGGAATTTGAAGCCGCGTACGCCGTATTCCTCGATCAGCTTGCGCGCCTCGCGGACGCCCAGCTTGCCCTTGTGCGGGTCGATGGAGACGAAGGGGATGAGGACGTCGAGGTGGTCGGAGGCGACCTCCAGCATCTCGTAATTGTTGTAACGGCGGAAGCCCGTCTCGCGCTCGGCGTCGACGGGGAAGATCACGGCGGCGATGTTCTTGGCGCGGTAGTACGCCGCGGTCTCCGGCACTGTCGGCGGATGCTTGTTTGGCGACTTGAAATACTCCGCCATCTGCGCCTGGAAATCGTCATAGCCGTCGTCAGCATGGCAGCCGCAGGGCTCCTCGGCATGGGTGTGGATGTCGATGGCGACGACATCGTCGATGTTGGGCAGCTTCAGCTTCGGCATGGTTTTCCTCCCGGCGGGTTGCCGAATTGATTATATGATATAACGAATTTTGCAAGGCAAAGCCGCAGGTTATCGATTGGCAGATCGAGCCGATCCGGCCGTTTCTACTGTGCATGGGGTTGTTTTCACGAATTTGCTGGTTCGGAACGGGGCCGTTAACATTGACATCACCGCCCGCCATGCCTTAAGAACCGCCCCGTCCCGGGCGGTCGGTCTGCCAGCGGGAAAAATCTCATTTTGCCACATTCGCGCGTGCCGAAACGGTAGTGCCGAACACGGCCTTTCGAACGTTCAGGATTCTGCCATGAAGGTCCGTAACTCGCTGAAATCGCTGCGCGGTCGCCATCGCGCCAACCGCCTGGTCCGCCGCAAGGGCCGGGTCTATGTGATCAACAAGGTGCAGCGCCGCTTCAAGGCGCGCCAGGGCTGATCTCGCCCTGCCGGACGCCGCGCGCGTCCCGCAAGACCCGGTCTCACACGAGTTTGACGCCGCCTTTGCTTTGCAAGGGCGGCTTTACGCGTTTAGACTTTCACCATGGCAGTGAGATTCCCTTTCGCGCTTACGCTGTGTCTGGCCCTTGTCCTGGGAACCGCCGGCTTCGCCCCGGCGCGAGCACAGCAGATTGAGCCGCCGCCCCCGCCCGGCAAGCAGAAGAAGCTGCCGGAAGCGCCGGCCAAGCTGCCCAAGGTCGACCGCACCAAGAATCTCGATTTCCTGTTCGGCGCGCTGAAGGCGGCGCCCGATGAGGCCAGCGCCAAGCATGTCGAGGCGCGGATCTGGGCGATCTGGCTCCAGACCCCGAGCGACACCGCGGCACTGTTGATGTCGCGCGCCAAGACCGCGGTCGACGCGCAGAAGATCGAGGTCGCGATCAAGCTGCTGGATTCGGTCATCAAGCTCAGGCCCGACTACATCGAGGCGTGGAACCGGCGCGCCACGCTCTATTACATGCAGAACGATTACGGCCGCTCGCTCGCCGACATCCAGCAAGTGCTGATCCGCGAACCGCGCCATTTCGGTGCGCTCGCCGGGCTCGGCATGATTATGCAGGACGTTGGTGACGAGAAGCGCGCGCTGGACGCCTACCGCAAGGCACTCGCCGTCAATCCGCACCTCGAGAAGATTCCCGACCAGGTCAAGGCCCTGACCGAGAAGGTCGAAGGCCGCGACATCTAGCTTCTAGCGATCGCGGCCGGCGCGGATTAACCACGATCGCAGGCGTCGCATCGTGAGGGCTATTGCCGGGGCCGCCGCGGGCCTCCCTGCAGGGCAGGAGCAAAGCCATGAAGCGTTTGATCTTTGCGGGTAGCTTGCTGCTCGCGTCGGGCACGGCGAGCCTCGCCGACGGATTGTTCTGGGTGGTCGGCAACCGCGCCACCGGCAAATGCAACATCGTGACCAGCAATCCCGTGATCATCGGCGATATCTGGTTCGGTGACGGCCCCTACAAATCCAAGGCCGACGCCAAGGTTGCGCGTTCAACGATCCGCGCCTGTCCCGCGCTCACGCCGGACGAGGAAAAGGACGAGGACGGGTCGAACTAGCCTGCACTCAATGCAGGACGCTGCCGCCGCGCTCGGAGAGGCCGCGATCGGCGGCTGCAGCGTAAGCCTTTGCAAGCTCCGCTTCGAGATGCTCGTTGATCAGGAGCAGCGCCCGCACGGCACCGCGCAGGTCGCCGTTACAGCTCGCGACGATCTCATCGATCGCAGTGTCATTCGATCTGAAGCTCATCGAAAATCCTCCGGTTCAACCAGGAAACATCCTGCCGGTCTTTCCCGCATCCCCGAGGTTGCGAGGAGGATCGGCGCCCACCCGCGCCTAGATGGCCGAACCGACCATGGCGATTATATGGATTCCGCGATGACGACTGCATGAAGCTGGGCCGAGGCGTCCGTGTCGCCAAGGAATATTGTTGATTCCATTGAGTTTTTACGCTCCCCAATTGTGCACATATCCACAGCCCACCATTTCCGGTGGAAGCCTTGATGCCGGCTGAGCGAAACTGCCGTGTGCCAAGACTCGTAACTGCCCTGTGCCCAGGATCGCCCGGATTCTCTCGATGATCGTGATGTCAATCGTGACGGCGCTGGTTCTGCTGGCGCTCGTCACGCAGGCTGGAATCGTCGTCGTGCAGCGCGCCTTTCCGGCGCAGGGCCGGATGATCGAGGTCGACGGCGCTGTGCTTCACGTCCTCGATCTCGGCCCGCGCGACGCTGGCCTGCCGATCGTGATGCTGCACGGCGCGAGCTCCAATCTCGAAGCGATGCGACGGCCGCTCGGCGATCTCCTCGCCAGGGATCATCGCGTCATTCTGATCGATCGCCCCGGCCACGGCTGGAGCACGCGCCTGCGGCGGCAGGATTCGACGCCGCAGATCCAGGCGCGGATGATCGATGAAGCGCTTCATAGGCTCGGGATCGATCGCGCGGTGTTCGTGGTGCATTCCTGGAGCGGCGCCCTCGGCGCGCGGATCGCGCTCGATCACCCCCACCGCGTTGCCGGCCTCGTGATGCTCGCGCCCGTCACTCATCCCTGGCGCGGCGGCGTCGGCCGCTACAACGAGATCATCGCAACGCCCGTGGTCGGTCCGCTGCTCGCCTACACGATCACGCTGCCGCTCGGCTACGTCCTCACCGAATCCGGTGCGCGCAACGTCTTCCTGCCCCAAGTCATGCCGGACGGCTTCGTCAAGGATTCCGCGACGCCGCTGCTGCTGCGTCCGCGCGAGTTCATCGCCAATGCCTTTGACCTGGTGACGCTGAAGGAAGCAGTGGCCGGGCAAGTCGCGCGTTACGGCGAGATATCGGCGCCGGTCACGATCATCGCCGGCGAGCCCGACAAGACCGTCTCGACCGGCATCCACGCGCGCCCGCTCGCTGCCACCGTGCCGAATGCGAAGTTGATCGTGCTGCCCGATCTCGGCCACATGGTGCAGAACGCCGTGCCGGATCTCGTGAAGGCGGAGATCGAGGCGATGATCGGCAAGATCGTGCCGGCGCAGGCGGCCGCCGATTAGCGGCCGCCTTTTCCGCGTTTACTGCTTGATCTTCCCGTCCTTGTCGAATTGGGAAATGAAGGCCCAGAGATTGTTGATCTCGGTCTCGTTCTTGATGCCGGCGAAGGCCATCTTGGTGCCGGGGATCTTGGCCTTGGGATCCTTGATGTATTCCTTGAACGTCGCCTCGTCCCAGGTGATGCCGGAATTCTTGTTCGCATCCGTGTAGTTATAATCGGGAGCGGTGCCCGACTTGCGGCCGTTGAGGCCGTTGAGCTCGGGGCCGACCTTGTTCTTGGCGCCTTCGCCGATCGCGTGGCAGGCCAGGCATTTGTTGAACGACGTCTTGCCGGCCGCGACATCCTGCGCCATCGCGGCGGGTGCGGTGGCAATCACGGTGAGGGTCGTCAGTGCGCCAAAGGTCAGTTTTGTCATCGGGTGCTCTTCGTCTCTTCCCTGGTGGGTCTAGTCAGTCTCTTGCCTGAGCGGCAATGGTCGGACGTGCCGGTTTTGGCAGGCCTGCCCGGCTTGGACAAGCCGCCAGACCATGACAGGTTTCACGATTTCCTACTTGTCCCAGAGCGAAGTCGCGGAAAGATCGTTGTCCGACTTTCGGATGGCCTACCCAAACATCCGCGGACGTGGTTGATTTGCCGCAACAAATTGATCAGGCGGCCTGGGCCGGAAAGGAAATGCCATGAAGGATTTGATATGGCTATCATGATGCCTGCGAGCGACCAGGCCGTGCTCGCGCGCCGCGCGGACATCGTTGCCGCGCTGCGCGCAATCGTGCCTGGCGAGGGTGTGATCGACAGCGCCGCCGAGATGCGAGCCTATGAATCCGACGGATTGACGGCCTATCGGCAGCCGCCGATGGTCGTGGTGCTGCCCGACACCACCGAGCAGGTCTCGCTGGTCCTGAAGTATTGTGCAGGGCAGGGCATCAAGGTCGTGCCGCGGGGGTCCGGTACCTCGCTATCCGGCGGCGCCCTGCCGCTCGAGGATGGCGTGCTGCTCGGGCTCGGCAAGTTCAAGCGCATCCGCGAGATCGATTTCGAGAACCGCGTCGTCGTGACCGAGCCCGGCGTCACCAATCTCGCCATCAGTCAGGCGGTCGCGCATGCCGGATTCTATTACGCGCCCGACCCGTCCTCGCAGATCGCCTGCTCGATCGGCGGCAACGTCGCGGAAAATTCCGGCGGCGTGCATTGCCTGAAATACGGCATGACCACCAACAACGTGCTCGGTTGCGAGATCGTGCTGATGAGCGGCGAGATCCTGCGCATCGGCGGCAAGTCGGCGGAGAACCCCGGCTACGACTTGATGGGAGTCATCACCGGTTCCGAGGGCCTGCTCGGGGTCATCACCGAGATCACCGTGCGCATCCTGCAAAAGCCGGAGACCGCGCGCGCGCTGATGGTCGGCTTCGCAGAAGTCGAAGCCGCCGGCGAATGCGTGGCACGCATCATCGGCGCCGGCATCATCCCTGGGGGCATGGAGATGATGGACAAGCCCGCGATCCACGCGGCCGAAGCCTTCGTCCACGCCGGCTATCCGCTCGACGTCGAGGCGCTGCTCATCATCGAACTCGACGGTCCCAAGATCGAGGTCGACGAGCTGATCACGCGCGTCGAGGCGATCGCGAATGGCTGCGGCTCCACCACCTGCCAGATCTCCAATTCCGAGGCCGAGCGCAATCTGTTCTGGGCGGGCCGGAAAGCCGCGTTCCCCGCGGTCGGGCGCATCTCGCCCGATTATCTCTGCATGGACGGCACCATCCCGCGCGGTGCGCTGCCGAAGGCGCTGGCGCGCATCCGCGAACTCTCGGAAAAATACCAGCTCGGCTGCGCCAATGTGTTCCATGCCGGCGATGGCAATCTGCATCCGCTGATCCTCTACGACGCCAATAAGCCTGGCGAGATCGAGCGTGCGGAGGCGTTCGGTGCGGACATCCTGCGCGCCTGCGTCGAATTCGGCGGCGTGCTCACCGGCGAGCACGGCGTCGGCATCGAGAAGCGCGATCTGATGCCCGACATGTTCAGCGAGATCGACCTCAACCAGCAGCAGCGCCTCAAATGCGCCTTCGACGCCCAGGGCCTGCTCAATCCCGGAAAGATGTTTCCGACCCTGCATCGCTGCGCCGAGCTCGGTCGCATGCATGTCCACGCAGGCAAGCTGGCGTTTCCGGATATCCCGCGGTTCTAGGCTCGCAATGTCGGATATTCCTCATCCTGGGCTGTCTATGTCGACGCTATCGGGAGAAGTCCTCGCCGCAATTCACACCCGAAGATCGGTCACGTTTCAGCTCGATCGCGCGAGTGGCGGCGATTGGCAGGGGACGCATGACGGGGCGTGACGCGGCGCCGAACGGCGCAGCGAGGCTACACCATTCGGCTTTCCTGATGCTGCCGCGGGTCTACATCAGCGCATATTGCGTGCGTTCGCGCCTGGTCAGCAGAGGTAGGGCTTGACCGGCGATATGGGTCTTAAAATGTGCGCTGTCCTGATGCGCCTTGAATGCGGCCTCGTCGCGGAATAGCTCGTAGAACAGGAACTGGGCCGGATTGTCCTTGGCGCGGCTGATCAGGAATAGTTTTACGCCGGGTTCGCTTTGAGCCTGTGGCAGGAAGCTGCGCAGGATCTCGGCAACCCGATCGGCTTCTTCAGCCTTCGCTTCCCATTGCGCCACAACCAGCAAACCGCCGCCGCCGACGGCCTGATGGATGGCCTGTTGGTTCATTGCCTGTTCGTCCATGATGGAGCTCCGTTTTGACGAAGACCATGCGACCAGTAGCCAAGTCTCGGGTGAAGATGGTTCGATCATGATCGAAGTGCGGATGTCGCAGGAGCTGAGGCCCGAGGTACACTCCACATCCTCATGGGAGACCGCGAAGCTGTCGTCTCGCCTATGAAGGCCCGGCGGTTGCAGCGCGGATCTCGTCCTTCGAGACGCTTGCTGCGCAAGCTGCTCAGGACGAGGGAAGGTGCCACGCTCCGGGGTGGCCGCCCACGTTCGCAACCCTCGTCGTCGCCTTGGGATCGCTCACACAAAGAGCCGCCGGGTTGAGACCGCGGCGGCTCCTGTCATTGGCCTATTGGCAATTGCGAGATGGCCGTCAGTAGCTACGTTTCGTGTTCGCGCCCGTGGTTTGGCCAGGAGCGTAGCCAGAAGCGCCGGGATGACCTTTCTTAGAACCCATGGCCTGCTTCTTATGTCCCGGAGCGTAGCCGGATGCTCCCGGATGGCCTGCCTTGGAGCCCTTGGTTTGCATCTCGTGGCCCGGCGTCTTGCTTGATACGCCTTGGGCAAAGACAGCCGGCGCAGTGCCGATGAGGGCGATGGCAGAAAGTGCAATTATCATCCTCTTCATCTTCATTCCTCCTCTCAACGAATAACTTTGATCAACGAGTTGGAAACTGCGCAGTTCCATGAACGCCTGTTCATCAATCTATTATCGCAGGTCAGCAAACGCCCGATGTGCGCCTCGCGCCGATTCGCCGAAAGCAGTGCCGATGATCGCGACGGTTGATGCAGAACGCGGAGTCGAGCTGTGGGCGCCGAGAGATTGCGTCGCTACGGTTCTTGCTTGCTCGACGTACCGACGATGATCTCGTCCGGGTGGGGCGAGCCACCCAAACAAGATTACGACAGCATCAAGAGCGACCTACCCAATGATCGTGCGCAGGCGCGTTTCGGCCGCCGGCACGACGGCCGATCCGGCTCCCATTCGGCCGAGAACTCAGGTGGATTTGAGCACGCCGTTCATTCCGTTCGGATAGAACCCGCCTTTGCTGACACCCTGCTTCTCGGTCAGATAGACGATATGCAGCACCTCCTGCGGCGTGCGGCGGAAGGCAATGGCATCGGGCGTTGACGGAACGACATTGGCTTTGCCGTTCATCCGGATGCCCTGGTCCTTGTCCTGACCACCGTCGACCTGGTCCCGGGCGTCGGAGATGGCGTTGGCCGCATTCCAGGCCTTTTCACCCATCAAATAGAGCTGCGAGCGCGCCATGCCCATGTGGTACGCCTCGACGGCCAGAATGCCCGCCGCAGCCTCGACGAACTCCTTGCTCTTGAGCAACGGCGCTGCCCCGGCATATGCCGTCACGCCGACATCCTCAAACAGCATGCCGCCCAGCAAGACACTCATGTCATCGGCAAACGGATCGAAGTCGGCGGGCAGACCAGCGGCCTGGGCGGCTGCCTTGAAGCCCGCATCGAAATCGATGGCCGGGCGCGATACCGCCATCCTGCCCAGCGTCTTGCGATAGAAGCGCACGTGGGCAAGCTCGTTTTCAGCCAGCTCCTCGACAAACTCGCGGATTTCCTTCCTGTCGAACTTGGCTTCGTGTCCGCCAGCGACCCTCGCGGCGTCGGGTCCAGCGTCAGAATCGTCGATCCCCTTGCCGGTCGTGGCACGCAGATAAAACTCAGCCTCCATGTATTCCAGGTTCAGCGCGAACTGAAAGATGTCCTCATCCTTCACTTCGGCGGCATGTATTCCCACCCCAGTGGTTTCCTGGTGCTTCTGTTGTGCTTTGTGCTGCGCATGGGCTGTGGGGATCAACAGCCCACTCAGGCCAAGGACCGACAAACCGGCAACGGATTGCCGTCGGGAGATACGAACTCGCTCCACGTTCATGGCAAGCCTCCTCTTCGTGGTGATTGTGACGCGCCTGACAAGAGCCGTAGATCGCCCCGCCCATTTCGCTCGCTTCGCGCCGGCGCGCCGAATGCATGTCAAATGCGAGTGCTTGCGTCCGTTCCTATTGGAGTCCTCACTCAGAGAGCAGGCAACCCTAATCGTCCGCAATCGCCCCTGACGACAGTCGTATGGCGTGCGCTGACGTCTGCCCAGCAGGGGGAGCGCGTGGCCGCCGCTCTTTCGCGTTGCACCAGAGATTGCCGGGCTGGGCGATGCTCAAGGCTTGCCAGATTTGATTTCCGGCGCGAATTTCGTTACGGCCTCTTCCCGTGGATACGCTGAAGGTCAGAGACGCCAAAGACGTCGAAGAAGTGGTGCGCGCGGCGATCGCCAACGAGCAGCCGCTCGAGATCATCGGTCATGGCTCCAAGCGCGGCATCGGCCACGCGATGGCGACCAATGCCGTGCTCGACGTCTCGGCGCTCAATGCCGTCACCTCCTACGAGCCCAACGAGCTGATCGTCACGCTCCAGGCCGGTGCGCCGCTGGCCGACGTGCTGTCGCTGATCGATGCCAAGAACCAGCAATTCGCCTTCGAGCCGATGGACACGGCGCCGTTGCTCGGCACGCCGGCGCTCGGAACCATCGGCGGCATGATCGCCGCCGGGCTCGCTGGTCCGCGGCGGATCAGGGCGGGCGGGGCGCGCGATCACCTGCTCGGGGCGCACGCCGTCTCCGGTTTCGGCGACAGCTTCAAGACCGGCGGCAAGGTGGTGAAGAACGTCACAGGCTACGACCTCTGCAAGCTTCTCGCCGGATCCTGGGGCACGCTGTCGGTGATGACGGAGGTCACGCTCAAAGTGATGCCCAAGCCCGAGGCCGAGCGGACGTTGGTGCTGCACGGGCTCGACGACCCCGGGGCCAACAAGGCCATGACGGCGGCACTCGGCTCGCCCTTCGACGTTTCCGGTGCCGCGCATCTGCCGAAATCGGCCTTTCGGGCCAAGTCGGAAGGACTTGGCGACATCGGGGGCCAGGACGAGGCGCTGACCGTGCTGCGGCTCGAGGGCATCACGGCCTCTGCCGCGCACCGCGCAGGCTCCTTGCGCGAATTGCTGGCGCCGTTCGGAACTGCGACGCTGATCGAGGACGTGGCGTCCGCGGCGCTGTGGGCCACGATCCGCGACGTCCTGCCGTTCGCGGCAAGCGGTGCGCTTGGCGCCTGGCCGGTCTGGCGGATCGTCTGTCCGCCGGCATCAGGGGCAGCGCTCGGCACCCAATTGGCCCGTGAGACCGGCGGCGACGTGATCTACGATTGGGGCGGCGGGCTGATCTGGGCGGCGTTGCCGCCGAAGCCGGACGCGCATGCCCCGGCCGTGCGCCAGCGCACCAACGCGTTCGGAGGACATGCCACGCTGATCCGGGCGACCGAGGGCGTCAGGCGTGATGTCGATGTCTTCCATCCGCAAGCGCCTGGCATTGCCGCGCTGAGCGAGCGGGTGCGCGCCAGCTTCGATCCGAAGACCATTCTCAACCGGGGGCGGTTGACGCGGAGCGCTGCGACATGAAGACCGAATTCTCACTGGCGCAGCTCGCCGACCCCGACATCGCGGAGGCCGACAAGATCCTTCGCGCCTGCGTCCATTGCGGCTTCTGCACAGCAACCTGCCCGACCTATGTGCTGCTCGGCGACGAGCTCGATAGCCCGCGCGGCCGCATCTATCTGATCAAGGAGATGCTGGAAAAGGACCAGGCGCCGACCGCCGAGGTGGTCAAGCATGTCGACCGCTGCCTGTCGTGCCTCGCCTGCATGACGACCTGCCCCTCAGGGGTGAACTACATGCATCTCGTCGACCAGGCCCGGGTCCGGATCGAGCAGCGCTATCAGCGGCCGCTGACTGAGCGGTTGTTGCGCCAGGTGCTGGCCTTCGTCCTGCCGGACCCGCGGCGCTTTCGCGCGAGCATGGTGCTGGCGCGGCTGGCCCGCCCGCTTGCCGTCTTCCTGCCGACGCCTCGGCCCTCGGCCACGCCCGGGTTGATCCAGCGCATCAAGGCGATGCTGGCGCTGGCGCCGAACCGGCTGCCATCGCCGGGGCCCCGCGCCGGCAGCGTGTTCGCCGCGCTCGGCAAGAAGCGCGGCCGGGTCGCTCTGCTGCAAGGCTGCGCCCAGCAGGTGCTGGCGCCGCGCATCAACCAGGCTGCCATCAGCCTTCTCACCCGCCACGGCATCGAGGTTGTCCTGGTCCGGGACGAGCAGTGCTGTGGCGCGCTGACCCATCATCTCGGCGACGACCATGACGCCTTGACGCGAGCCCGCGCCAATGTGGCGGCGTGGCGGAAGGAAGCGGCCGGCGAGGGGCTCGACGCCATCCTGGTGACGGCCTCCGGCTGCGGCACCGTGATCAAGGATTACGGCTATCTGCTGCGCGAGGACGCTGCGTTCGCCGCCGACGCGGCCAAGGTCTCCGCGATCGCCAAGGACATCACCGAATACGTCGCCGGCCTCGAACTCGCGACCACAGCGCCGCACGATGAAATCGTCGTCGCCTATCACTCTGCGTGTTCGTTGCAGCATGGGCAGAAAATCACGGGCCTTCCGAAAGAATTGCTTTCCAAGAATGGATTCGTGGTGAAAGATGTGCCGGAGAGCCATTTGTGTTGCGGTTCGGCGGGGACCTACAACATTCTCCAGCCCGAGCTTGCGGGCCGGTTGCGCGATCGCAAGGTCGCCAACATCGCGAGCGTCAAGCCGGACATGATTGCCGCGGGCAATATCGGTTGCATGGTGCAGATTGCCAGTGGCACGTCAGTTCCGGTCGTACACACGATTGAGCTTCTCGATTGGGCTACGGGCGGGTCGCGGCCGGCATTGAACGCGCAAGTTTGAGCTTTCAAAGGCTGAGCTTTCGTCCGGAAGTGACGGCTGAAGACGCCCGATCGACCATTGTTCGGCGGCAACAGGAGGACCACGATGGCGAAAGCGAAGAAGAAAAAAAGCAAGAAGGCCAAAAAGGCCAAGAAGGTCGTAGCGGCGAAGAAGAAGACCGCCAAGAAGGCAGCCAAGTCCGCGACGAAGTCTGCCAAGAAGGCTACGAAGAAATCTGCCAAGAAGGCAGCCCCGAAGAAGGCCGCCAAGAAGGCGGCGACTAGGTCGGCCAAGAAGGCCGCACCCAAGAAGGCCGCGAAGAAAGCGGCACCGAAGAAGGCGAAGGCAGCTCCTGCGCCGAAGCCATCAACGCCGGCAGCTCCGGCTGCCGAGCCTGTCGCTGAGACAAGCTGGGCGATGCCTTCGTCTTCTGCGGAAGCTGCGCCGGCCGAGGGGCAAGGCTAGGTCCAGCGACCACCATCGACGACAAGGAAGGCCGCGGCGGTGACGCTGCGGCCTTTTTGCATCGCCGCAAGCACCTTTAGAGGCCGCCCTTTCCTGCGCCTGTCTGATTCGTATCCGGGGCGCCACGCTGCCTGGCTTTCCCGTACTTGCACGGTCCCTCTCGTGCACCTTGCAACGCAAAGAATGTGTTCGAGAAGACACACAGGCTGACAACGTTTCGTGGAATCGTCAAAACGCCTAAAAAGTCGGCAAATGCCCGCGCTTTTTGCTTCACGGCTCGCACCCCTCAATCCAAATTGCCGCAGTTACGAGATTGCAATCAAGTCGAGCGCCCCGGGGGTTACCGGGATCCGACTGGGGCTCAAGAACTGGCGATGGGGATCGAAATGAAAAAAGTGGCTTTGTTGGCAACGGCGCTGGCAATGGTGACGGGTTCGGCTTTCGCGGCAGACATGCCGGTCAAGGCATTGAAAGCCCCGCCGCCGCCTGCCTTCGATCCCTGGGACATCGCTTTTGGTGGCGCGATCATGAGCGACTACATCTTCCGCGGTATCAGCCAGTCGAACCACAAACCGTCGGTCGCCGCCTATTTCGAGCCGCGCTACAACGTTACCAAGGACCTCCAGCTCTACATCGGCGTCGCCGGTGAGAGCATTTCCTTCCCGAACCGCGCCGCGGCCGAGATCGACGTCTACGGCGGCATCCGCCCGACCTTCGGTGCATTCGCTTTCGACATCGGTGTTTGGGGTTATCTCTATCCGGGTGGCACCTGCTTTTACGGCGCGCCGACTGACACCGCCGGCAACCCGCTTAGCGCGCAGTGCGCCGCCAACGCTCTGCTCAACGGCAACGTCATGAAGAAGGACGTGAGCTTCTTCGAAGTCTACGGCAAGGTGAATTACACCATCAACGACAACTGGACCGTTGGCCTGAACGAGTACTATACGCCGAGCTTCCTGAACTCCGGTGCGTGGGGCGACTACGTGTCGATCACCGCCAAGTACACGGCGCCGAGCACCTTTTTCGGCTCCAGTGGCGTCGGCATGTACGTCTCGGGTGAGTTCGGCCGCCAATTCCTGGGCACCTCCGACTCGTTCTATGGCACCGGCTTCGCTGCGCCGGGATTCGCTGGTCCGTTCCCGAACGGCATCAAGTACGCCGACTACAACACCTGGAATATCGGCATCGGATTCACGTACAAGGTATTCACGCTCGACCTGCGTTACTCCGACACCGACCTTTCGAAGGCGAACTGCAACGCCTTCACCAGCGACTACACGGCAGGCTTCAACGGCAGCTTCAGCAACATCAATCCGACTGGCGTCGGCTCCAATTGGTGCGGCGCCGCCGGCATCGCCAAGCTGTCCTTCGACCTGACAGCGATGACCAACCTGAAGTAAGTTTCTTCCCGAAACGACTTGATGAGGGCGGCGGAGCAATCCGCCGCCTTTTTGCTTTGGGGTCGGGTCTCTTCGCAAACGCCATGCCCGGGCTTGTTCCGGGCATCCACGTTCTTTGGCACTGTCGCGCAATGAGCGCGTGGATGGCCGGGACAAGCCCGGCCATGGCGACGCAGAAACGCGGCGCGTTGTCGCGAGGAAGACTTGGCATCCGTTCTAAGGAGAACGCAGTGCGGATTGCCCTGCGCCTCAACGCGCCGCGCTCGGCTCCGCTGCAGCCCGTTCGCCGCCGAGGACGTGAATCGCACCGTCCTTCACCAGCGCCACCTTGCGGGTGTGGAAAGCGTCGAGCGTCGAGCGGTGGCCGATCGAGACGATGGTGGTCTGCGGCAGCTTCTCAGCGAGCAGCCGGTAGAGCCGGGCCTCGGAGGGTTCGTCCAGCGAGGCGGTGGCCTCGTCCAGGAACAGATAGTCCGGCACATGCAACAGCGCGCGGGCGAGCCCGAGGCGCTGCTGCTCGCCCAGCGAGAGCATCCGATTCCAGTGACCGTTCTCGTCGAGCCGCTTTGCCAGCCGCGGCATGCCGACCGCGTTCAGCGCCTCTGCGATCTTCTCGGGTGCGATCGCGCCACGCCCTGCGGGGTAAATTACGGCGTCGCCGAGCGGGCCGATCGGAAAATACGGCCGCTGCGGCAGCATCATTAGCTTGGCCTTTTCGGGAATCGCGATGGTTCCGGTGCCGAACGGCCAGATTCCGGCGATGGCCCGGAACAGCGTGGATTTCCCGGAGCCCGACGGCCCGGTCACCAGCACCCGCTCCGCCGGCTGGATCGCGAAGGTATCGGCCGCAACAAGCGGCTCGCCGTTCGGCAGCTTTACCAGCAACTGATCGAGACCGATTGCCTTGCCGCTCGATGGTGCAACGCCGATGGTCGGCTCGCGCGTCGCCGTATGGGCCGCCGACCTGACCGACATCTCGAAACCGTCGAGACGGGCAATCACCGAGCGCCATTCCGCGAGCGAGCGATAGGCTGTGACGAAAAACGAGAGCGCATCTTGCACGCTGCTGAACGCCGAGCCAGTTTGCATCATGTCGCCGAGCTGAATTCTCTTGGCGAAGTAAGCCGGAGCAACGACCACATAGGGAAAGATCACTGCAGCCTGGCTGTAGCTTGCCGTGAAGGCGGTCAGGCGCTTGGTCCGGCTCATGATCGCGTACCAGTTGCCGATGACGAAACCAAAGCGCTGCAGCAGATTCCCTCGCTCCGCACTCTCACCTTTCAAAAGCGCGATCTGCTCGGAATTTTCGCGTACGCGGATCAGGTTGAAGCGGAAGTCGGCCTCAAAGCGCTGCTGCTCGAAATTGAGGTTGATCAGCGGAGCACCGATCCAGTGCGTCAGCGCCGTACCCAGGATCGCGTAGACCAGCGCACACCAGACCAGAAAACCCGGGACGATGATGTCTGTGCCGTAAATGTGCAGCGGCGCCTTGTCCGACAGACCCCAGAGGATGACGACGAACGAGGCCAGCGTCACGATCGACGACAGCAGGCCCAGCCCGAGGGTCAACGTCTGCTCGACGAAATTCTTGACGTCCTCGGTGATGCGCTGATCCGGGTTGTCGGCGGGGTCGCCCTTGAGCTGGATGCGGTAATGCGTCGAGCCGCTCAGCCATTCGCCGAGATAATGCTGCGTCAGCCACCGTCGCCAGCGAATCTGGAGCCACTGGTTCAGGTAGAGCTTGTAGACCGCCAGCGCGACGAAGGTGAAAGCAAGGCCGAGAAAGATCCAAATCTCTCTGACGAACCGGTCCAGTTCATATCCCTGGACCGCACTGAAGAATCGGTTCTGCCACTGACTGACGAGAACATTGATCGCCACCAGCGCCAGCTCCATGGCAATGACGGCGGCGAGCAGGCCGTGGCCGGCCCATTTGTCCTCCGATCGGAAATAGGGGCCGGCGATTCGCCAGACGATCGCGAGCGTGGCGCGGATGTTGTTCACAGAGCTGGGTCTCCTAGAGGGGATGTGCATAACGGCCCGGAGCCAAATGGCTGAGGCAATGACGGAAATGGGCGCGCTTAGACTAAAGTCGCAAGTTCTGCAATTTGCGTTGGCTTGTCGCAGCTTGCAACCCTAGCATGGGGCTCGACGGCGCGGGGCGGGGTGACCAGGGTTTCGCGAGCTTGTGAGCGGACGGGAACCGCCGCATTCGTGAGGAATTCGCGTCAAGCTCAGGGGTTATCGCTTCCAACGTCAAGCAGGATCGGCTCTCCACGCGAGTCGCCTGCCGCAACATGCGTGGGGGAGGAAGACCATGTGGAATCAAATCTATGATCCGCTGCACAGCCCGGTGCTGTCGACGATCGCGGCAGCTGTGCCCGTCGTCACGCTGCTGGTCCTGATCGCGAGCGGGCGCGTCCAGGCCCACATCGCCGCAATCATCGCCGTGATCGTGACCAACCTGATCACGATTTTCGTCTTCACCATGCCCGCGAACATGTCGATCCGCGCCTCGGTGCTGGGCATCGTCACCGGGTTCTTCCCCATCGGCTGGATCGTCCTCAACGTCATCTTCCTCTACCAGGTGACCGTGACCACCGGGCGCTTCGAGCTCTTGAAGCGCGCGGTCGGCGGCGTCACCGAAGATCGGCGGCTGCAATTGTTGCTGATCGCGTTCTCGTTCGGCGCATTCTTCGAGGGCGCCTCGGGCTTCGGCACGCCGGTCGCGATCACGGGTGCGGTGCTGATCGGCCTCGGCTTCTCGCCGCTGGCGGCTTCCGGCCTGTCGCTGATCGCCAACACCGCACCGGTCGCCTATGGCGCGCTGGGCACGCCGATCCAGGGCCTTGCCTCCGTCACCGGGCTCGATCCCTACATCCTCGGCGCCATGGTCGGCCGGCAATTGCCGTTCTTCTCCCTGATCGTGCCGTTCTGGGTGGTGTGGGCGTTCGCGGGCTGGAAGGGCATGAAGGACGTCTGGCCGGCGATCCTCGTCACGGGGGTGTCGTTCGCGATCCCGCAATTCGTCATCTCCAACTACATCAATCCCTGGATCGTCGACATCGGTGCGTCGCTGATCTCGATGGGCGCGCTGATCCTGTTCCTGAAGGTGTGGCAGCCGAAGCAGCTCTGGCTGTCGCCGGCGCTCCGCGGCCGCGACGAATCGGCCTCCACGATGGCGGCGGCAAAGCCGCTCGACAAGACGCCACTCACGCAGGGCGAGCTGTTTAACGCGTTGCTGCCGTGGATCATCGTCTGCATCGTGATGCTGGTCTGGGGCAGCGGCGCCTTCAAGGGCTGGGCGAACTCGATCTTCACCTGGAACTATCCCGTGCCCGAGCTGCACCAGATGATCAACAAGATGCCGCCGGTCGCCCCAGGGCCGACCAAGGAAAGCGCGGTGTTCGCCTTCACCTACCTGTCCTTCACCGGCACCGGCATGCTGATCGCGGCGATCATCTCCGGCTTCCTGATGGGCGTCGGTCCCGGCCGGCTCCTGACCGAATACGGCCGCACCATTCGGCTGTGCGCGATCTCGCTGATCACGATCTCAGCGATGCTCGCGATCGGAACGCTGACCCGGCTATCCGGTGTCGACGCGACGCTCGGTCTCGCCTTCGCGGCAACCGGCGTGCTCTATCCCTTCTTCGGCACGCTGCTCGGCTGGCTGGGCGTCGCACTGACGGGATCGGACACCGCCTCCAACGTGCTGTTCGGAAACCTGCAGAAGATCACCTCCGAGCAGCTCGGCCTGTCGCCGGTCCTGATGGCCGCGGCGAACTCCTCCGGCGGCGTGATGGGCAAGATGATCGACGCGCAGTCGATCGTAGTCGCCTCCACTGCGACCAACTGGTACGGCCACGAGGGCACCATCCTGCGCTTCGTGTTCTGGCACTCGATCGTGCTCGCCTGCCTCGTCGGCGTGCTCGTGACGTTGCAGGCCTATGTCTGGCCGTTCACGGCGCTGGTGCTGAAGTAGCGGTCGGCGCCAGGCTGCGATGCAAATCCCCGCGAGGTTCGCCTCGCGGGGATTTTTGCATCTACATCCGCCTGCGCGAACCTTCTCAAGGGCGCCGCCGTCTTATAGAAGGTGCGCCAAGTCAGGTTGGTCGAGAGGTCTCATGGTTTCGCTCAGGCGATTGACGTTTGCGGCAGTGGCAATGTTCGCGATGTCCACGCTTGCGCGTGCCGAGGAGGGGTTCCCGTTCGGCACCGAGATGACGCTGGAGGCGCTGCCGCAGCCCGGCTCGAAGCGGATACCGAACATCGAGATCGGCGACAATGGTGAGGTCGTGCTGGAGCTCTGGTGCAAGAGCGGCAAGGGCCAGTTCTCGGTCGCCGGCAACACCGTGATCTTCGTCCCCGGCCAGATCCAGGACCGGTCCTGTCCGCCTGCGAAGGCGCAGGCCGACGACGAGCTCGTGGCCGCGCTCGGCAGCGTCGAGACTTGGAAGCGCCAGGGCGAGGTGCTCACGCTGGTCGGTCCCAAGCCGCTGCGCTTTCGCGTCAACGGGAATTGAGCGTTGGGCGCGAAACGCGAACCCGGAATCTGGAGATTGTGGCGCGAGATTCAGGGGCGCGATTGCGCACCATGGGTCGACGCTGGCGCGTCGCCCCGGAATGACTTCGTCACTTCCACACCGACTTGTCGGCGTCCCAGCGCTGACCTTTCAGCTCCCTGGCAAGCGCCTCGATCGAGCCGTTGTCGTCGGGCAGCTCGCCTTCTTCGTCGGGGCTCGCGTCGTCGGACAGATTGAGCCTGGCGCCGCTGCTTTCATCGGCCGTGGTCGTCGCGGGGCTTCCGATCCAGAGCATCAGCTTGTCGGTCGTGCCGGGCTTGTCGGGCGAGACGAGCCCTGCGACCTCGATCGTGTCGGTGAGCTCGAGCGCCGGGTGATCCTGGTTCGGCCGCTTGAACACCAGCTTGAGCTTGCCGGTGGCGGGGTTGAAGCTCTGTGAGACCGGCTTTGCCGCGAGCGTCCTGCTCAGCACGCCCGCAACCGCGGTCGCGAGCTTGTCGCGGTTGATCTTGTCGCCGTCGCGCCAGTCGGCGGCGGGGAAGCGGATGGTGCGGTCCATCTCGGTCATGCCCGCGGTCCACCCGGCGGCGGTGACGCCGGGCATCGCCTTGAACTTTGCTAGCAGTGCGCCCGCGCGCTCCGGATCGACGGACATGTTGATGGTCTGCTCACCGGCGCGCAGGGCGTCGCAGCTGACATTGAGGCTGGCCAGCGTCACCTCGACCTCCTGGCCCTTCAGGCTCTTCAGGAAGTCGGTCGCGGCATCGAGCTTGACCTTGACCGCGATCGCCTCCGGTGAGACGTCGGTGAAATCCTTCGGCTGCGGCGTGATGCCGTCGTCGGAGGTCTGGTTGTCCAGAAATTCCTTCTCGCTGAGATCGGAATTGTCGGACGAGGTGACCTCGGTCACGGCCTGGCCGATCGTGATCTGGCCGCGGAATTCGAACATGTCCCCGGCCTGCTTGCGCAGCAGCTTGACACTGACGGGCGCCTTCGCGCCGAGGCTCTGCGTCGTGCCCGTCAGGTTCTGGCCTGCAACCTGAAGATTGACGACGAAGCGGTCCTTGCGGTCGGAATTCTTCGCGATCGGATAGCAGACGTCGAGTACGGCCGCCGTGACCGTCTTGCCCTGACGCGTCTCCTTCAGGATCGCGTCGGCATTACCGTCCATCAGCCCGTCGATCGACGTGAAATAGCGCGTCTCGGCGCCGCCGGCCGTCGTGGCCTTCGGTGATAGCTTCATCTGGGCGGAAGCGACCTCGGGCGCAAAGGCGAGCAAGGCTGCCAAAAGGGCGGTCAAACAAACCAGGAGCGCGCGCATCGATGAAATCCTCGAGCCATCAGAATCGGCGCCACCGTAGTGGGTTTTGGCCGCCGGTTGAATCGGAAAGCGGAGGGGCAGGGTCGGCAAAAAAGAAGGCCGCCCGGAGGCGGCCTTCGGAACACGCTAACGGACGATCGGGCGTTAGAAGCCGCCCATGCCGCCGCCGGCTGGCATGGCGGGCGGCGCTTCCTTCTTCGGCGTCTCGGCGACCATGGCCTCGGTGGTCACGAGCAGGCCGGCCACGGAGGAGGCGTCCTGGAGCGCGGTGCGGACCACCTTGGCGGGATCGATGATGCCCTTCTCAACCATGTCGACATAGGCCTCGGTCTGGGCGTCGAAGCCGAAGGTCTCGGACTTGTTCTCCAGGATCCTGCCGACGACGGTCGAGCCTTCCACGCCCGCGTTCTCGGAGATCTGGCGGATCGGGGCTTCGAGCGCCTTCAGCACAATGTTGATGCCGGCCTGGACGTCCGCATTGGCGTTGGAGAGGCGGCCGACCGCCTTCTTGGCGCGCAGCAGCGCAACGCCACCGCCGGGCACGATGCCTTCCTGCACCGCGGCGCGGGTCGCGTTGAGCGCGTCCTCGACGCGGTCCTTCTTCTCCTTGACCTCGATCTCGGTCGCGCCGCCGACGCGGATCACCGCGACGCCGCCGGCGAGCTTGGCGAGGCGCTCCTGGAGCTTCTCACGGTCGTAGTCCGAGGTGGTCTCCTCGATCTGCGCCTTGATCTGGCCGACGCGGGCCTCGATGTCGGGCTTCTTGCCGGCGCCGTTGACGATCGTGGTGTTCTCTTTGTCGATCACCACCTTCTTAGCGCGACCGAGCATCTTCACCGTGACGTTCTCGAGCTTGATGCCGAGCTCCTCGGAGATCAGCTGGCCGCCGGTGAGGATCGCGATGTCCTCGAGCATGGCCTTGCGGCGGTCACCGAAGCCCGGCGCCTTGACGGCTGCGACCTTGAGGCCGCCGCGCAGGCGGTTCACGACCAGGGTGGCCAATGCCTCGCCCTCGACGTCCTCGGCGACGATGACGAGCGGCTTGCCGGACTGCACCACGGCTTCGAGCACCGGCAGCATGGCCTGCAGGCCCGAGAGCTTCTTCTCGTGCAGGAGGATGTAGGCGTCCTCGAGCTCGGCGGTCATCTTCTCGGCATTGGTGACGAAGTAGGGGCTGAGATAGCCGCGGTCGAACTTCATGCCCTCGACGATGTCGACTTCGGTGTCGAGCGACTTGTTCTCCTCGACGGTGATGACGCCCTCGTTGCCGACCTTCTGCATCGCCTGGGCGATCATCTTGCCGATGGCGGCGTCGCCGTTGGCCGAGATGGTGCCGACCTGGGCAACCTCGGAGGAGGCGGCGACCGGCTTGGCGCGCTTCTCGATGTCCTTGACTACCGCGGCAACCGCGATGTCGATGCCGCGCTTGAGGTCCATCGGGTTCATGCCGGCGGCAACTGCCTTGGCGCCTTCGCGCACGATGGCCTGGGCCAGCACCGTTGCGGTGGTGGTGCCGTCACCGGCGAGGTCGTTGGTCTTGGAGGCGACCTCACGCACCATCTGGGCGCCCATGTTCTCGAACTTGTCCTCGAGCTCGATCTCTTTGGCGACGGTGACGCCATCCTTGGTGATGCGGGGTGCGCCAAAACTCTTCTCGATGACGACGTTGCGGCCCTTCGGGCCGAGCGTCACCTTGACGGCGTTAGCGAGAATGTCGACGCCGCGCAGCATGCGATCGCGCGCGTCTCCGGAAAATTTGACGTCTTTGGCAGCCATATCTGCAATCCCTCGTGTTTGGTGTTGTGTTGCCGCGCTTCCCTTCGTCTTTGCCAGGCTCGATCCGGCAATCCATCTTCGTGCGAAGAATGAGGATGCCCGGGTCAGGCCCGGGCATGACAGTAGGGATATTCAGCGGCCGTTCAGGCGGATGGTCTTAGGCCAGCACGCCCATGATGTCCGACTCCTTCATGATCAGGAGCTCTTCGTTGTCGATCTTGACCTCGGTGCCGGACCACTTGCCGAACAGCACACGGTCGCCGACCCTGAGGTCGATCGGGATCAGCTTGCCGGTCTCGTCGCGGCCGCCGGGTCCGACGGCGACGATTTCGCCCTGGGAGGGCTTTTCCTTGGCAGTGTCGGGAATGATGATGCCGCCCTTGGTCTTTTCCTCGGCGTCGATACGTTTGACCACGACACGGTCATGCAGCGGACGAAATTTGGATTTAGCCATGACGTTTCCCTTTGGAGGCTCGCTTCGGAAGTAGTGGAAGTAGGTTGGGGCGGCGCTTCCGCCCACCCTCTTGCCGAGGATCGACGGCGCGCTTAGCAATCGGGCTCTCCGAGTGCTAATAGTGCGCCCGGAAATATGGCTTGGCCGCGATCCTGTCAAGCAAAGGTGGTTAAGCGATTGGTGAGGCGGATATAGGATGGTGGCATTGGAAACTCGTTCGGGGCGCCGGCGTATCAAACGACGGCATTGCTCCGGCAGCGGTTTTGCGCTTGGCTGCTGCAGGGGTGCGGCCATGGTCTTGTTCGGGGGAATGCCATGATCAGTTCAGCTTGCGCGCGCACGGTTGCCAATCTGGCCGCCGCGTCCTGTCTGGCGCTATTGCTGGGCGCCTGCGGCGGCGGCATGAGCCTGCCGTCCTTCTCGTCGTCTTCGCCGCCGCCCGAGGCTGAGCCCGGCACCGGTCCGGAAATGCCTGCGACGATCCGCGCCGACGAGATCGTCGGCCGCTGGGGCCTCGCCTCGTTCCAGAATCCGGCCGACCGGGCGCGCACCGAGGCGGCCGCCCGGGCCCAGTGCAAGAATCCTTATGTGATCACCGCCGGCTCTTCCGGCGGCGTGATCATGCATCTGGCCGACCAAGCGACTCCGCAGGAGCTGCGGCTGAAGGGCTCCCCGAGCGGCAAGAATTACATCGGGCCGGCCGGCCCGACGCCGGGCGACCAGGACCGCGAGATCATCTCCTTCGACGGCCGCGTGCTGATCACCCGTTTCATCGACAAGGACGCTGCCACCCGCTACGGCAACATGGTCTACGTCCGCTGCGCGCCGAGGGCGTGATTGACTTTTCCCCTCTCCCCTTGTGGGCGAGGGTGGCTCGCCGCGACGGCGGCGAGACGGGTGAGGGGTCTCTCTCCCCGAAATCCAACTTCATTTGAGTTCGCGGATACAGACCCCTTATCCGGCGCTTCGCGCCACCTTCTCCCACAAGGGGAGAAGGGAAGAAGGGCGCGCGATCGACGTCTCCAAAAACAAGAACGCCGGCCCCCAAGGCCGGCGTCTCGTTCTCATATCCTCGCGTCCGCTCAGTCGAACAGCGCGTCGATGTCGTCCTGCGAGGCGTGGCCGACGTCGCCGGCGAGCTTCGGGCCGTTGAGGAGCTTCTCGTCCTCGCTGCGGTTGTCGACATGCGCGGGCACATGGGCCTTGATCGCGTCGACGCCGCCCCAGATCTCCATCATCGCATTGATGTGCTGCTCGATGAACTTCATCGTGGTCATGACCTTGCTGATGCGCTGGCCGGTCAGGTCCTGGAAGTTGCAGGCTTCGAAGATCGAGATGACGCGTTCCTGGATGTCGTCGGCGAGCCGCTTCTGCTGATCGGCCGATTGCACCTTGGACATCGCGCTGGCCGCCTGGTCGATCGACTCGGCGGCTTCGAGGATTTGCTGGGTCGCCTGCTCGGTGCCGCCGACGACCGCGCCAAGCTCGCCATTGACCTTGGCCATTTCGCCGCCGTCGAAGCTCTTGCCGTGCAGCGTCGCGATCTCGCGCTTGGTGCGGTCGATGGCGTCGTGGATGAGGTCGAGCTCGACCTTCAGCTTCTCGCACTGTTCGATCTGGGCCCGGTAGGTCTCGAGCATGGTGCGGGCCTCGGAGAGCTCGTGGGTGGTGGAGGCATCGATCGCCGCCATGGCGGCGCTGCCGGACAGCGGAATAGTGCCCTTCGCCATCTGTGCGCGGATCGCTCGCAACTCGGCCATGATCTCGCTGTGCATCGGGATTGCCTCTTCGGTTTCGTCAAGAATCGGCATCTCGCCACCGACGATGTCTTCGACACGGAAACGTTTGCGGTGAACAGCCATCAGGTACTCCCCCACCTCACTCACGCGTCTTTGTAGGCAGAAGCGATTTAACACGAAGTTCACAGCAGGAACCGATGCGCGGCGTCGCGCGCCGCCGCGCAAGGACGCGATTAACCATGGCCTTGCTGCATTCACCGAAAATAAACGCTGATCGCCAAATTGCCCCGCGCTTGACGATGTGGTGAATCCAAAGGCTGCTTCCGTTTACCAAACAAAACGGCTTTTGCTTTTTATTGACCACGCCGAGGGACGCGGATCAGCCACCAGCTCTCCACGGCATGCGATCTAGACGAAACAGTACAGAGTACGTCGATGTTCAAGAAAATGTCCGTCGCGCTGCTCGGCAGCGCTTGCACCGTCATTGCGGGCGCAAACAGCGCCAGCGCCTTCGACAACAGGGTGCCGAACGATCCGCCCGCGGTGCTCTATGCCCCGCAAGTGCCGCCGGCGCCAGTGCGCGTCGCCTCAAATTCGAACATGGGCGGCGGCTTCATCGAGTTTCTATTCGGTGACGGTCCCGGTCGTGGTCCGGCCTACGCGCCCGAGCGGCCGGTGTATCAGCAGCAGCCGGCCTATTACGACCAGCGCCGTCTGCCGCCGATGGGCGAGCCGCAGATGCAAGGCGCGCTTCTGCAAGGTGCGGTCCAGCAGGACGCGGTCGATCCGCGGCAGCGTCCGTTCGATCCGAAATTCGAGAAGCAACTCGTCGATTATAGCGGCAAGGAAAGTCCCGGCACGATCTTGGTCGATACGCCGAACAAGTTCCTCTATCTGGTCGAGGGCAATGGCAGGGCAATGCGCTACGGTATCGGTGTGGGTCGTCCCGGCTTCACCTGGTCGGGCGTGAAGTCGATCACGGCCAAGCGCGAATGGCCAGACTGGACGCCGCCGGCGGAAATGCTCGCGCGCCGCCCCGATCTGCCCCGGCATATGGAAGGCGGCCCGGAAAATCCGCTCGGCGCCCGCGCGATGTATCTGGGCTCTACGCTCTATCGCATTCACGGCTCCAACGAGCCCTGGACCATCGGCACCAACGTCTCCTCCGGCTGCATCCGCATGCGCAACGAGGACGTCATCGACCTCTATAGCCGCGTCAATGTCGGCACCAAGGTCGTGGTGATGTGAACGTCATGCGCTCGATGTGAGCCGACCTCTGCGTGTCGCGCCAGCTCGCGATGCGCGGCATCGAAGGCGTTGCGTGCCGTCGGCGTACGCCTTCAGCTAGGGTCTATGCTCGCTGGCGGTGACGCGTCGACCCGAAACGATGGGCAAGCGAGCGGCGGCGACGAGTTGACGAATGGGAATGCGGTGCGCGAGCGGAGCGGTTCAACCGTCGCGCCGACCGCTCCGCCTTCCTGACACGCTCGTGCAGTCCCTCCAACTCATACAATTCGGTGATGAGATGCGTTGTCACGTCGGTCAAGGTTGCAATGCGCTGCTGAAGTGGACTCATTTCTAAAAACCCCAACTATAACCAGAGAGGCAGCCACGTCGGTGTGTGTGGCATGAGCAACGTGTTCTTCAAGTTGAACACCCATGTCCAAATTTGGAAATCCGGGAGTCTACGGCCGCGCGTGTCAGAGGGCGATTTCGTGTTTCATGGTGAACTCGGCGCGTCCGGCCACGTTTAGCTCCGTGCAATGCAGCAAGCGTGCGGATTAGTCATATTGTATCGATCGGATTCTCTGTGCGACGTGGCAGCGAGGGCGCTTGAGTTATCCGGTAAAAGAAAACGGCCGCCTAAAGGCGACCGCTGCGCATCTATCGGGCGAATTGCTCACGCGTAATCGCTGCCGCCGTCGTCGCCACCGCCGAAGTCGCTGTCGTCGGCCACATCCATGTTGTCGTCGCGATCGTCGTCATAGGTCTGATCGTTGTTGTTGTCCCGGTCGTTCGACGCCTGGTCGAAGAAGCCCTGGCGGGAGTCGTGATTCGAGCCGATGTCGTTGAGGCCCGCGTCGCGCGCCAGCGAACCGCCTGACTGATCGCTGCCGCCCCAGGGGCTGCGGTCGCCCAAGGCGTTGGTGTCGCCAAAAGCCTGCTGATGCGGTCCGCCCATCATGCCGCGGATGCTGGAGAGCAGCAGCGAGCCGCCGACGACGCCGGCTGCCGCCGCCGCCGCCGTGCCGAGGAACGAGCCGCCGCCACCGCCGATAGGGGGCGCGCCATAGCCCTGACCCGGACCTTGGCCGTAGGCCTGTCCGTAAGGCGGCTGACCATAACCCGGCTGGCCTTGCTGCATCGCCTGGCCGCTGTTCCAGACCGGCCGCGAATCGCGCGGCGGCACGTTCGGCACAGAACTGCGCGACGAGCCACCGCCGAATAGCGTGTCACGCATGGTATCTAGGAAGCCGCCGGACTGCGCCTGCTCGGGCGCCTGCCCCGCTTCCAGCTCCTGGATGCGGCCGTGGGCGCGCTTCAGCGCTTCGTCCTGCAGCAGCACGGTCTGGACCAGCGCGTAGATCGCACCGGGTGCCTTGCGCAAGCCGTCGGAGATCGCGGCGATCGCGTCGGGATCGCGCGGTGCATTTTCGAGTTTGGTAAGCCGGTCGAAAAGCTCGTCGACGAGCTGGCGTTCCTGCGGCGTCATGATCTGTCTCCTTCGCGCAAAACCAAGCGCGAGGCAGATGTAGGGTTCCATTGTGGCCCCAACAGTGCCGGCCGGATTAAATTTCGGTATGCGACAAGCTGCCTCGCACGGCCGTTTCGGCGATTTCACCCCAGCGTGACCCCACTGTCCGCCAGCAGACGTGGGAATGCGTCGCCGGCGAGATAAGCGTGCTCGCGTTCGCGCACATCCGTCATCGGGTCGAGGCCAACAAGGACGTCATCGACGAATCCGGGATGGCACATCACGAGACCACCGTCGGGGAGGCCTTCCAGGAACTGCCGCATCAATGCGCCGAAATCGGCCGCCCGCGTGAAGTCGTAAGCGCCGGCGAAGCCTGGATTGAAGCTGAGGCCGGCGCTGCCGGCGCGGCGGCGGAATTGGGCGCTGAGGATATCGAGCACCATGGCCTTTGGTGACGCCAGCCGCCGCGCCAGCGGCAGGTTGCGGCCGCCCTGGCGTACCCACGCGTTCGGTGCGGTCTCGCTAACGGCATCGACAAAGCCGTCGCGCACCTGCGGATAGAGCTGGACGTGCTGGTGGCCATCGACGAAGTCGGGCGCACGTCCGAATGCTTCCATGAAAGCTGCGAGCTGCGCCTTCACCTCGTTGCGAAAGAATTCGCGGTCGAGCCGTCGCATCAGTGCGGCGCGCAGCAGCTTCGGAAAGGCCAAGAACATGTCGCCGTCGAGTGGACGGAAATGCATGGTGAGCGGCCGGAACGGTGCCGACAGCGTCACGTGGAGGCCGATCGCGCAGTGCGGGCTCGATTTGGCTGCCGCGTCCAGCGCTTCGATCTCGCTGCGCGCGATCGCAGGTCCCACCATCATCACCGACGTGGCGTTGAGGCGGCCGCGTTCGATCAGGTCGCGGATGGCGCGATTGACGCCCGCGCTGATACCGTAATCGTCGGCGCAGAGCCAGATTCGCCGCAGACTCGCGGCCGCGCTCATTCGGCCGCCGTCCGCTTCGAAGCGTCGTCGGCGTTGTCGGTCTCGAAGCGCTTTTCGCTGTGCTCGGCGACGAAGTAGATCGGGCGCGCCTTTAGCTCGGAGAGGATCTTGCCGATATATTCGCCGACGATGCCGATCATGATGAGCTGCACGCCGCCGATGGTCATCAGGCCGACCACGAGCGAGGGATAGCCGGGCACCTGCTTGCCAGTCGTGAACACCTCCCAGAGGATCGAGAGGCCGAACAGGAAGGCGATCCCGGCGAGCACCACGCCGAGCAGGCTGGCGAAGCGCAAGGGAGCGACCGAGAACGAGGTCAGGCCCTCGATCGACAGGCCGAGCAGGCGTGCGGCGTTGAAAGTGGTGGCGCCATGGGCGCGCGGCGCCGGTTCGTAGTCGACGCGGATCTGGCGAAAGCCGATCCAGCTGGCCAGTCCCTTGAAGAAGCGGTTGCGCTCCGGCAGCTGTCTCAGCGCTGCAACCGCCCGCGGCGAGAGCAGGCGGAAATCGCCGGCGTCCTCGGGAATCTTCTGCCGCGCGCCCCAATTGATCAGGGCGTAGAAGCCGTGCACGGCGAGCCGGCGCAGGAAGCTTTCGTTGTCGCGATGCGCCTTGGCGGTATAGACGACGTCGTAGCCGTCATCGATCCAGTGCCGCACCAGCTGCTCGACCAGGGCCGGCGGATGCTGGCCGTCGCCGTCCATGAACATGACGGCGCCGAGCCGGGCATGGTCGAGGCCGGCCATCAGCGCCGCCTCCTTGCCGAAATTGCGCGACAGCGAGACCACCTGGACGCCGATTGCGTCAGCCGGCAGGCTGCGGGCGATCGACAGCGTCGCATCCGCGCTGCCGTCGTCGACATAGACGACCTCGCAGGCCAGGCGATAGCGCTGCCGCAAGGTCTTCGCGAGTTCGCAGATCCGCTGGTGCAGGGCGGCGAGGCCCGCCGCCTCATTGTAGACGGGGACGACAATCGAGAGTCCCTTCGCGGCGGCGCTGGCCGCGGTGGTCGTCATGCCGGAAACGTCAGAGCCCAGCGTCATCGATCAAGGTTCCAAGGCGTTAGGTCTTATCAACAGCATATGTTAGCTGCGGTTTGCTGTCGCTACGCTGAACGAAACAGAGGCTCACCGCCCCAGAAAGGCCTCGAGCTTGGCGAACAGCGGGTTCTCCCGGTCGAACACGTAGTCGAGCGAAACCACCGAGACGGTCTCGGCGCCATGCTCGCGCAGGAAGCTCGCCAGCGCATAGAGTTGGTCCGGGGGGCAGTGCAGCGTCAGCATGCCTGACGAGGTCGGTCCGCCAAACGGGGCCGCGACGCCGAACCGGCTGTGGGCCTCGCCGAGCAGGGCGGCGTCGCATTGCCGAAAGCGGGTGCGGACCTCGCGGTACTTGTTGGCGCGGGCTCGCGCCGCAATGTGATCGAGGATGACGCGCGCAGTCTCGCGTGCCTGCAACGACCAGTCGGCCTCTTTGGAGGCGACCAGATTGGCCTGGCTGCGCAGGATCACGCCGTCGTCGAGCACCCGCAAGCCATTGGCGGCGAGCGTCGCACCGGTCGTAGTGATGTCGACGATCAGCTCGGCGCTGCCCGCCGCGGGCGCGCCTTCGGTGGCGCCGGCGCTTTCGACGATGCGGTAGTCGGTGATGCCGTGGCTCTGGAAGAAGGCGCGGGTCAGATTGACGAACTTGGTCGCGACCCGCATCCGCATGTGATGTTGCTCGCGGAAGCCGGTGGTCACGTCGTCGAGGTCGGCCATGGTGCGGACGTCGATCCAGGCCTGCGGCACCGCGACGACGACGTCGGCATAGCCGAAGCCGAGCCCCTCGATCAGTGACACGCGCTTGTCGGCGTCCGCGATGTTCTCGCGCACCAGGTCTTCCCCGGTGACGCCGAGATGCGCAAAACCGCGGGAGAGTTGCGAGGCGATCTCGCTCGCCGAGAGATAGGCGACCTCGACATTGTCGAGACCCGCGATGGCGCCGCGATAGTCGCGGGCACCGCCGGCCTTCGACAGCTTGAGCCCGGCGCGGGCGAAGAAGGCTTCCGTGTTTTCCTGAAGGCGGCCCTTGGAAGGAACGGCCAGAACGAATGGCGCGCTCATGACTTAAGCCCCCACCTTGCGGCCGATCTTGGTCAGCGCGTCCACCCAGACCGAGAAGCCGACCGCGGGAATTGGCTGCACGGAGCCGAGCTGGGTCATCAGCCCGTCATAGCGGCCACCGGCGACCAGCGGCTCGGCGCCATTACCTCTGTGATGCAATTCGAACTCGAAGCCGGTGTAATAGTCGAGCCCGCGGCCGAACGCGGTCGAGAAACGCGTCAGCTTCACGTCGATGCCGCGCGCCGCCATGAAGCCGACCCGGCTCTCGAACTGGTCGATCGCAGCCGTGAGATCGAGCTTGGCATCGGCGGTCAGTGCACGCAGCTTTGCGACGGCATCGTCGGGATTGCCTGCGATCGACAGGAAGCGTTTGAGCACGGTGATCGCCTCGCACGGCAACGCGCCACCCTTGAGGGTCGATTGCTCGAGGAAGCGGTCGGCAATCTCGGCTGTGGTACGGCCGCCGACATTGGTGGTGCCGGCGATCGACATCAAATCGGTGACGAAGGCGAGCGCCGCCTTGCGGTCCGAGCCGGCCAGCGCAGCGAGCACGCCCTCATATTCGCTGCGGGTCGCGGTGGCCGCGGCCGCCAGCCGCTCCAGATCCTGCTCCAGGCTGATCTTGCGGTTGAAATCCTTGACCAGGCGGCGGCGCCAGACCGGATAGAGATCGAGCGCGTCGAGCAGGGCATTGAACAGCGCGACGTCACCGGTGCGGATCTCGACGTCGCCGACACCGAAGGCGGCAGTTGCCTCCAGGGCCAGCGCCAGCATCTCGGCATCCGCCGCGGCGCGGTCCTGGCGGCCGAAGGACTCGATGCCGGCCTGGAGAAACTCGCTGGCCTGGCCGCCGCGGTATCGGAACACCGGGCCGAGATAGCTGAACCCGGCCGCTTGGCCGGCACGGCCAGAGGCGAGGTAATCGCGCGCCACCGGAATGGTCAGGTCCGGGCGCAGACAGAGCTCCTCGCCCGAGAGGTCCGTGGTCAGGTACAGGCTCTTGCGGATGTCTTCGCCCGAGAGGTCCAGGAACGGCTCGGCCGGTTGCAGGATGGCGGGCTCGGCCCTGACATAGCCCGCCTGCGCGAACGACAACAGCAGCGTATCCGCCCAGGCGGCGGAGCCGGCAGCATTTGAGGTGGCGGTCGCGGTCATAATAGAGGTCCATCGTCCCGGTGGAACCGGGCAGGCAAGGGAAGGGACGGGAATTGGCGCAGCCCTTAGCATGGCCCGAATGCGGTTTCGACCTCCAAAGGATCAATCGCTTAACGGGTGGGCAATTCCCCGGATTAGGTGGACTTGCCCCAATCGCCCAGCACCGCCTGCACCAGCGCCAGGGCCGCCACCGCGGCGGTGTCGGCCCGCATGATCCGCGGGCCGAGCGCCAGCTGCAGGATTTTCGGCTGCCGCAGCAGCAGCGCCCGTTCCTCCTCGGCAAAGCCCCCTTCTGGGCCGATCAGCACGTCGATACCTTTGCCGGCCTCGCGTGCGTTCTGCAGGCTCTGAACGGGGTTTGCAACCGCGGCCGCCTCATCGCAGAAGATGAGCAGGCGGTCTGCGGCGCGCTGGCTGAGGTACCGCTCCAGCGGCACCGGCTCGGCCACCGAGGCGATGCTGAGGATACCGCATTGCTCGGCGGCCTCGACGACGTTGGCGCGCATTCGCTCGGTGTTGACCCGGGAGGCCTGGGTGAACCGGGTTAGGACCGGCTGGAGCCTGGCGGCGCCCATCTCGATGGCCTTCTGGACCATGTAATCCAGCCGGGCATGCTTGAGCGGGGCGAACACGTAGGCCACGTCAGGCAGCCCGTCCTGAAGCCGGGTCTGCTGAAGGATCACAAGGCCATCCGGCCGTTTGCGGCCTTCGATGGCAGCCTGCCACTCGCCGTCCCGGCCGTTGAACGCCAAAACCTCGGCCCCGGCGGGCAGCCGGAGCACGTTGCCCAGATAATTGCTCTGGTCGCGGTCGAGCTGCACCCTGGCGTCTTGGGCGAGGGGGGCGTCGACGAACAGGCGAGGGGCGCGAAAATCGTGGGAAGGCATGGTTCAAAGGTCCAATTTGCCGCCGTTCTTAACCGAAACCAGTATTTTTGGGGGTAAATATCGACGAATTGGTGCGTCTCCGCGCCGCGCTCTTGCCCTATTCAACGGGTTGTTAAGCCCCGGCGGGAATCGTAAAAACGCGAACACGCTGGTTGCGCTTCGATTGGAAGACGCCGAACCCGTAAGCTCCTGCCGGAGAGACTGCCTTCATGATCCGTCGCCTGATGGTCCCGATCACTGCCGCCGCCATGGTCGCCATGGGTGCTGCGGGCGCTAATGCGCAAAGCGCGTTCCCGGCACCGCTGCCAAACCAGGCCGCCACCAGCTCCGCCTTTCCGCCCGTGAACGGCTCGGCACCCGTTGCCTCCGTCGGCACGGCGCCGCAATCATCCTTTCCCGTCAACGGCGCCGCGCCGATCGGCGGTGCCGGCGCTTTCAGCGCAGCTCCGCCGACGCAAGGCGGTCCCGGCGAGGACTGCATGAAGGCCTTCATTCCGCTCCGCGAGGAAGCCGAGAAGCGCGGCAAGCTGATCAAGGCCGCGAGCGACCGTCATGCGCCGCCGGACGAGGCGTGCAAGCTGATCGGCAACTTCAGCCAGGCTGAGCTGAAAATGATCAAGTACATCGAGTCCCACGCCGCCAAATGCGGAATCCCGCCGCAGATCGGCGAGCAGATGAAGACCGGCCACAAGAACACCGAGGCCATGCAGAAGAAGGTCTGCATGGTCGCGCAGCAGATGCAGCAGCAGCAGGCGCGCCCGGCCGGCCCGTCGCTGAGCGAGGTGCTGGGTTCGGGCTCGGCGCCGGAAGCCAATGCCGGCAAGAAGGGCGGCAGCACCTTCGATACGCTCAACGGCAACGTCCTGACCCGATGAGCGATACATCCGCCCGCGTTGCCGACTCTACAGGCAACTGGGTCGATACGCTCGCGCCGCAATGGGCGCGGCCTTATTTGCGCTTGTCCCGCTTCGACCGTCCGATCGGCTCCTGGCTGCTGTTGATGCCGTGCTGGTGGTCGGCGGCGCTCGCCGCCGGCATGGCGCACGAGATCCGCGGCCTGCCGCTCACCATCGTGCTGTTCTTCATCGGCGCCTTCGTGATGCGCGGAGCCGGCTGCACCTGGAACGACATCACCGACCGCGACCTCGATGACAAGGTCGAGCGCACCCGCTCGCGGCCGCTGCCGTCAGGGCAGGTGACCACGAAGCAGGCGCTGCTCTTCATGGTCGCACAGGCGCTGATCGGTCTCGTGGTGCTGTTGCAGTTCAACCGCTTCGCGGTGCTGACCGGCATCGCCTCGCTCTTGATCGTCGCGATCTACCCCTTCATGAAGCGCATCACCTGGTGGCCGCAGATCGTGCTCGGGCTGGCCTTCTCCTGGGGCGCCCTGATGGGATTTGCCGTCACCTTCGGACGCATCGACGTCACCGCGCTCGTGCTCTATGCCGGCGCGATTTCATGGGTGATCGGCTATGACACGATCTACGCGCATCAGGACGCCGAGGACGACGCGCTGATCGGCATCAAATCCACCGCGCGCCTGTTCGGCGCGCATACGCACCAGGCGCTGATCCTGTTCTATGGCTTTGCGGTGATGCTGATCGGCGTCGCGCTGGCTTCAGGCGATGCGGGCTGGCTGGCCTGGCTCGGCCTTGCGGCCTTCGCCGTGCATCTGGCGTGGCAGATCGTGCGGCTGAGGATCGATGATCCCGAACTGTGCCTGCGCCTGTTCAAGTCGAACCGCGATGCGGGGCTGTTGCTATTTGCAGGATTACTCGCCGACGCGGCAATGCGGGCGGCGTAGTTGCCACTCAATCCCTTGCAATGATCTCGCGTTCGCCCTGATGCACGGTGAGTTCGCGCGCGATGCCGGTGCGCCGGCGCATCAAGAATTTCGGGCGGCGGGCGCGGATCGCGTTGGCGCGACGGCGGCGCGGCGCGGGTTTGCGTGCGCCTTCGTCGAGCTGCGGAAGCGCGAAGATCTCGCTCCAGATCGCCCAGGCTTGCGCGATCTCGTCGGCCTCGGCGCCGACCAGCAGCGGAATGGAGAGCGAGGGATCGCGATGCACGAGGACGAGGGTCTGCACCTCGTCATTGCCGCGCAGCGCGACGCCGGTGAAGTCGCTGACACGGACGTTGATGGCCATCTGCATGCCGCGAACGGCACGGCGCAGCACGACACGCTCGCGATGAAGCTCGATCTGCCTGACATGTCCGTCGGCGCGCGGATCGTGCGCATCGAAGCGGACCGGAAGGGAAAGAGGGTCGAGCCGCAAGGAGCGGCTCGACCCGGCGGGAGCGACCCCGCATGTTGCTGTTTGACGCCTCACGGCTTTAGTTCTCCCCGCCGGGATTATGTTCCCGGTCGATGCGAGGACCTTAGCGCGCGCCTTTCCGAAACCGCTTAAAAAGGCTGGTTAACCCACCGTCACTGCTGCTCATGATTGACAAGACCTTGGCGCGCATGATTGACGAGACGTTGCGCGAGAGCTGCGAATCTGAGCTTTTGGCGGGCTGAAAATGCTTGAAGTCCGCGCTATCAGGGCACATCTGTGGGTTCCGGTCCCGAACCCGCCCCAACAGGATTTCGTTCGTGAACTCTTCACCATCCGCAAGCTCGACGCTTTCGACCCAAATGTCGTCGCAGGCCCATCGCGACCTGTTCGATCAGTCCGCGCTCTCCGATCTCGCGCAGCGGCTGGTCGAGGCCGCCAAGCGCGCCGGCGCTGATGCAGCCGATGCCGTCGCAGTACGCGGCGTCTCGCAGGGCGTCGAGGTGCGCGACGGCCGCGTCGAGGAATCCGAGCGGTCCGAGGGCGACGATGTCGGCCTGCGCGTGCTGGTCGGCCAGCGCCAGGCGGTGGTCTCGACCAACGACGTCAGCGGCGATGCCGTGACCAAGCTCGCCGAACGCGCGGTGGCGATGGCGCGTGTTGCGCCCGACGACAAATATGTCGGCCTAGCCGATCCCGCGCTGCTCGCGCGCGACTTCCCCGATCTCGACCTGCTCGATCCCGACCTGCCTACGACCTCAGAGCTCGAGCGCCGCGCGCTTGCGGCCGAAGCTGCGGCGCTCGGCGTGAAGGGGGTGACCAAATCCGGCGGCGCCTCGGCTTCCGCCGGCATCGGCGGCATGGTGCTCGTCACCTCTACCGGCTTCCACGGCTCTTACCTACGCTCCAGCCAGGGCATTTCCGCCACCGCCATATCGGGCGAAGGCACCAGCATGGAGCGCGACTACGACTTCACCTCGGCGCCACACGGCGCCGATTTGTTGTCGCCGGAAACCGTCGGCCGGTCCGCCGGCGAGCGCACGGTGGCGCGCTACAATCCGCGCAAGGTCGAGACCTGCAAGGTGCCCGTCGTGTTCGATCCGCGCGTTGCGGGCTCCCTGGTCGGCCATCTCGTCGGCGCCATCAACGGCGCCTCGATCGCGCGCAAGACCAGTTTCTTGAAGGACAAGCTCGGCCAGCAGCTGTTCGCGAAGAACATTCGCATCGTCGACGATCCCTTGCGCAAGCGCGGCCTGCGCTCGCAGACGTTTGACGCCGAAGGCGTCGCGGTGAGGAAGATCGCGCTGGTCGACGAGGGCGTGCTGACGACCTGGCTGCTCGACTGCGCCACCGCGCGCGAGCTCGGCCTCACCACCACCGGCCACGCCCATCGCGGCGTCTCCTCCTCGCCGTCGCCCGGGCCGTACAACCTGCATCTCGAGGCCGGCACGCCGACGCCGGCCGAGCTGATCGCGGACATCAAGCAGGGCTTCTACGTCACCGACCTGATCGGCTCCGGCGTCAACGGCGTCACCGGCGATTACAGCCGCGGCGCCTCCGGCTTCTGGATCGAGAACGGCGAGATCACCTATCCCGTCAGCGAGGTGACGATCGCCGGACATCTATTCGAGATCTTCAAGTCAATGCAGCCGGCGAACAATCTCGAATTCCGCTACGGCATCAATGCGCCGACGGTGCGCATCGAGGGTTTGACGCTTGGCGGACGCTGACGCGCAATCCCCAGACGCGACCATCCTGACACGCGATGCGGCGCTGCTGAAGGACGCGGTGCGGGACGCGGGCGCGCTGGCGCAGTCGATGTTCCGCACCGAGCTGAAGAAGTGGATCAAGGGGGCATCCTCGCCGGTGTCGGAAGCCGACATCGCGGTCAACAATCTGCTCGAAACGCGCTTGCGCGCTGCGACGCCTGACTATGGCTGGCTGTCCGAGGAAAGTGCCGACGATGCGGCACGGCTGTCGCGGCGACTGACCTGGATCGTCGATCCCATCGACGGCACGCGCAATTATCTGGGCGGTCATGACGATTGGTGCGTGAGCGTCGCGCTGGTCGAGGATACCTCACCGGTGCTTGCCGCGGTGTTCGCACCGGCGCGCGATGAATTCTTCTTCGCGGTCCGCGGCCAGGGCACGACGCTGAACGGGGCGCCGGTGCGGGCGACGTCCGGGTCCGAGTTCGACTTCGCGCGCGTCGCCGGCCCGAAGCCGCTGGTCGAGCGGCTCAATGCCACGGGCGGTGAGATCAAGCTGCATCCGCGAATCGGCTCGCTCGCGCTGCGTCTGTGCCGGGTCGCCGATGGCGCGCTGGATGCGGCCTTTGCGGGCGGCAACAGCCATGATTGGGACCTTGCGGCGGCCGATTTGATCGTGCAGGAAGCGGGTGGTAAGATGAGTGACCTCTCCGGAGAACCCATCCTCTATAACCGCCGGGAAGTGGCGCACGGGGTGCTGGTGGCAGCGGGACGCGATCGTCATGCGGGCATTGTCGCGCATTTTCGAAACCGCCCCTTGCCCTAAGCGCTTCGTCGTGCTTGTCGAACACTGCTTTGCCGGGCAGCCCGTTAGGAAGAGAACCCATGCCAGATAGTGCCCCGCAACAACTGCTTCATCTCGTCATCGGTGGCGAGCTCGTCGATCTCGAGCACAACACCTTCAAGAACCTCGACGACGTCGACATCGTCGGCCTCTATCCGAACTACGCCACCGCGCACGCGGCCTGGCGAGCCAAGGCGCAGAGCACGGTCGACAACGCGCAGATGCGCTATTTCATCGTCCATCTCCACCGCCTGCTCGACCCCAATCAAGAACCGGCGCGTTGAAAAAACTGCTTCGCAATACGCTGCGAAGCAGCTTTATTCAGCGTGCCGTCGGGGTCCTGGCGGCTGAATATCTGCGTCTGGTCTGGCGGACCAACAAGTTCAGGTTCGATCCGCCTGACGTCTATGACCGCGTCGAGCCGCAGATCCCGGCGATCTTCGCCTTCTGGCACGGCCAGCATTTCCTCACCCCCTTCATCAAGAACAAGGATTGGTACCGCGCCAAGGTGCTGATCTCCCGTCATCGCGACGGCGAGTTCAATGCGATCGCCGCCGAGCGGCTCGGGATCGGCACCATCCGTGGTTCCGGCGATCACGGCGGCGCCTTCCACCGCAAGGGCGGGGTCGGCGCCTTCAAGGAAATGGTGCGGACGCTCCAGGACGGTTGTAATGTCGCGCTGACCGCCGATGTCCCCAAACGCTCGCGCGTGGCCGGGCTCGGCATCATCATGCTGGCACGGGAATCGGGGCGGCCGATCATGCCTTTCGCAATGGCGACCAGCCGCTTCATCCGGCTCAAGAACTGGGACCGCACCACCATCAATTTGCCATTCGGGCGAGGCGCATTGGTCGGCATCAAGGAAATCCACGTTCCACCGGATGCCGACGCCGCAACCATGGAAGCGCTTCGGCTGGAGCTGGAGGAGACGTTGAACGAGGCGACCCGCCGCGCCTATGCGCAACTCGGGCGCCCGGGACCGGAAGATGCCTGACCCGCTGCCGATGACGCTGCGAATGTATCAGCGCCTGGCCTCCGGCCTGGTGCCGCTCGCGCCCGCGCTGATCAAGCGGCGGTTGAAACAGGGCAAGGAGGATCCCGCGCGCGTCAGCGAGCGGCGGGGCTTGTCGCGGGACGTGCGGCCACATGGCCCGCTGGTGTGGATCCACGGCGCCAGCGTCGGCGAGGTTCTGGCTGCGGCAGCGCTGATCGAGCGGCTGCGCGATCTCAATCTGCGCATCCTGCTCACCTCCGGCACCGTCACCTCGGCGGCCGTGGTGGCGAAGCGCTTCCCGCCCGACGTCATCCATCAATACGTGCCGTATGATTCCCCGCGCTACGTCGCGCGCTTCCTCGATCATTGGAAGCCGTCGCTGGCGCTGTTCATCGAATCCGACCTGTGGCCCAACCTGATCCTCGCCGGCGCGGCGCGCCGCGTGCCGATGGTGCTGATCAACGGGCGGATGTCGCCGCGCTCGTTCCCGCGCTGGCGGCGCATGCACGGCACCATCTCGGCGCTGCTTTCCCGGTTCGACATTTGTCTGGCACAATCGAAGACGGATGCCGAGCGCTTTGCCGCGCTCGGCGGCCGCGACGTCCTCACCACCGGCAATCTCAAGCTCGACGTCCCGGCGCCGCCGGCCGATCCCGCCAGGCTTGAGCGGCTGATGGCGATGACGCGCGGGCGGCCGATCATCGTCGCGGCCTCGACCCATCCGGGCGAAGACGAGATGCTGATCGCGGCGCATCGAAGCCTCGCCGGCTTCTTCCCGCAGCTTCTGACCGTGATCGTGCCGCGCCATCCGGACCGCGGCTCCTCGATCGCGGGTCTGATCACCGCCTCGGGCCTCAAGCCGGCATTGCGCTCGCGCGAGGAGCTGCCGGCGGCGACGACCGACCTCTATGTCGCCGACACCATGGGCGAGCTCGGCCTGTTCTATCGCCTTTCGCCGATCGTCTTCATGGGCGGATCGCTGATCCATCATGGCGGCCAGAACCCGATCGAGGCGATCAAGCTCGGTGCCGCCATCATCCATGGTCCGCACGTCTTCAATTTCGCCGATGTCTACGAGACGCTCGACGGGCGCGGCGGGGCGCGCCAGGTCGACACGCAGGAAGCGCTGGTCAAGCAGCTCGGCCAATTGCTGGCCGATCCCACCGCGCGCGACAAGATGCAGCGCGCCGGCGCGGGCGTGGTCGAGCAGCTCGGCGGCGCGCTCGATCGCACCATGGCGGCACTCGAGCCCTACCTGTTGCAACTGCGGATCGAGATGGGAGCCGCCAATGCGTGAGCCGGCCTTCTGGTACCGGCCACGCTCCCCGCAGTCGCATGTCCTCAGTCCTCTGGGTGCGCTCTACGGCGCGATCACTGCGCGTCGCATGGCGCGCCAGGGCTTTGACGCCGGCATTCCCGTGATCTGCGTCGGCAACTACCATGTCGGCGGTGCCGGCAAGACGCCGACCGTGCTGGCGTTGACCAAGCTACTGCGCGAGCTCAGTGAGATCCCGGTGGTGCTCAGCCGCGGCTATGGCGGACGCCTGAAAGGTCCGATTATGGTCGACCGGGCGCGTCACACCGCTTCCGACGTCGGCGACGAGCCGCTGATGCTGGCGCGCGAGGTCCCCGTCGCGGTCGCGCGTGATCGCCTCGAGGGCGTCGCGCTGGCGAAGTCGCAAGGCGCCACCGTGATCCTGATGGACGACGGCTTCCAGAACCCGCGTCTGCACAAGGACGCCTCGCTGATCGTGATCGACAGCGAGCGCGGCCTCGGCAACGGCAAGGTGTTTCCCGCCGGTCCCCTGCGCGCGCCACTGCAGGCGCAGCTCGCGCGCACCGATGCGCTGGTCCTGATCGGCGACGGGCGTGCCGCGAACGATGTCGCGGCCGAGCTTGCCAAGCGCGACAAGCCGGAGCTGCGCGCACGGCTGAAGCCGAATGCGGCCTCGCTCGCGCAGCTCCTTGGCAAGCGGGTTTTCGCCTTCGCCGGCATCGGCGATCCCGAGCGCTTCTTCCGCGGCTTGCGCGCCAGCGGCATCGACGTCGCACGCACGCGCCGGTTTGCCGATCACCACATGTTCTCGGATGACGAGCTCGCCGCACTCGCGGTGCAGGCCCGGCGCGAGCAGCTCACGCTGGTGACCACGGAAAAGGATCTCGCGCGTCTGCGCGGCCGTGAGGGCGTGCCCGAGGGCATCGTGGCGTTCGCCGTGCAACTTGAGTTCGACGATCCGGCAAAGCTGCAGGAAGTGATCAGCGACCACCTGTACAGGGCGCGCGAGCGGCGGTTCAGCACACGTTGATCTCACACGTTAGGCCAGCGTCTCTGCCGTAGCGCCAAAAGCGAAGTGTCGCGGCTGACGAATTCTCTTCCGCACGTTTGGGACCTGATATAGCCTTTCATGAGAGCCGTCACCGGGACGTGCCGAACTCCCGGCAATCATCGGCGGCGTTTATGCCCACGGCGGGCCCTACCTTCATCATTTCAGATACGACGGCCGCAACGACCAGTTCGCGGCAAGGCAAGTTATTGCCAAGAGCACAGAGAGCAGATTCCAAGAGCACAGAGGAGAACATGCCATGCATTTTTGCCTCACCGGACAATACACATCACGCTCCCTCGAGGCCATTCTGGAAAATCCCACGACCGATCGCCAGGAGGCGGCTCGAAAACTCATCGAAGCGGCCGGCGGAAGGCTGATCTCGATGTACAGCGTTGCGGCCGACGGCCCCGGCGTTTTGGTGATTTTCGACGTGCCTGACCCGAGTGCCGCTCCGGCCATTTCCGGCCTGACCGTCGCGGCGGGCACCCTGCAGAACGTGAAACTGACTCGGCTGTTCACGCAGGACGAGATCAAGCAGGTCCGCCAGAACGCGGCAAGGCTGCGTTCTTCGTATGCCCCGCCTGGAAGCTGACATCCGGATCTGAAGCGAAGCCGCCGCGGCACCAAGCGGCGGCAACGTTCACGTCACAGCAACAATCAAGTTTGCAAGCCGAGGGCATCGTGCTGGGTTCGGCGCCATACGCCGACCAAACCTGCTTGCCAGCGGCCTTGGTAACGGCCTGCGACCGCCGTTCAGCATTCAGTCATGCTCACCACACCCCGACGGCCATTAACCCGACAATGGTCAGGCATGAGGCACAGGCTACCATGACAGTATAGCATTCGGGTGTATTCATTGCTTCCTCCCAATCTGTTGCCAAGTGCTTGGTCACTGCACGCGGGAGAGATCGCCGGTCCTCGGCCGCTTCAATTCGGCACGCCGCAACCGATTTTGCGCTGCGCGTCCGTCCTCTCATCCTCACCCTGAGCTGCAGGATGATTGTGCGCTTCGAGAGCTTCAGAGCGTTCGGCTGAGATCAGAAGCTGCTTCCGCATTTCAGCGAGGCGGGCGCGGCAATATTCACGATAGAGCAGGTCCAATATGGTGGGCATGATTCACCCCCATCGTTTGAATTTGATTTACAGATATTCCACCGCGCATTTTTCGAGGTGATCGTAGCCCGCCGGATGACTCTTCGATATGAGCCCGTTCACAGACTGCGCCAGTTCCAAAGCTCGATCGCCGTTTGGCTGACTTGATTGTCTGCGCGATAAAAGGAGCAGGGCTAATTACCTAACACGCAATATAGCAGCCCATTGTTTCACCAAGACTTCGTCAAACAACTTAAGAGCGCCGATTTGCGACAAAGAATCCAACTACAGCGTGAAATGACGAGCCACGGAGTGCAAGTAATCTTTGATGCAACGCGGATCGTACGGCGAAAATCATTTCGGCTGCGGGAATCGCGGTTCAGGTGCGCGCGCACATCGTCTCCATCCCAAGTCGCGCGAGAAGCTGCGCCCCTGTTGCAGGTGGCTGCGCTCTTGTCTCCCACGACCTCAACTCGGAAAGCATGCCCGGGCGGTCAGCGTCACCGGAGAGAGGTTGAGAATCTGCGGGAACGTGAATGCATAACTCGCGCTGACCTCGTTGCCGCATGCTGACGCAGAAAAGGTGAATGTCTCCGCAGGGAGCGTGAGGCCGAACGCCTGCTGCGCAGCGTAACTGGTGATGGCACTGCTGCTTGGGCAGAGCGTGCTGTTGACGGTTGCGCAACGCGCTGCCATTTCGCTCCCATGCTGGATTCCCAGCTGAGTCCAGAACAGCAGCCCGCATTCGATGATCCCAAATATGAACAGGAAGAACGCCGGAGCGGTCAGCGCAAATTCCAGCGCGGATGCGCCTCGATTGTCTTGCCATAGTGCCGCGAGTTTCACTGCAGCCTCGCAGTGGATTGCGCGCTGTAAGTGTATGTGGCCGCCACAATCTGGTAATCGATGATGGTATAGTACGTCGCCCGCGCCGAGACCGTCGTATACGTTCCAGCCTGCGCGCCGCCGGTGCAAACCGTCCCGCAGGTGACAGTGCTGACACCTGCACTCGTTGGGCATCCGCAAAATTGGACCGGCGGAGGTGAGGCGGTGATGTCCGTGGCGCTGGTGGCACTTCTTACGGCGTTCGAAATGCCGCTCGCGTTAAAGCCGCGCGCAATTGCGTATTGCGCTCCCGCTTGTGCGGCATTTTCGACCTGCATCTTGCGATACAGTGCAAGCCCGATGTCCGTTACGGAAACGACCATCAGGGACAGCACCGGGATCAAGATGCCGAATTCGGCGGCCGCAACGCCGCGTTTGTCGCTGACAGCAGCGCGCACGTGCCCTGTTAGAGAATCAAGCAACCGACGACGGCGCCTGGATGAGACGCTCTGAATTTGCATTGACCCAAACCTCATTCGATGAGCTGTGCGGTTTGCGAACCTATGGTCGCGGTGCCGAGCGCGGTGCAATTGACCTGGAGGTTCGACGTGCCGCTGAACGTCAGCGTGTCCGCGATGATCTTGGTGCAGGATGTGCTCGTGCCGTTGCCGCCGCTGAAGCTGAGATTGGCCTTTGGCAGATAGATGGCGCCGCCGAAATTCTGTGTGCTGCCACCGGTGAGATTGAAAGCAGTCCCGGCCGGCATATTGCGGTCGCCGTACATGACGATGCCTTTCGTGGGGCCGCTGGTTGGTGCCGTCAGGTTGATGGTCGCGTTGCTGCCGATCGAAGCGGTGCCCCAGTCGCTTCCCGAGCCTGTAAACACCAGGGTCACGCCGCTGCCCGCGATTGTGGCGTTTCCAGCGACGCTCAAGTTGGCCCCGTCCAGATAATAGATGCCTGGACTCAGATTCAGGACTGCGCCGGCATTGACCGTAATGCTGCCCATGTAGCAGCCGGGGTCGAGCGAGTTCGTTTTTCCGTTGGCGTTGACCGTAATCTTGGCGTTGGTGCAACTCGGCCTCGCGGGGGGAGAAACGTTGGCGTAGGGGTCGGCGACGGGCGATATGTGCGTCTTGATACCGTTGCTCGCCGTGATGCTGCTCGCGCCGGAGACGTCGCCAACCACTCCGACCTGATTTGCAGCGACGGAGGCGCTGCCGGCAACGTTGAGCGAGGGACTTGCACTCGAGTTGCTGTAAAGGTTGCACTTGATCAGGTTGAGCTGGTTGCCGCCGCTGACGTTGACGGCGGGACTTGCGCTCGAGTTGAGCGCAAGTACGCAGCCTGTCCCGGAATTTGGCAGGGCGACAGAGCGTGCGGTTATGAGCACAGGATCCGAGCCGAACAAGGCTGATAGCAGCCGCTGCTGCGGCTGACTCACGATGACTTCGATGGCCTGCGAATTCGAAGCATGATTGCCTGTCTTCGGTGGCTGGTTCACCGTGACCGTGACGTTGTTCGACCCGTTCGCGTAACCGTAGTTTGCCGTCACCGCCTTGGCTTCGGACAAGGGGTCGGTGCCCGCACTCGCCGCTGTCGCAGCGCTGACCGCGCCCGAGTCAGCCGCGCTCTGCATATTCTTGTGTTTGTAGTACCACCAGCCGACTTCCGTGCCGAGGCCCGCGGTGCCGACCAGGACCGGCATCAGCAGCGCCGAAATGAGCACATAGCTGCCCGACTGATCTCGGGCGAATCGTTGAAGCAGGCTAATCGTGCGTCCGCGCCGACGAGCATGATCCGCTGGGCACGATGATGCATCGAACGAACGGCTGCAAAGTCTCCGAGGGTCCATGCGCTTCTGCCCGCCTGCCACTTTTTCCCGCCACAATGTGGTGCAGACCGACTTAAATGAGGCCCAACGGGAGCGAGACAATTTTAGACATCAGCTGACATTCAGCCGACATTCATGGCCGTGCGCTATCAATATAGCTCCGATCAGGAGAATTCGATGAAATTGCGATCCGCGATCTTTGTCGCCAGCCTCGCATGTCTGCCGGTTTTGCCCGCGCTTGCTCAGACCTCCTCGCCGCCGCCTGCCGCCGCTCCGGCGAATCCGACAAGTGCGGTGCCGGTTCCCGCGACCAAGCGCGTCACGTGCCTCGCCACGGCGCAAAATCTGAAGGGACAGGACAAACGCGACCAGATGCAGCTCTGCATGGCGCAGGCGCGGGTCGACTGCCTCAAGCAGGCGGTTGATCAGAAGATCGTCGGCGAGGCCCGCAAGACTTTCATCAAGACGTGTGTGGGCGCGGATGGCCGGGAGCAGCAATAGACGCGCGGGCGGGGCCTTAGGCCTGCGGCTTCGGCACGCCGGGGAAATGCCGCTGGAGCACGGCGGCAGGCGTGGCGTAGGCTTCTTGCAGATCCACACTCCAGTACTTCAGTTCGTCGAGCGGGATGCGCGCGTCGGTGATGGCACAACGCACATAGGTGCCCGGCGAGATCACGCGGAAATCGCCGTCAAGATATTGCACCTGCGCTTCGCCATGGCCCGAGGGGCCGAACTTGTTCAGCACGGTCGAAAGTCTCCGTGGAAGGCCTCTCCGTGGAAAACCTTGGAGGGCATAATGTGTCGGGCTGGATGTAGCATAGATAGGGTGGCTTGTCCGCCCGGTAAACCCACCGGTTTGTGATGTTTTGGCGCCGTTTCCGCGTGATAGTGCTTGGACGAAGGATCTTGACGCAGGGTCCGATGCGCCTTCGACTGACCGCCCTGTTCCTGACGCTCCTGACGTCGGCCGCGCACGCCGCGCCGGTGCCGCAGCAGGTCGACATCCCGCTGTCGTCGGGCGTCCTGCATGCGCAGCTCTACAAGCCCGAGGGCGAGGGGCCTTTTCCGGCCGTGATCGCGCTGCACGGCTGCGGCGGGCTCAGTGGCCATTCCGATTCCGTCCTGCCGCGCTATCGCGACTGGGCGGAGCGGCTGCTGAGGGCCGGCAATGCGGTGCTGCTGCCTGACAGCTACGGCTCGCGCGAGCTCGGGCCGCAATGTCGCGTCAAGGAGATGCACGTTAAGGCGCGCCGTGAACGCGTCACCGACATCGCGGCGTCACGCGCCTGGCTGATGAAGCAGAACTGGGTGGCGCGCGACCGCGTCAGCCTGATCGGCTGGGCCAACGGCGCCAGCGCGCTGCTCTGGGCGGTGCGGCCGCAGAGTGCCGCCCGCGATCTGGACCCGGATTTCCGTGCCGCGGTCGCCTTCTATCCCGATTGCCGGATCTCCGCCGGCCTCGGCTGGAGCACGCGGGTGCCGACCCTGGTGCTGATCGGCGCCAATGACGACGTCTCGTCGCCGCCGGCCTGCCGCCAGATGGTGGATGGCGCGCGCGGCCGCAGCGCGCTTGCGCGCATCGTGGTCTATCCCGGCGCTTATCACGATTTCGACCGCGCCAACACGCCACTGCACGCAGCCGCCGGCGGCACCGACGTAGCCGCGCCCGAGCATGGTCATCTCGGCACCGATATGCAGGCCCGCGCGGAATCGCAGAAGGACGTCGCGGAATGGCTGGCGCGGTGATCGCGGCGCCGTAGCCCGAACGAGCGAAGCGACATTCGGGGAGGTCGGTCCCGCAGATCGCGGCGCTCATGCGGACCACAAATCTGGAAGCGGGGCCGCCCGAGGAACAACATCAGGCGGACAGCGTCGCATCGACCACCGCCCTGTACGGACCATGATGGCCGACCGGCATCTACGGATCGCGCGCGGCGCCGTTTTTCAGCACATGGCCATGCCATCATTCGACCACGATGTCGACTAAACGCGTGTCATATGCGTAGCCGTATCGTCCTGTTCGCCTCCGCCCTGATCGTCTTCACCGTCGCGATCTTCCTGTTTGAAGCCCACGCCGGCGCGCCACAGCTCGTGCCGGAACATTGCGGCTTCTGGACCACGATCGACGCGGGGTTGTCGTGTAGGTAGAGCCGTAATACCTCCACATGCTCCGTCATTGCGAGCGCAGCGAAGCAATCCAGAGTCTCTCCACGGAGGGATTCTGGATTGCTTCGTCGCTTCGCTCCTCGCAATGACGAGCTTGTGGCTACGCTGGTTCCTACACACTCTCTGTCATCGCCCGGCTTGGGCGCCCCAGTACGCCGAGACGTCTGTGATTCACCGACAAGCCGCGGCGTACTGGCTTCCCCGCATCCGCGGGGAATGACACCGAGACCCGCGCCTAAAATAGGCTACCCTGATCCACCGGTTTGGCCACGCGCTTCGGCGCGGGCTTTGTCTCCTGTGCGGCCGGCTTCTGTTGCGCCGGGGCGCGCTTCGCCGCAGGCGCCGGGCGGTCCGCATCCGCAGTCGCGGCCACGCGGCCATCGGCAAATTCGATCTCGAGCCGCGCATTCGGTCCGACGCTGTCGGCCGCATGCAGGGGGTGGCCGGTTTCATCGCGCACCAATGCAAAGCCGCGCGCGAGCACGCTGCGGTAGGATAGCGCGGAGAGCAGCTTGCCGCTGTTCGCGACACGCGCATCGAGCCGTTGCAGCAGGGTGACGAGCGCGCGTTGCGCGCGCTCGGACAGCCGATGCGTGCGCTCGCGCTGGCGGAGAATCGCGTTGCGCTGGGCCTGCGCGTTGGAGAGCTTTGAGGCGCGCAGGCGAAGCTCGAGCCCGGCAAAGTGGTCGCGCCGCCGCCGCAGCAGCGAGCGCGCGGAGAGGCCGAGCCGCTCGCCGCAAACAGTGAGGCGGTGATCGGCCTGCGCGATCTGGCCGTGCAGCACCCGCAGCGTCAGCTTGGCGCTGGCGGCCGTAAACCTGCGGAAATGCGCGTGCGTGTTGGCCTTGAGGCCACGGGGCAGGGACGCGCCCGCCGAGTCCAGCCGCTGCCGCGGGATCGCGAGCAGGTCGCCGGCCGCCGGCAGCGCGCGCGCGGCCGCGCGCAGCTCGTTGCGGCGGTTTTCATGGCCGCGCTGCCAGCAGGCGCGGGTGCGGCGGGCGAGATCGGCGACCTCGACGAACAAGTCGCTGCGCACCGGCACCGCCATCTCGGCCGCCGCCGTCGGCGTCGGCGCGCGCTTGTCGGCGACGAAATCGATCAGCGTGATGTCGGTCTCGTGCCCGACCGCCGAGATCAGCGGGATCATGCTGTCGGCCGCCGCGCGCACCACGATCTCCTCGTTGAACGACCAGAGATCCTCCAGCGAGCCGCCGCCGCGCGCGACGATCAGGACATCGGGTCGCGGAATCCTGCCGCCTTCGGGCAGCGCGTTGAAGCCGCGGATCGCGGCCGCGACCTGCTCGGCCGAGCCTTCGCCCTGCACCTTGACCGGCCACACCAGCACGCGGCGCGGAAAGCGATCCTCCAGCCGATGCAGGATGTCGCGGATGACCGCGCCGGTCGGCGACGTCACGACGCCGATCACCTCCGGCAGCCAGGGCAGCAGCTGCTTGCGGGCCTCGTCGAACAAGCCTTCGGCGGCGAGCTTCTTCTTGCGCTCCTCCATCAGCGCCATCAGCGCGCCGATGCCGGCCGGCTCCAGCGCCTCGATGACGATCTGGTATTTGGAAGAGCCCGGATAGGTGGTGAGCTTGCCGGTGGCGATGACCTCGAGCCCCTCCTGGGGCTTGAACCGCATGCGGCTGTGCACGCCCTTCCAGATCACCGCCTCGATCTTGGCGCTCTCGTCCTTGAGCGCGAAATAGCAATGGCCGGAGGAGTGCGCCCCGCGAAAGCCGGAGATCTCGCCGCGGACCCGGACATGGCCAAAGGCGTCCTCGACCGTCCGCTTCAGGGACAGCGAGAGCTCGGAGACGGTGAATTCGGGCGCGTTGAGCAGTTGTTCCGCAGGCGGCATCTAGCAAACGATTCGGCATTTTGGGGTCAGACCCGACGTTAAGGATTTTCGCGCCCCGGCGCCAATCCGGATATTGATCGGGAGAGTACTCTGTGATATAGAGTTATCTATTGTTTGATGAGTTTCGGGAGATGAGCCATGGCGATCCGGCTGCTGCGCGGCGTTTTGACCGGCCTGAAATGGGCCTTGTGTGCCGTCGGCGGCGTGGCGCTGATCCTGGGCGCCATGATCGCAACGCCGCTGGAGCGGCCGCCCGAGATGCGATCGGTCTCGGATTCAGCCAAAGGCATCGACTGGTCCACGTTGCCACCGCTCGAACGCTTTCAGGCCCGCGATGGCACCTGGATCGGTTATCGCCACTATGCGCCGAAAGGCCCGGAGACGGGCCGCGGCGCGATTTTCATCCATGGCTCCTCCGGCTCCAGCGGCACCGTCAATCACGCGCTGACCCATGCGATCGCCGCGCGCGGGGTGGAGACCTGGGCGCTGGACATCCGCGGCCATGGCGGCTCCGGCACGCGCGGCGACATCGGCTATGTCGGCCAGCTCGAAGACGACCTCGTCGACTTCGTCGCTCATGTCCGCAGGAACGCACCTGATCTGCCGCTGATCCTGATCGGCCATTCCGCCGGCGCCGGCTTCTCGCTGCGCGTTGCCGCGACACCGATCATGCAGGACATGTTCGTCCGCACCGTGCTGCTCGCGCCCTATCTCGGCTATGACGCGCCGACCAACAGGCCGAAGGCCGGCGGCTGGGCCAACATGGACCTCCCACGCTTCCTCGGCCTGACCGCGCTGCGCAGGCTCGGGATCGACTGCTGTTCGCAGCTTCCGGTGCTGGCCTTGGCCGTGCCGGCGAGTTCGGCGAAATACCTCACCTCGACCTATTCCGACCGCCTGATGCGCAATTTCGCGACGCGCGGCTACCGCATCGATCTACCGGCAACGACACGCCCGATCACGATCTTCGGCGGCGCCGAGGACGAAATGATGATCTCGGACAAATATGCGGAAGCCGTGCAGGCGGTGAAGCCATCGGTTGACGTCAAGATCATCGACGGCATCAACCACATGGGCATCGTCACCAATCCAAAGGCCGTCTCCGCGATCGCCGAAGATGTGGCGACGCGCGGGGCAGGGCAGTCATGATCGACAGCAAGGAGGCGTCCGCGGCGCTGGCCGATATCGACGACATCGTCCGGCGCGTGAAGCAATCGCAGCTCTATGACCTGGCGAGCATCGCTGCCGTGTGGTGGGGCGTGTTGGTCTTTGCAGGGAATGTCGTGACCTGGCTCTGGCCGGTCTACGCAGTCTATGCCTGGGTTGCCGTAGACGTCATGGGCGTCGGCGGTCTGGTTGCGCTTCGCTTGTTCAATCCACCACATCACCCGCATGGTGCGGCCTTCGGCATCAGGCTGCTCCTGGTGTTCGTGTTGTTCTTCGCCTTCGGTTATCTCTGTACCAATGTGATCGGCCATTTCGGGCCACGCCAGTTGGGTGCGTTCTGGCCGCTCTACTTCATGCTGTTCTACGCGCTGGCGGGTCTCTGGTTCGGTTACGCCTTCGTTGCGATTGGTCTCGGCATTTCGGCGCTGACGTTGATCGGCTTCTTCTACATCGGTGAGGCGTTTCCGCTCTGGATGGCGTTCGTCAATGGCGGCGGTCTAATCATCGGCGGCCTCTGGATGCGGCGGAGCTAGAATTGGCCGAGCTCGACGACATCATCCACCAGCCGCTGCGGCTGAAGATCATGGCGGCGCTGAACGCGCTGCCGCAGTCGACCGGCCTGGAATTCGCGCGGCTGAAGAAGCTCACCGGCGCCACCGACGGCAATCTCGGCGCACATATCGAGACCTTGGCCAAGGCGGGGTACGTTTCCGTCGACAAGGCCTTCGTCGGCAAGAAGCCGCAGACCACGGTCACCGCAACCGCCGTCGGCCGCGGCGCCTTCGCGCGGCATGTCGCGACGTTGCAGGAGATCATCGCGGGGAAGCAGGTCTGATCGTCCGAAGCTGGCGCGAACTCTTACCCTCCCTGGAGGGGGCCCTCCAGGGGAGGGTAAGAGCGGCTCGACGCGGCGGCCTGGAATGGCGGGAGTACGGGGGCCAGCCCCCTTGAGACCGACCGCGATTCGTGCGACCGACGCCGCAAGCCCACCCCATTTTCTGAGCCATCGATGCACATTCTCCTGCTCGGTTCCGGCGGCCGCGAACATGCCCTGGCATGGAAGATCGCAGCCTCCCCTCTGGTGACCAAATTCTGGTGCGCGCCCGGCAATGCCGGCATTGCGCGGGAGGCGGAGTGCGTGGCGCTCGATGTCGCCGACCACGCCGCGGTGATCGAGTTCTGCAAAAAGAACGCGGTCGAGCTCGTGGTGGTCGGCCCGGAGACGCCGCTGGCGGCCGGCATCGTCGACGACCTCACCGCCGCCGGCATCAAGGCGTTCGGGCCTAGCAAGGCGGCCGCCCAGCTCGAGAGCTCCAAGGGGTTCACCAAGGCGCTCTGCACCGAATTCGGCATCCCGACCGGTGCCTATGAGCGATTCACCAATGCCGAGGACGCGCGCGCTTACGTGCAGAGCCAGGGCGCGCCAATCGTGGTCAAGGCCGATGGGCTGGCCGCCGGCAAGGGCGTCGTGGTCGCCAAGACCGTGCGCGAAGCCGAGGACGCTATCGCCATGATGTTCGAGGGGGCGTTCGGCGAGGCCGGCGCTGAAGTCGTGATCGAGGAATTTCTGGCCGGCCGCGAGATCAGCTTCTTCGCGCTGTGCGACGGCGAGACCGCGATCCCGCTGGCTTCCGCCCAGGACCACAAGCGCGTGTTCGACCATGATGTCGGCCCCAACACCGGCGGCATGGGCGCCTATTCGCCGACGCCGCTGGTCACGCCTGCGATTCACGACGCGATCATGGCAAAGATCATCCTGCCGACGGTATCAGGCATGAAGCAGCGCGGCACGCCGTTTCGCGGCGTGCTCTATGCCGGGATCATGCTGACGACGCAGGGTCCCAAACTGTTCGAGTTCAATGTCCGCTTCGGCGATCCCGAGTGCCAGGTGCTGATGCTGCGCATGATGAGCGACATCGTGCCCGCCTTCCTGGCAGCCTGTGACGGGCAGCTGAAGAATTTCGATCTGCGCTGGCATCCGGAATCCGCGATCACCGTTGTGATAGCGGCGAAGGGCTATCCGGGCGACTACCAGAAGGGCACGCGCATCCGGGGGCTCGATGACGCCGCCAAGGTCGACACCGTCGAGATCTTCCACGCCGGCACCGTGGCGAAAGATGACGCGATCCTCGCCAATGGCGGCCGCGTGCTCAATGTCTGCGCGCTCGGCAAGACCGTGACCGAGGCGCAAGGCCGTGCCTATCAGGCCGTCGACCGTATCGACTGGCCGGAAGGCTTCTGCCGCCGCGACATCGGCTGGCAGGCGGTGGAAGCGGAGAAGGCCAAGAATAGCAAGACATAGCTCGTCTTCCGGACGGCAGCTCGAAGCTTTGGTGCCACCGCGCCGCCACATCGACAATCCAGATATGTGTAATCAGCGGTTGGGGTTAGCTGCCCCGCCGATAATACCGCTACTGTGCATGGGGTTGTTTTCGACAATTTACGTTGTCGGCCGCCCCCCGGGACTGACCAATAAGGATGCAAGAAGATGTCCGACCTCGCCGATCTCTATCCGGGCTTTGCTGCCGAATGGATCGATACCTCCTTCGGCCGCATCTTCGCCCGCGTCGGCGGCAGCGGGCCGCCGCTTCTGCTCCTCCATGGCTTCTCCGAGACCCATGTGATGTGGCACCGCGTCGCGCCGCAGTTGGCCGACAGGTTCACGCTGATCATTGCCGACCTGCCGGGCTATGGCTGGTCCGACATGCCCGCCAGCGATGCGCTGCATATCCCCTACAGCAAGCGCGCCATGGCTAAAGCTATGGTCGAGGTGATGGAGCGCCTCGGCCATGTCCATTTCGCGCTCGCCGGCCACGACCGCGGCGGCCGCGTCGCCTACCGCCTCGCGCTCGACCATCCCGGCCGGCTGTCGCGCCTGGCCGTGCTCGATATTCTGCCGACCTACAATTACTGGGAGCGAATGAACCGCGCCTACGCGCTGAAGATCTACCACTGGACCTTCCTGGCGCAGCCCTATCCGCTGCCCGAGACCCTGATCGCGAGCAATGGCGAGTTCTTCCTGCGCTTCAAGATGGCGAGCCAGACCAAGTCGAAGACGTTGGAGGCGATCGACGAGCGCGCGCTCGAGCACTACCTCGCCCCGTTCCGCGATCCCGCCCGGGTGCATGCGATGTGCGAAGACTATCGCGCCGGCGCCTATTTCGACTACGACCTCGACAAGGCTGATTTCGAGGCCGGCAAGAAGATCACCATTCCCATGCTGGCGCTGTGGGGCAATGCCGGCATCGCCCAGGCCGCCGCCACCCCGCTCGACACCTGGACGCAATGGGCCACGAATGTCGCGGGCATGCCGGTGGATTCCGGCCACTTCCTCACCGAGGAGAACCCGGACGCCACCGCGAGGGCGTTGCGCAAGTTCTTCCTCGCGGATTAGCGCCGCTCGCGAAAGAACTCCCGCAGCAGCCGCGCCGCCTCGCTCTCGCCGACGCCGGAATAGACGTCCGGCGCATGATGGCAGGTCGGGGAAGCAAAGAACCGCACGCCGGACTCGACCGCGCCGCCCTTCGGGTCGGTGGCGCCGTAATAGAGCCGTCTCACTCTTGCAAAGGAGATCGCGCCCGCACACATGGTGCAGGGCTCCAGCGTCACGTAAAGGTCGCAGTCGACGAGGCGCTCGCTGCCGATCTTCTTCGCCGCCTCGCGCAGCGCAATGATCTCGGCATGAGCCGTCGGGTCATAATCGGTCAGCGTCCGATTGGCGGCGGTGGCGATGACCTCGTAATTGCGGACCACGACGCATCCGATCGGAACTTCGCCCGATTTTCCGGCATTTTCGGCCGTCTTGAGCGCCAAATCCATGAAAGAAGGGGCTTTCATGCCTCGTATCATCGCCAGAAACCTGCTACTAGCTCCGCCTTCAGCAAGAGTGAATACCGATTTTGCCTGAGCATGCGGCTCGGAACGAGCGCGCACAATGCTTTCTGGCTACCTCTGAGTGAGATTATTCATGCCTCGCGACAGCGACAAAGACAATGATTCCCGCGGCCGGCGTGATCGTGGCCCGTCCACGGGCCGTACCGGCAAGCCCCGGGGACCGGACAAGAAATTCGCCAAGCGCAGCTTCGAGAGCAAGGGCGACCGCGACAGCCGTCCGCCTCGCGAGGGGCGTGAGGGCCGCCCGCTTCGCCGCCGCGAGGAGGGCGATGCGCCGCGCCGCGATTTCAGCGACCGTCCGCGCTTCAAGCGCGACGACCGCGGCGGAGAGGGCCGCGGCGAGCGCAGCTTCAAGCCGCGTGGCGACCGTCCGTTTTCCGATCGCCCTTCGCGCGATGGCGAGAAGCGGTCGTCTGGGCCGCGCGGTGATCGCCCGTCCTATGGGCGTGACGACCGTCCGCCGCGCGGCCGTGATCGCGACGATTCCCGCCCGGCCGGCCGCACCGGCGAGAAGAAATTTGGCGACAAGCGTCCTTACGCTCCGCGCGGCGACCGTCCGGAACGCAAGTTCGAGGGCGAGCGGAAGTTTTCGCGAGGCGGACCCGAGCGCGACCGCGGAGATCGCGCCGATTCAAAGCCGTGGCAGAAGCGCGACGATCGTCCGCGCGGCGATCGCCCGCGCAAGGATTTTGGCAAAAACTTCAGCGGCCGTGATCGCGGCGAAGAGAAGCCCTGGCAGAAGCGTGACGACCGCCGCGAAGGCGGCCGCGGGGATGATCGCCCGCGGTTCTCGCGATCGCGTGACGATCGTGCATCGGGCGGCGATCGTCCATTTCGTGAGCGGCCCAAATTCGACCGGCCACGCGAGGATCGCGCAAAGTTCGACCGGCCCCGCCGTGACAGCGATGGCGAACGTGGCGGGCGCGGTGGTGACCGCCCGAAATTCGCTCGTCCACGCGAGCGCTCCGAGGGCCGCTCCGACTGGCACGAGCACCCGCGCAGTGAAGGTCATTCTCGTGATCGTCCGCGCCGCGCGAACGAGGACGACAGCAGGATCTTCGAGAAGCGCCCCGCCTTTGGCGGCCGCGGTGCCTATCGCGAGCGCGATCGCGACTTCGAGGGGCGGCCGCGCCGTGAAGACGCGCCGAAGCCGAAGAAGGCCGGCGAGCGCATCGCAAAAGTGCTGGCGCGCGCGGGCCTCGCTTCGCGCCGCGACGCCGAGGAGATGGTCACGCAGGGCCGCGTCACCGTCAACGGCCGGGTGATCAACTCGCCCGCGCTCGACGTGACGCAGAACGACGTGGTCGCGGTCGACGGCAAGCCGTTGCCGCCGCGCGAGCGGACGCGGCTGTTCCTCTATCACAAGCCGCGCGGATTGATGACGACGCATGACGACCCCGAGGGGCGTCCGACCGTGTTCGACAATTTGCCCGAAGGTCTGCCGCGCCTGATCAGCGTCGGCCGGCTCGACTTCAATACCGAGGGCCTGTTGCTGCTGACCAATGACGGTGGCCTCGCGCGTACGCTTGAGCTGCCCGACACCGGCTGGCTGCGCCGCTACCGTGTCCGCGCCCATGGCGACGTCACCCAGGCCCAGCTCGACGAGCTCAAGCACGGTATCGAAATCGAGGGCGTCAAATACGGTCCGATCGAAGCGACGTTGGAGCGGGACCAAGGCGCCAATGTCTGGCTGGTGTTCGCGATCCGCGAGGGCAAGAACCGCGAGGTGCGCAACGTCTGCGCCCATCTCGGGCTCGAGGTGAACCGGCTGATTCGCGTCTCCTACGGCCCATTCCAGCTCGGCGAGATTCCCGAGGGCCAAGTCGAGGAGATCAAGTCGCGCGTGCTGCGCGACCAGCTCGGCGACAACGTGATCGAGAAGTCGGGCGCCGAGTTCGACGTGCCCGCAAAATCCGCTACGCGCGACGACGACGCACCGAAGAAGCCGATGAAGCGCGCCGTGATCAACGACCGCAAGGGCCGCCGCGTGCTGGTGCAGCGTACTGGCAGCGAGGAGGCGCGCGAGCGCAACGAGTTGGAAGCAAGCGGCTATGGCCCGCCGCGCCGCCCCAAGCGCGGCTATCACGGCAAGCGCGATTTGAAGCCGCAGGAGGACTAGTTGCGCGTCGTCGGCGGTCGTTTGAAGGGGCGCAATCTCGCCTCACCGTCCTCGCGTGACATCCGCCCCACGGCGGACCGCCTGCGCGAGTCCGTGTTCAACATCCTCGTGCACGCCTATGACGATCCGATTGAGGACGCGCGCGTGCTCGATCTCTTCGCCGGCACCGGCGCGCTCGGCATCGAGGCGTCGTCGCGCGGCGCGAAGTTCACGCTGTTCGTCGATACTGGCGCCGAGGCCCGCGCGGTGCTCCGCAATAACGTCGAAGCGCTTGGCCTAGGTGGCGTCACAAAAGTCTATCGCCGCGATGCGACCGATCTAGGTCCCGCGCATCCCGTCGAGCCCTTCTCGCTGGTGTTCCTCGATCCACCCTATGGCAAGGGTTTTGCCGAGAAGGCGCTGGCGAGCTTGCGCGATGGCGGCTGGCTCACGCCGGGCGCGCTGCTCGTGGTGGAGGAGGCGAAGGCCGCGCATTTCGTGACGCCTGAGGGTTACGAAGAATTGGAGCGGCGGGTTTATGACGACACGGAGTTCGTGTTTCTGAAGAGGCCGTAGTCCCGCTGCCGTAGGGTGGGCAAAGCGAAGCGTGCCCACGGCTTCTAGCGCGATCAAGAAAAGAGGATGGGCACGGCGCTTTGCGTCTTTGCCCACCCTACGAGAGCTCGGATCACCGCCGGCCGAACAGCTTCTCCACATCGCTCAGCTTCAGCTCGACGTAAGTCGGACGGCCGTGATTGCACTGACCGGAGTTCGGGGTGTCCTCCATCTCGCGGAGCAGGGCGTTCATCTCCTCCGGCCGCAGCCGGCGGCCGGCGCGGACCGAGCCGTGGCAGGCCATGGTGGCGGCGACATGCATCAGGCGACGCTCCAGCGGCAATGCTTCGTCCCATTCGGCCATGTGCTCGGCGAGATCGCGGAGCAGCCCGCCTGCATCGGTCTTGCCCAGCAGCGACGGCGTCTCGCGCACCGCGACCGCGCCGGGGCCGAAAGATTCGATGGCGAGACCGAACGACGCCAGCTCCTCGTTCCGATCGAGCAGGCGCTCCACCGTGGCCTCATCCATTTCGACGATCTCGGGGATCAACAGGATCTGCCGCTGCACGCCATTCGCCGAAAGCGAAGCCTTCAGCCGCTCATAGACGATGCGCTCGTGCGCGGCATGCTGGTCGACGATGATGAGGCCATCGCGGGTTTGCGAGACGATGTAGGTCTCGTGGATCTGGGTGCGCGCGGCGCCAAGCGGGCGGTCGACGAAGTCGCTGACGGGCTGCGTCTCGATCCGCACGTCCGCACTGGGTGCACCGACATCGAATGCGGCTTGCGCGCGCTCGGCGAAGGCCGGAGCCGCTGAACCTTCGAAGGACGCGATCGGCGCGGCTGGAGCGGATGGCGAGGCTCGCCAATCCCAGCTTGCCGGGCGCGGCGTGAAAGCGAGCCGGAACGAAGAGAGCGCGCTCTCGCCGCCATTGGCGGCGGTGCGCCGGCCCTCCCGCGCAAGCCCTTCCTTCAACCCATGCACGATCAGTGCGCGCACCAGCCCGGCGTTACGGAAGCGCACCTCGGTCTTGGCCGGATGCACGTTGGCGTCGACCTCTCGCGGATCGAGCGTGACGAACAGCGCCACCACGGGATGGCGGTCGCGGGGCAGGTAGTCGGAATAGGCCGCGCGCACCGCGCCGAGGATCAGCTTGTCGCGAACCGGACGGCCGTTGACGAAGAGATATTGCCCGAGCGCGTTGGCTTTCGTCAGTGCGGGCGCCGCGGCATAGCCGGCAACGACAACGTCCTCGCGCTCGGCATGAACCTCGATGGCGTGGCTGCGAAACTCCGCGCCCAGAATATCGCCGAGCCGCGTCAATCGTCCCGCCGCGCCGGGCAGCGCCGCTGCCCAGGTCACCGGCGCGCGCTCCTCGCCCGCGAGCGTGAAGGCGATATCGGGCCGGGCCATCGCCAGCCGCCGCACCACCTCGCGAATCGCCTCGCCCTCGGTGCGGTCGGTCTTCAGGAATTTCAGCCGTGCCGGCGTCGCATAAAAGAGATCGTCGACCTCGACCCGCGTGCCATGCGCGAGCGCCGCCGGCATGATCTCGGACTTCTCGCCGCCCTCGACCGTGAGCGCCCAGGCGTGCGGCTCGCTGGCGTGCCGGGTGGTGATGGAAAGACGCGCGACGGACCCGATCGAGGGCAGCGCCTCGCCGCGGAACCCCAGCGTGCGGATCTGCAGCAGATCTTCGTCGTCGAGCTTGGAGGTGGCGTGGCGCTCGACTGCGAGTGCGAGATCCTTTGCGGTCATGCCGCCGCCGTCATCGGTGATGCCGATCCGCCGCCGCCCACCGCCGTCAGTGAAAACGTCGATGCGGCTGGCGCCGGCATCGATCGCGTTCTCGACGAGCTCCTTGACCACGCTCGCCGGGCGCTCGACCACCTCGCCGGCGGCGATGCGGTTAACGATCTGTTCGGGAAGTTGGCGGACGGGCATGGGTTCACTCGGCGAATGTCCCAGTCTAGCGCCGCCTCGCAACAAATGCATGGGGAAGGTCGCGCTTCCCACATACCAGATGTGGGAAATCCAGCGCTTCTGGCAGGCCCGATGAATGCGGCGTGCGTGCACGAGCCGCCGTATATGAGGAGCACAATTCCGCGAAACCGCCGCGAAATCCCTAAACGATCAACACACCACGCGGCTTGCATCACGACCGCGCCGTTCGAACTCTCTTCGCGATGAACCGGTTCGGTGCAGGCGAGCGGCGCAGGAAGCAGCCGAACCGTCGTCGCGAAAAATCCAGGAGAAATGGATGAAATTGGTGAAGACCTCTGTGATCGCATGCGCTCTCTCGGCCCTGATTGCGACGCCCGTTCTTGCGCAAGGTACGTCATCTGGCGCCAGGCCGGGCGGCACCGTGCAAAGCAAACCCATGCAGGGCGGCGCGTCAGGAAACGAGGATGAGGACCTCGGCGCACAGCAGGGAGCCGCGGGCGAGAAGGTCGGCATGAAGTCGACCAAAGGCACCAAGGGCGCCGCCGGAACCACGGGCAGCGCGACGCACAAGGGCACGGCCGACGATTCCGTTTCGGGCGGTGCCGCGACCGGCAAGCGCTACTGACGCTAGCGCATGATCAGCAAAAGTGTGCAGCGGGTTTCCGCAAAGATCATGCTCAAACAATGACCTAAAGCGCGATGACGATTCATCCTGATCTCATCGCGATTTGGTCTGCGAAACGGCAAACCTCCGGTCGCTTGGCGGCCGGAGGTTTTTCGACAATCAGTCAATCGTCGAATCCGCGCCCGCGCTTCGCCTTAACGTCGCTGCGGCGCTTCTTGCCCTCGAGCCGGCGCTGCTTGGACGCGAAGGTCGGCCGTGTCGCCCGCCGCGGGATCGGGCGGACCATCGCCTCGCGCAGCATCTCGGTGAGCCGGTCGATGGCATCCTGCCGGTTGCGCTCTTGGGTGCGGAAGCGCTGGGCGTGGATCACGATCACGCCGTCCTTGGTCATGCGCTGTCCGGCGATGCGGGCAAGCCGGATGGCGGCATCCTCCGGCAGGGTCAGTTTGCGCGTGTCGAAGCGCAGTTGTGCCGAGGTCGCGACCTTGTTGACGTTCTGCCCGCCGGGCCCGGAGGCGCGGACAAAGCCGATCTCGATGTCGTCCTCGTCGATGACGAGATCGCGGGATATCCGCAGCATGATGGCACCATTCGTGATGTCCGGACATATCGCGGACGTCCAGGTTCGGCAATGGTGCATCTGGAACGCAAATGGCCGGGACGAGCCCGGCCATTTCAGGAGACTTTTTACCGGACCGTCAGTTTGACTTCGTCGCAGGTACGGCCGCCGGTTGTGCGGCGGCCTGCGGCGCGCGGCCGACGACGACGGTCAGAAGGCCCTGGCCCCACAAGCGCTTGGCGGCCGCCTTGGCGTCGTCCAGCGTCACGGCATCGACGATGGCGTTGCGCTTCTCGATATAGTCGATCGGCAACTTGTCCTGCTGATACTGCAACAGCGCCTGCGCCAGCTTGGAGGACGTGTCGAGTGCCAGCATCTGCGAGCCCTTGAGGTAGGACTTGGCTTCGTCGAGCTCCTTCTGTGTCGGGCCCTCCTCGGCGATGCGCCGGACTTCCTTCTCGAGGGCGTCGATGGTGTCGCCGGCGCGGTCGGCGCGCGTGCCGGTATTACCGATGAAGAGCGCCGAATGCTCCATCCAGAGCAGCGATTCGTACACGGAATAGGCCAGCCCGCGCTTCTCGCGGACCTCGCGATAGAGCCGGGAGGACAATCCACCACCGCCGAGGATGTGGTTGACGACATAGGCTGCCATGAAGTTGGGATCGCTGCGCTTCAGCCCGGGGCCGCCGAAGGTGATCACGGTCTGCGGCACGTCGAGGGTCACGAAGGCGCGCTGCGGCGGCTTTGCGGCCTCGACGTCCGCGACCGGCGTGAGGTTGGCCTTGACGGGGAGGGCGCCAAAGGTGTGGTCGAGCAGCTTGCCGAGCGTGGCCGGATCGATGTCGCCGACGACCGCGATCTTCAACCCATCCTTGGCGAGCACGCGGCCGACATAATCCTTCATGTCGGCGACCGTGATGGTCGGCACGCTGTCGAGGTTGCCGTTGCTCTGCCGGCCGTAGGGATGGCCGCCGAAGGCGACCTCCAGGAACTTGCGGCTCGCCAGCGACGTCGGATTGGTGGTCTCGCGGCGCAGCCCCGAGACGACCTGCGAGCGGATGCGCTCGACGTCGGCCGCATCGAAATGCGGCGAGGTCAGTGCCATCCTGAGCAGGTCGAAAGCCTCATCCTTGTTGTCGCGCAGCATGCGCAGGCTGCCACGGAGGGTATCGCGGGTGGCGTTGAACGAGAGCTCGATGGCGCGGCGGTCGAGCCGTTCATGGAACGTCTTGGAGTCGAGATCGCCGGAGCCTTCGTCCAGGAGGTCGCCAACCATGTTGGCGACGCCCGACTTGTCTGGGGGGTCCTGGGCCGAGCCGCCGGCGAAGGAATATTCCATGGCGATCAGCGGCACGGTTGCGTCCTGCACGAACCAGGCTTCGATGCCGCCCGGAGAGATCAGGTGCTGGATCTTTGCGGCTGCATACGACGGCGACACCGCAGCCAGTGCGAGGGCCGCGCCGGTAACGAAGGACAGCGCGAAATGTCTTGTTCGCAGGAAGCGCCTTGCGCGAAGGAGGGAATAGGTCACGAACGCTTCTCCTCGCGCTTGGCGGTGGCGGTGTCCTTGATCAGATAGCCCGTCACCGAGCGCTTCTTCTCGAGCCATTTCTGCGCAACGGCGCGAACCTGCTCGGCCGTGACCGCGCGGATGCGGTCGGGCCAGCTCCTGATATCCTCGATCGACAGACCCGTGGTCAGCGCGCCGCCATACCAGCGCGCCAGCACCGCCTGGTTGTCCTGGGCGTAGATCGCTTCCGCGATAAGCTGGGTCTTGACCCGCTCCAGGTCCTCGGCGCGGATCGGGTTCTGCGCGACATTGGCGATGACGCCATCGACCGCCTGCTCGACCTCGGCGAAGCTGACACCGGGCTTCGGCGCGGCCGAGATCGCGAACTGGGTCGGGTCGAGCGAGATGCTCGAATAGCTGGCGTTGGCGGAGACCGCGAGCGGCTTGTCGACGACGAGGGCGCGGTAGAGATAGGAATTGCTGCCGCTGCCCATCAGCTGCGCGAGCACGTCGAGGGCCGCGCTCTCGCCGGCCGCAGCGGTCGTCGCCGAGGGCACCAGGTAATAGCGCCGCATGTTCGGCTGCTCGACGCGCGGGTCGGCCAGCGTGACGGTGCGCGGGGCGGCCGGCTCCGGCTCCTGCGGACGAACGCGCCGCGCCGGGATGGCGGGCTGGGCCGGGATGGAGCCGAAATTGCGCTCGACCAGCGGGCGGACATCGGCGGCGTCGACGTCGCCGGCGATCACCAGGATGGCGTTGTTCGGCGCGTAGAAGCGGCGGTAGAAGGCGAGCGCATCCTCGCGATCGAGCTTCTCGATCTCCTGATGCCAGCCGATCACCGGCCGGCCGTAGGGATGATTGAGATAGAGCGCGGCCATGATCTGCTCGTTCAGCCGCGCGTCCGGATTGTTGGCGACGCGCATGTTGTACTCTTCGAGCACGACGTCGCGCTCGGGCAGCACGTTCTCGTCCTTGAGGATGAGGCCGGTCATGCGGTCGGCCTCGAACTCCATCATGGTCGGCAGCTGCTCGCGCGGAACGCGCTGGTAGTAGTTGGTGTAGTCGACCGAGGTCGAGGCGTTCTCGTTGCCGCCGACGCGGAGCACGGTCTGGGAGAATTCGCCGACGGGATGCTTCGAGGTACCCTTGAACATCAGGTGCTCGAGGAAGTGTGCGAGGCCGGATTTGCCCGGCGTCTCGTCGGCCGAGCCGACCTTGTACCAGATCATCTCCGTGACCACAGGCGTGCGGTGATCCGGGATCACCACGACCTGCATGCCGTTGCTGAGCGTGAAGCTGGCAGGCGGGGCCGATGTTACCGTGGTCTGGGCGAGGGACGCGCCGGCCGTCAGGACACTCGTCGAAAGCAGCGCGGCAAGGAGGCAGGCAGCCGATCGGTAAGAGGACATCATGATCCTTATGACAGGCCGAGGTCCGGATCTCCGGCTCGGAGGCACGGCATGGTACACCGTGCGGCTGAGGCTTCGCGTCACGAAGCAGAGAACTCAACGCGTAGGCAAGCTACTGATCGGCAATTCGGGAACCGCGTCCGGCGTGCACGAGTCGCCGGCGCAGGGTTCGGTTCTGGCAGGACGTCGCGGCGCGACGGGAACGCTATTGTTCCTTGTCCTTGCCCGACATGATGTCGAAATAGGTCCGCCGCGACTTGTCCGGTCCGGAGCCATAGGCGTAGTTCGGCGACGGCGTCTGATAACCCGGCGGAGGCTCGACGAGCGATTGGCGCGGCGGCTCGCTGGTGAATGCCTTCTCTTCCGAGCTGTTGCCCTTGAACATGCCCCAGAGACCGCCGGAATAGCCGAGCTCGGCCGGCATCAGCGACGGGTTGCCGTTCGTGCCCGGCTGAATCGGATCGTTGCTGGTGCGGGGGGCCGCGGCGACCTGGCCGGCCTTCATCTCGGCGGGCGACAGCGGCTGAGCGGCTTGCCAGCTCTCCTGCGCCTTGTTGGCCTTCTTCCGCGCGGCAATGGCTTCCTTGCGGCGTTTCTCGTCAGGGTCCTTCGGCCAGTTCGGCGCATTCTTGGCCTGGGTTGCGGCGGGCGGCGGCAGGTCGAGCTTGGGCGGCACGACCAGCGGCGAACGCTCGCGGTACTCGATGCCGGGCTTCTCCATGCTCTTGGCGCCGATGCCGGACATCAGATTGTCGATGAGCTTCTCTTCGAAAGTCATGTCGTCGTCCTCGTCGTCGTCACCGGCGCGGGCGGCGCCGGACGACATGACGAGACCGATGCCGAGCGCGACTGCGGACAATTTCAATGCCCGCCAGAACCCTCGTTGGGGGTCTCGAACCATCGAACCGCTGGTCTTCGAGCTGCGCATCACCATACCTGTTCCATATTGTGGCAGATTGCCGCTCGCACGCGGCTTGACCCTCGCAAAAGCGGGTTCCACCCGCCGGTCGTATCGGCCGGGATCAGGGCGCTTTTGCGGCGGGTACCCCCAAGAAGGAATCATACAATAGCGCCGCCACCCCAGCAACGATGGCCACGTCGGCGAGGTTAAACACGTACCAATCATAGATATTTCCGCCAATCTCGATGTGAAACAGGGCGAAATCCACCACCGCGCCATAGGCCAGGCGGTCAATGCCATTGCCGATGGCGCCGCCGATGATCAGGCCGAGCGCGATCGTGGCAAGGAGGGTGTGGGAGCGGGCCATCCAGATCGCCAGCGCGACCACCGCGATACCTTTCACGGCCATCAGCGCGAGCTGCGCCGCCTGGCTGTCGTTCTGGAGCCAGCCGAAGCTGATGCCGATGTTCCAGGCCAGCACCAAATCGAAGAACGGCGTTACCCGGACCGCGCCGCGATGGGCGAGATCGAACACGTTCAACAGCCAAAGTTTAGAGGCCTGGTCGGCCACCAGCGTGACCATGGCCGTGAGGATGCCGGCGCGCAGCGGGGTCATGGCTGGCCGGTCAGACCGCCACCCCCAGCGCCTTCCATTCGCGCAGCGCCTTGGCGTCGCGCGGGGTGACGTCGGGGTATTCAGCGTCTTCGCCCACTGCCGTTGAGATCTTCCAGGAGCGGGCGCACTTGGTGCCGACCGCCTTCTCGACGACGACTGCGACGCCCGGCACGGCATCGAGACGGAACGCGGAAGCCGGCGCCTCGCCCTCGCGCACCTCGTAGTTCGAGGTGATGCAGACTTCGGCGAGATCGACGTCGAACAACGTCGCCAGCATGGCCCGGTCGGCGACATAGATCACCGGCGAGGCCTCGAGCGAGGAGCCGATGTTCTTGGCGGCGCGTTCGAGCTCGAGTGCGCCGGTGACGACGCGGCGCACGTTGCGGATCGTCTCCCAGTTGGCGGCGAGCTTGTCGTCGCGGAGATTCTCGAGGCCATCAGGAAACAGCGTCAGATGCACCGAGGGCTCAGCGTTCGGCCGGTACATGCGCCAGGCTTCCTCCGCGGTGAAGCTCAGGATCGGCGCCAGCCATTTCAGGATCGAGGCGCACAACAGGTCGATGGTCGTCAGCGCCGCTTTGCGCGTCAGCGAGGACGGCGGGTCGCAATAGAGCGTGTCCTTGCGGATGTCGAAATAGAACGCTGACAGCTCGCTGTTGAGGAAGGCGGACAGGATAGCGACCACCGTCTTGTAGTCGAACTCCCGATAGGCCTTGCCGATCGCGGCGGCGCGCACCGCGAGCTCGTGCAGCATCAAGCGCTCCAGTTCCGGCATCTCGGCGGGCTCGATTGCGTCGGCCGGCTTGTAGTGATGCAGCGTACCCAGCATCCAGCGCACGGTGTTACGGAGCTTGCGATAGGTCTCGACGGTGTTCTTCAGGATCTCGGGGCCGATGCGCTGGTCGTCGGTGTAGTCGCAGGACGCAACCCAGAGTCTCAGGATGTCGGCGCCGGATTCCTTGATGACGGCCTGCGGCTCAATGGTGTTGCCGAGCGACTTCGACATCTTGCGGCCGTCCTCGGCCTGGGTGAAGCCGTGGGTCAGCACGATGTCATAGGGCGCGCGACCGCGCGTGCCGCAGCTCTCCAGCAGCGATGAGTGGAACCAGCCACGATGCTGGTCCGAGCCTTCGAGATACATCACCGTGTCGGTGCCGCCGTCGACCTTGCGCCTGATGCCGGCAAGGCCAGGGAAATGTACGGGGTCTTCGAGCACAAAGGCGTGCGTCGAGCCTGAATCGAACCAGACGTCGAGAATGTCGTCGACCTTCTGCCAGTCTTCGTTGGCGCGGGGCCCGAGGAAGCGCTCGCGCGCTCCCTTCGCATACCAGGCGTCCGCGCCTTCGTTCTCGAATGCTTGCCCAATGCGCGCATTGACGGCCTCGTCCTGGAGGATCTCGGCCGAGCCGTCGCCCTTCTCGCGCACGAACACGGCGATCGGCACGCCCCAGGCGCGTTGGCGCGAGATCACCCAATCCGGGCGGGCCTCGATCATGCCGTTGATGCGATTCTCGCCGGACGGCGGCACCCATTGCGTCACCGAGATCGCGTGCAGCGCGCGGGCGCGCAGCGTGTCGCCGGACTTGGTGTTGCCGTCAGCGGCAACATCCTTGTCCATCGCGATGAACCATTGCGGCGTGTTGCGGAAGATCACCGGCTTCTTGGAGCGCCAGGAGTGCGGGTATTGATGCTTCAGCCGACCGCGCGCGAGCAGCATGCCTCTTTCGACGAGCGCCTTGATCACGGCCTCGTTGGCGTCGCCCTTCTCGCCCTTGTCGTTGATGACGCGCTTGCCGGCAAAGCCCGGCGCATGATCGGTGTAGGCGCCGTTCTCATCGACGGTATAGGGGATCGCGGTGTTGATGCCGCGCGCATCGAGATCGCGCGCCTGCGCCGTCCATGCGTCGAAGTCCTCGCGGCCATGGCCGGGTGCCGTGTGCACGAACCCGGTGCCGGTGTCATCCGTGACGTGGTCGCCGGGCAAGAGCGGCACGATGAAGTCGTAGCCGCCGGCGAGGCCCTTCAGCGGATGGGTACACTCGATCGCATCCATGGTGTCGCCGGGGACGTCGCGGACCTTCTCATAGGCCGTCACGCGCGCCTGCTTAAAGACTTCTGCAGCGAGCGCATCGGCGAGGATGAGGAGATCGCCGGGCTTGGCCCAATTGTCGGCGGGCGCGTCCGTCACCTTGTAGAGGCCATAGCCGATCTTCGGCGAGAACGAGATGGCGCGGTTACCCGGCAGCGTCCATGGCGTCGTGGTCCAGATCACGATGCTTGCGGAGGCGAGCGCACCGTGCGCGGGCGAGGTCACCGGAAACTTCACCCACACCGTGTCCGATGTGTAGTCCTCGTACTCCACTTCGGCTTCGGCCAGCGCGGTCTTCTCGACCACGCTCCACATCACCGGCTTGGAGCCGCGATAGAGCGTGCCGTTGGCGGCAAACTTCATCAGCTCGCGCGCGATCTGGGCTTCGGCGGGATAGCTCATCGTGGCGTAGGGATGGTCCCAGTCGCCGATCACCCCCAAGCGCTTGAATTCCTCGCGCTGCACGCCGAGCCAATGCGTGGCATAGGCGCGACATTCCTTGCGGAAGTCGATCATTGCGGCACTATCGCGGAAGTCGGGCTTCTGCTTGCCCTTCTTGCGATAGTGCTCTTCCTCGACCTTCCACTCGATCGGCAGGCCGTGGCAGTCCCAGCCCGGCACGTAGTTGGAATCGAAGCCGAGCATCTGCTGGCTCTTGGTGACGAGATCCTTCAGGATCTTGTTCAGCGCCGTGCCGATATGGATGTTGCCGTTGGCGTAGGGCGGGCCGTCATGCAGCACGAATTTTGCGCGGCCCTTCGCACTCTCGCGCAGCTTCTCGTAGAGGCCGATCTCATACCAGCGCTTGAGGATCTCCGGCTCCCGCTGCGGCAGGCCGGCGCGCATCGGGAATTCGGTCTGCGGCAGGAACAGGGTTTTCGAATAGTCTTTGATTTCAGACTTTTGCGACTTTTGCGGCTTTTCGGACATGAGGCTGACTGGCTCGGAAGGGCGCGGGAAACGGATGGCGATAGGGAATCGCGGGGTGAGACGACACATCCCGGTCTTGCGCCGAGCCGAAGGCTCAGGCGGAAGCCGGGCCGCTAATCCCTATGATGCGCCGCGCAAACATGGGCTCTCCATAGCAGCCGGACGGGGGAAGCGCAAAGGTTGGGGTGGCCCGGTTTCAGGCTCAATCGATCACGCCAAGCTTCGGAAACGCATCCGGGGCGGCGGCCAACATGGCGCGGGCGCGGGCGGAATCGTCGTCCATCTGGCGGATCAGGGCCTCCAGGCTGTCGAATTTCAGCTCTTCGCGGATGAAGCCGACGAAAGCGCAGTCGAGCACCTGCCCGTAAAGATCGCCCTTGAAGTCGAACAGGAAGATTTCGAGCAGCGGCGCGCCATTGTCGAAGGTCGGGCGGCAGCCGAAACTCGCCACGCCGTCGAGGCGCTCGGCGCCGCGGCCGACCCGCACGGCATAGATGCCGTGCTTGAGTCCGCAATTGGCGTCCAGGCGGATGTTGGCGGTGGGATAGCCAAGGTCGCGGCCGCGCTTCTCGCCGTGGATCACCTCGCCGGTGATGAACCAGGGAGCACCCAGCATGGTGGTGGCTTCATCGAGTTGCCCCTCGGCGAGCGCGATCCGGATCGCGCTGGAGGAGACCGGCCGCTCGTCGATATCGATATGGGGTTGCACGTCGACCTCGATGCCGAGCCGGGGCGCCTCGTTGACCAGCAGGCTCGGCGAGCCGACGCGACCCTTGCCGAAATGGAAGTCGTAGCCGACGGCAATTCCGCTGACGCCGAGCCGGCCGATCAGGTCATGGTGTATGAAATCTTGCGCGCTGGTTCCGGCGCGCGCCTTGTCGAAGGTCATGACCACGGCACCGGCAAGGCCGGTGCCGGCCAAAAGCCGCAGCTTGGCCCGCTCGTCCGTCAGGCGGAATTGTGGGGTGTTGGGGCTGAAAAACCGCCGCGGATGCGGCTCGAAGGTCAATGCCAGCGCAGGGCGGCCATGCGCCCGGCCCATTTCCAGGGCGGCCGTGATCACGGCTCGATGGCCGAGATGAACGCCGTCGAAATTGCCCATGGCGACCACTGCACCCCGCGGAATCGCGGAATCCGGCGTTGTGTCGCGGATGACGGTAAAAGGCGAGGCCATCAGGGGAATTCTCGAACCGGGGCAGGACCGGGCCGGACCGTGGCTCGACCGACCTGACCAAGTCAAGCGGGCGGAGCCGGACATCGAACACGATTTCAGTCCGTTGGCGGCGTCCGCAGTTAACGGGCTGTTTAACGCCTTGATGCTACTCCTTGAGGCGTGGAACTGCCGGGCTTCGCTTGGCAGGTCCGGTCGTAATATTCCTGCGTTTGTGTTGGGGGAGTCGAGATGGCGGTTGATTTGTCGATGCCGGTTCTGGTGGTGGATGACTACAGCACCATGATCCGTATCATCAGGAATCTGCTGAAGCAGCTTGGCTTCGAGAATATCGATGATGCCAGCGACGGTTCGGCAGCGCTGAACAAGATGCGCGGTAAGAAGTACGGGCTCGTGATCTCCGACTGGAACATGGAGCCGATGACGGGTTACGACCTCCTGCGCGAAGTGCGCGCGGATCCGAACCTTGCCACCACGCCCTTCATCATGATCACGGCCGAGTCCAAGACCGAGAACGTGATCGCAGCCAAGAAGGCCGGCGTGAACAACTACATCGTCAAGCCGTTCAACGCGGCGACGCTGAAGACCAAGATCGAGGCGGTCTTCCCGGACATGGCAAGCGCGTAAGGCACTTTGGCGTCCCCGGACAAGGCGCGGCACATCAGTGACGCGACGCTGAGCCGGGACCCAGTCTATCCACGACTTCACTTGCGGCGTCTGGGCCGTCGCTCTGCGCGCTTCGCCATAGCGCGTCGAACACGCGCGTAAACGCGCTTATGGCGTCCCGGGCACGATATTTCTACCACTTCAATTCGCGCATCAGCGCCTTCGGCGGATGGCCGAACAATTCCATCACGGACGCCGGGTCGAGCTGGTCGAGGCCCTCGAACTCTTCGGCATGAATGCCGCGGGTGACGAACAGGCAGTCGATGCCGAACTCGCGCGCGCCGGTGAGATCGGTGCGGACGGAATCACCGATCGCCAGCACCTTCCGCCGGTCGATCGGGTGGCCCTGGCGTTCACAGGCGAGCGCCATCGCGCGCTCATAGATCGGCCGGTGCGGCTTGCCGTAGAAGATCACCTCGCCTCCGAGCTCACGATAGAGCTCGGCGATGGCGCCGGCGCAGTAGATCAGCCGGTCGCCGCGTTCGACCACGATGTCAGGGTTGGCACACACCAGCGTCAGCTTGCGCTCGCGCGCCTTCAGCATCATTGCGCGATAGTCTTCCGCCGTCTCGGTCTCGTCGTCATAGAGACCGGTGCAGACGATGTAATCGGCTTGCTCCAGCGGCGCGGTCGTCGCATCGAGGCCCCGATAAATCGAGTTGTCGCGCTCGGGGCCGAGCCAGAACATCTTGCGGCCGGGATGCTCGGCGACATAGAGCCGCGTCAGGTCGCCTGACGAGACGATCGCGTCATAGGTCTCGTCCGCGACGCCGAGCTTGCGCAATTGCCGTTGCACGGAGTCGGCCGGGCGCGGTGCGTTGGTAATCAGGATCACCGTACCGCCGCGGCTGCGATAGGTATGCAGCGCCTCGCAGGCTTCGGGGAAGGATTCGAGACCGTTATGGACCACGCCCCAGATGTCGCTGAGTACGACGTCGACGCCACCCACGAGCTCGCGCAGGCTTTCGACAAAATGCAGCGTCGTCATGATGCGTGCGGCCGATCAGATGCGGCGCGCGAGCGCCGCGTTGCCGATGATACGCTGTGGCGGAGGCGCGGAAGATGTCCCGCCTGAGCTGGGTGTACCGGAGCCATTGGATCCCTGGATGTCCTGCGCCGGGGTCGGCGAGGCCCCGCCGGTAGCAGATGACCCTTCCGGCCGCAATGGCCGGGGCGGTGCGAACAAAAAGCCCTGGCCGAACCGCACGTCATAATCGAGCAGGTCGACCACCGCGCGCTCGCCCTCGATCCGTTCGGCGATCAGGTCGATGCCGAAGCGGCCGAGCAGGTCGGAGAGGTCGGACGGGTGGATGTCCGAGGCCGAGGCCTGCTTCGGATCGAGCAGCAGCGTGGCCGGCACCTTGATGAAGCGCACGCCGCGGTCGGCGAGCTCGCGCGGCTCGATGCGCAAATCCGTGACATGGTCGATCGAGAAGCGGAAGCCGCGCTGGGCGAGCGCGGCGAGATTCTCGGTCTCGGCCGGACCGAGGTTACGGAAGGTCGACTGCTTGAACTCCAGCACCAGCGAGGGCGCAAGCGCCCGGTTGGCTTCAAGGAAGTCGAGACATTGCGCGAAGGTGGTGGAATTGCCGAGCGTGGAGGCCGCGACGTTGCAGAACACGCCGACATCCTTGTTGCGCACCATCAGGCGCCGCAGCACCTGCACACAGCGCAGCATCACCATGTTGTCGATGCGCCCGATCAGCCCGGAGGCCTCGGCGATGCTGATGAACTCCTCAGCGGCGATCAGCTGATCGCGCTCATCGCGCAGGCGCGTCACGGCCTCGTAGAACCGCACCTTGCGCTGCGGCAGCGTCACCATCGGCTGGAGGAAGATATCGATGCGGTTTTCCTCGATCGCGTTGCGCAGCGTCGCCAACAATTGGGTCTGGTTGCGGCCGTTGGCGAGCTGGGCCGGGACCGTCTGTGCAGGCCGCGGCTGCGCTGCCGGGGGTGGAGGCGCAACGGCCAGCGGTGACGGGTCAGCCGGCCGCTCTTCGATCGTCGCGCTCAGGTCGAGCGGCGCGGGCTCCTGTTTCTCGACCGGGCTTGCGGCTGATACCGGAGCGCCGCCAGCCAGCAGGTCTTCATGGGCCGAGACGGTGGTGGCGAGCTGCCTGACCAGTCCGCCGAGTTCGTTGATCTCGCCGACCACCGACTGGATGCGCTCGGCGTTGGTCGAATTGGACGAGGCGATGCGTCCCTCGATTGCAGCTAACCGGCGGCCGAACTCGGCCACCTGGCGCGCGAGGTCGGCGGTGCCGCGCGAAAGGTCGGCGATCTGGCCGCCGACGTCGCTGCGGTCGCGCAGCCGCATCGATACCGCGTTGTAGAGGATCAGGAAGGTCAGCGCCACGATCGCGGATTCGGTTCCGCTGATGCCGGCGACCGAATAGAGCACAAGCCCGAGCGAGGCCGCGACCAGAACCATGCAGATGGCGATGAAGATCGTCGAAATGCGAATCATGCCGCGCGTTACGCCTCTAGAGCTGACTGTCTCACCGGGAAAACACGGGCCGCCGTCCGACGCGTCACGTCTCATGCTCCCCCGAGCCATGTGAGCTTAACATCATTGTTGATTCGAGGGGATAGCGGCGTCCGGCGCGCGGGCCGAGGTTGGCGCGCAAGCTTTGCAACCGGCGCTCACGATCAGGGGCGGACCGAATTGCAGCGTCAGGACGGCGCGGCCGCGCCGACCGTGTCGGCCGAGACGGCTTCGCGGCTGCCGAGCGGCTTCGGCCGCCCGGTGGTCGTATCGCGCAGGGTCTGCCGTTCGATCTCCGAGTTCAGCTCGGCTCCGAACATGATGACGATCGCCGACATCCACATCCACATCATGAGGCCGATCGCTGCCCCGAGCGAGCCGTAGGTCGCGTTGTAATTGGCGAATTCTGACAGATACCAGGACAGCAGCGCCGAGCCGGCGATCCAGAGGATGGAGGCCGTCACAGCGCCGAGGCTCAGCCATTGCCAGCGCGGCGCATCGCGGCTGGGCGCGAAGCGATAGAGGATGGCGAGCGCCACGAGCAGGATGAGGAACAGGAGCGGCCATCGTGCCAGCGCCACGATCAGCTTGCTTCCGGGCGCCATGCCGAGATGATTGAGCGCGAGCGGGAAGGCGACGACGGCGCCCACCATCAGCAGCAGCGCTACGATGCCGCCGACAGTGAAGGCCAGCGACACCATATTGAGCTTGATGAAAGTACGCTTCTCGCGCTCCTCATAGGCGACGTTGAGAGCGTCGAAGATCGCCTTGACGCCGGCATTGGCGCTCCAGATCGCAAGCAGAAGCCCGAGCAGGAAGGTGGCCCCGAGCGTCGTGTTGCCATGCGACACCACGCGCGCGACCTGGTCCTCGACGATCTGGAACGAGCCCTCGGGCAGCATGGTGGCAAGCGTCTGGAGATTGGCGCTGATGGTCGAGGGATCGGCGAACAGGCCATAAGAGGAGACAAGTGCCGTGACAGCGGGAAAGATCGCGAGCAGGCCGAAAAAGACGACGCCGCCTGCGGTCGCCAGCAGGCGATCCTCATCGATGCGCTGATAGGTCCGCCAGAAGATGTCCTTCCAGCCCGCCCAGGGGATCGTGAACGGGCTCTTGGCATGACGGCCGCGGCGGGGCTCCACGGCCGCGCTCGCCGGATGCGTTTCCGGTGAATTCGCCTCGGCCTTGCGATGGTCTTGCGGAGGCCCCGACTTGGCCAGGCCGGAGTCCTGGAAGTAGCGCTCCGCGGTGAGCACGAACACTGCCGTAGCCGCCACCAGCAGCCAACTGTCCATTTGCTCGGAGCGCCGCATCAGCATTCACGCTTCCAATCCGTGCCTGTGACGCCGCCGGCGTGCAGCCGTCAACCCGACCAGGCCGACGGCCGCGAGCATCAGGCCAAGTTGCACGGGACGGTTGGCGCGGTTCGGCCAGGCTTTGCTGTCGCGACCGCGTTCACCGGGCGCAAGCGGCACGAGGGGGATCGTCGTTGCGACCTCCTTCACTGCCTGCTTGACCGTTCCGCGAGGAATCCGCGGGGTGGCGATCGCAACCCGCATCCGGCTGGCGAGCGGCACGATCGGCTTGTCCCGACGCTTCACTTGAGCCAGAGCCACCCCGGCGCAGGTTGCGGCGAGCACCAGCAGCAAGGCTCCGACGGCGCCAAAGCCCCAGAATTGCCCGTAGGTGATCGCAACCCAACGGTACAGCGCGACCAGACCGACAAAGAAGGCCGCAATGACGAATAGCCCGGCCACCGCGAACAGGCCGGCTGCGACCGCATAGGACGTCGCCCGTCCGGTGGCTTGGTTGGTGCGGTCGCGCAAATACGATTGTGCGGCGCGTTTGAGGTGGTTGAGCTTGAGCGCCATGCCGGCGCGCAGCAATTCACCCGATGGCGCGAGCATGCGGACATCCTCCGAGAGCAAGACAATTCGTCGGGGGTGAACGTGGCGGAATTTGACTTGTTCCGAGGGAGCGTGCCCGTCGTAGCGGATCAGCCGAGATCGGCGGCTGCGATCCAGAACACCTCGCCCTCGGAGTCTTCGGTGTCCAGCCAGAGCAGCGGCAGTTCCGGAAAGGCCTCGTCGACTAGTCCGCGGCCGCGGCCGATCTCGCAGACCAGCCCGCCATCCGGCATCAGGTGATCGGGCGCCTCGCGCAGGATACGGCGCACCACGTCGAGACCGTCGGCGCCGCCGTCGAAGGCGAGCTTCGGCTCGGCCCGGCACTCCGGCGGCAGCGCGGCCATGCCTTCCGCATCGACGTAGGGCGGATTGGTGATGATCAGGTCGTAGCGTGCATCGCCGAGCGGGGCGAACAGGTCGCCGCGATACAGGCTGATCCGGTTCTCGAGCCCGTATTCGCCCACATTTCGCGCAGCGACCTCGATCGCGCCCTTGGAGATGTCAACGGCGTCGACGGTGGCGTTCGGAAAATGATGCGCGGCGAGGATGGCGAGGCAGCCCGATCCGGTGCAGAGATCGAGCACGCGCTCGACCGCCGTGGGATCGTCAATCAGGGATCCGGCAGTGCCGTGGCCGCCAAAATGCGAGTCCAGCAGTTCGCCGATGAAGGAGCGTGGAACGATGACGCGCTCGTCGACATAGAAGGGTAGCCCGCGCATGTAGATCTTGTTGACGAGATAGGCGGCCGGTTTGCGCGTGGTGACGCGCTGATGGATGAGATCGAGAACGGTCTTGCCCTCGGCGAGGGTGACACGCGCGTTGGCGAAAAGCTCGAACTGTTCGGGATTGAGATGCAGCGCCTCGCTGACCAGGAAGGCCGCCTCGGCAACCGGATCGGTGGTGCCGTGGGCAAAGGCGAGCTCGGCTTCGACAAAGCGGCTCACCGCATAGCGGACCAAATCGAGCAGCGTGACAAGCTCACCAGGAGCGACCTTAGCAAGACCGACCGTAGCAAGACCGACCTTAGCAAGTCTTGGCGCGCCGCGGCCACGCGCGGTCTTTTTGGATGCTCTTGCCATCAGGACCGGGTCCAGCGTGCGGCGGCTTCGTCGTCGCGGGCCTCGGCCTCGACCCAGCCGGTGCCGGCTTCGCTCTCTTCCTTCTTCCAGAACGGCGCGCTGGTCTTGAGATAGTCCATCAGGAACTCGGCCGCCTGGAACGCGGCCTGGCGGTGCTGCGAAGCGGTCAGCACCAGCACGATGTTCTGGCCGGGCATGAAGCGGCCGACGCGGTGAATCACCGTGACGCCGTTCAGCGGCCAGCGCGAGGTCGCCTCGTCGACGTGACGCTTGATCTCTTCTTCGGCCATGCCCGGATAATGTTCGAGCGTAAGCGCAGCGACCTTCGCACTATCCTCGTCGGCGCGGCAGATGCCCGAGAAGCTCACGACCGCGCCGATGTCGGTGCGGCTCTTGGTCAGGATTTCGATCTCGCGCGCGAGGTCGAAATCGTCCTCCTGGATGCGGATGGTGACGGGGCAGCTCATGCTCGCCCCGCTCCGACGGTGCCACACCTCTCCCCGATAGGGAGAGGCGTGGTGGCACCGTATGCTGGTGTGTTCGAGAACATTGGCCTAGCCGCCGGTCATCGGCGGGAAGAACGCGATCTCGCGGGCGCCCGCGATCGCGGTGTCCGGCTTGGCGTGGGCGTGATCGATCGCGGCGCGGATCACCTTCGGCTTCTCGAAGGCGTAGGCATAGGCCTCGCTCTGGGCGGACAGCCAGGCGATCAGCTCCTCGACGGTGCGCACCGTTGCGGGCGGTTCGATGGTCTCCTCGGCCTTGCCGACGCGCTCGCGCACCCAGGCGAAATATTTCACCTTCATCCCTCGTCCTCCTTGATGAGGTGATGGATGCCAGCGCGGAAATAGTCGTAGCCGGTGTAGATGGTGAGGATCGCCGAAGCCCACAGCAGCGCCAGCCCGATCATCGAGACCACCGGCACCACCTCATCACCGGCCGGGCCCGCGAGCAGGAAGCCGATGGCGACGAGCTGGACCGTGGTCTTCCATTTGGCGAGCTTCGTTACGGGCACGCTGACGCGCAGCGCGGCGAGATATTCGCGCAGGCCCGAGACCAGGATCTCGCGGCACAGGATTACGATGGCGGCCCACAGCGACCAGCCATGGATGATGCCATCGGCGGCCAGCATCAGCAGGCACGAGGCAACCAGCAGCTTGTCGGCGATCGGGTCGAGCATCCGGCCGAACGCTGATTGCTGATTCCAGATTCGCGCATAATAGCCGTCAAGGTAATCGGTCACCCCGGCGCCGATGAAGATGGCCACCGCCACCCAGCGCAGCCATAGCGGCCCGTCCATGATCGACTGCGCGTAAATGCATCCGACCACGACCGGGATCGCGGCGATCCGGCCGTAGGTCAGGATGTTGGGAAGGGACATCGAGCGCCTGGTTGCCCCTCGTGTCGTCGCGATGTTCATCCGTCCTACCAATACCGCTGGTGCCTGAACGTCAACCGTCCCGCTCTCCAAATGAGGCGCGGACGCAACGATCATATGACCGCGGTCCCCCTTTAGTTCATCCCGGCTGGGGATGGAAATACTCGAAAATCCTGCGGGCGCTTTCGGCGCTCACCCCCGGAACCTTGCCGAGATCGGCGATCGAGGCCCGCTCGATCTCCTTCAGGGTTCCGAAATGGTGCAGCAAGGCACGTTTACGTGACGGACCGATGCCCGGAATCTCCTGCAAACCGGCCTCGCGGATGTCCTTCTTGCGCAGCTTGCGGTGCGAGCCGATGACGAAGCGGTGAGCCTCGTCGCGCAGGCGCTGGATGAAATAGAGCACGGGATCGCGCGGCTCCAGCTTGATCGCCTCGCGCTCCGGCATGAACAGGGTCTCGCGACCGGCATCCCGGTCCGGCCCCTTGGCGACCGACATCAGCGACACCTGGGTCAGGCCGAGACCTGCAAAGATCTCGCGGACGGCGTTGAGCTGGCCGCGGCCGCCGTCGATGATGACGAGGTCGGGCCATTGCGGGAAATCGTCCTCCTTCGCCTTGGCCACGCCTTCCTCGGGCGGATTGATCAGTCGCTTGAAGCGTCGCTCCAGCACCTCGCGCATCATGGCGTAGTCGTCGCCAGGCGTCAGTCCTTCCGACTTGATGTTGAACTTGCGGTACTGGTTCTTCACGAAGCCGTCCGGGCCGGCAACGATCATGGCGCCGACCGCATTGGTGCCCTGGATGTGGCTGTTGTCGTAGACCTCGATGCGCTTGGGCACGTGCGGCAGGCTCAGCGTCGCGGCCATGGCCTCGAGCAGGCGGCTCTGCGTCGCGGTGTCCGCGAGCTTGCGGCCGAGCGCCTCGCGCGCATTGGTCAGCGCATGAGTGACGAGCTCCTTCTTCTCACCGCGCTTGGGCGCGGTGACCTCGACCTTGTGGCCGGCTTTGGTCGACAGCGCATTGGCGAGCAGCTCGCTCTCCTCGATCTCGTGCGAGAGCAGGATGTTCTTCGGCGGCGGCTTGTCGTCGTAGAACTGGGCGAGGAAGGAGCCGAGCACCTCCTCGGGGGTAAATGTCTTTTCCGCGCGCGGGAAATAGGCGCGGTTGCCCCAGTTCTGTCCGGTGCGGAAGAAGAACACCTCGACGCAGGAGAAGCCGCCCTCCTGGTGGATGGCGAACACGTCGGCTTCCTCGACCGTGCGCGGATTGATGCCCTGTTGCGACTGGATCGCCGACAGCGCGGCGAGGCGATCGCGATAGAGCGCAGCGCGCTCGAATTCGAGCTCGCCGGAGGCCTTCTCCATCTCGCCGGCGAGTTCCTGCTTCACCGCATGGCTCTTGCCGGAGAGGAAGTCGGTCGCTTCGCGCACCAGGGTCGTATAGCCGGGGAAGTCGATCTCGCGGGTGCAGGGCCCGGCACAGCGGCGGATCTGGTAGAGCAGGCAGGGCCGGGTGCGGCTCTCGAAGAAGGAATCGGTGCAGGAGCGAATCAGGAATGCGCGCTGAAGGGCCGTGATGGTCCGGTTCACGGCGCCCGCCGAGGCGAACGGGCCGAAATAGCGCCCCGGCCGGGTCTGCGCGCCGCGGTGCTTCAGGATCTGCGGCGCCCAATGGTCGCCGGTGATCAGGATGTAGGGAAACGACTTGTCGTCGCGCAGCTGCACGTTGAAGCGCGGCCGCAGCTGCTTGATGAGGTTGGCTTCCAGCAGCAGTGCTTCCGTCTCGGTGGTGGTTGAGACGATCTCCACGGTCACCGTGGCCGCGATCATGCGCAGGATGCGCGCCGGCTGCGGCGCACTCTGGCGCGCGTAGTTGGACAGGCGCTTTTTGACGTTCTTGGCCTTGCCGACATAGAGCACGTCCGCGTTCGCATTGAGCATGCGATAGACCCCGGGCGAGGTGGGGGCGAGCCGGACCGCGCGCTCGATCGCCTCATGACCGGTCGCCAGCGGGCCCTCGCCGACCGCGCCGCTCTCTTCCAGGATATCCGGCAGCCGCGCATCGTCCTCGTCGTCGCCGCTCGCTGTTGCGGGATCGAGGTCCGGCGGCGCCATGTCCGTTTCCGGAGGCGGGGCGTCCGGTGCGGTGACGCGCACGGGTTTGCGCGTACGTGCATCGTCCGGATTGTCGGGGGAATCGTGAACCATGGTGCGAATTTAGGCGCTGGGGGTGCCGATTTGAAGTTCCGGCCGTGGCGCACGCACAGGATGGCGGGCGCAGTTCCCGGTAACGCTTGGTTAAGCCTGTCAATAGCGCGGTAACCCGGCTTAACAGCCCTTTAACTTAAAGCTCTCGATAAATCTTACGCGAAAAAGTGGTGGTTCCGTAACCATGCGGTCTGGCTTCGCGCGGCGGCGCAGGCATCGCGGGGGGCGGCAGTTGCGTTGGAGTGTGTGATGAAGGGGCTCGTTGTGGGCGCAGCCGCGTTGGTTGCTGCCGGCTGGACAGCTTCGGCAGGGGCCGCCGATCTCAGTTACGGGCAGCGTGCCCCCTATACCGTCAATCAGCCGCTCAATGCGTACAGCTGGGCCGGTCCTTATCTAGGCGGCAACGTCGGCTATGAATGGGGTTCGGTCGACAACAATCCCTCAAAGCCTTCCGGCTTCGTCGGCGGCGTGCAGGCCGGCTATAATTTCCAGAATGGCCCTTGGGTGTTTGGCGTCGAGGGCGACATTCAGGCCGCCGGTGCCGACGATACCTTCGCGCCGTGGAAGTTCTCCAATCCGTGGTTTGGCACCCTGCGCGGCCGCGCCGGCTATGCCTTCAGCAATGTGCTGTTCTACGGCACCGCTGGCCTCGCTTTCGGCGAACTGCGCGCGCAGACCTTCGGCTGGACGGAATCGCACACCACGGCCGGCTGGACCATCGGTGCCGGCGCGGAAGTCGGCCTTGCGCCGAACTGGAGTGCCAAGCTCGAATATCTCTACATCGATCTGTCGACGAGTCAGTTCGCAATTACGGGCGTGTCAAACGGCTATAGCGCCAGCGTTGTCCGCGCAGGCGTGAACTATCACTTCTGATAGCTGAAGAAGAAAATACCGGACCAACCTCCCGGCCGCTCGCGGCCGGGATTTTTTAAGCCAGGCTCGCTAGGAGAGGATGACCAAATTGACCGCCTTCGGTCCCTTCCCCTTCTTGTCCGGTTCGACTTCGAAAGTAATACGCTGTCCTTCGGCAAGGTCCTTCAGTCCCGCCCGCTCTACGGCGGTGATGTGAACGAAGACATCGCGGCCGCCGTCGTCCGGCTTGATGAAGCCGTAGCCGCGCTCGCCGTTGAAGAACTTGACCGTTCCCGTCATGGCCATCGGGAAACTCCCCCTCATTGCTCCTCCGCCGCGACGCAGACTCGCGTCACGACATGACCGGACCTTACGAAGCCCGGGAGCTGGCCATCCTTGGGCGGACCTCATAGGTCCGGCCGGATCTTTCTTGGGCCTTCACTCCGCCGCAACCATTCGCGGAAGCGGAACGTAAAGCCAGTCACGGAAACAGCATAATACGGTTCGTCGCAGATTGACTACCGTTCCTGCATATTTTTCCCAAGAATGCCGGAGTGTTACGGCCTCGGCACCTCCAATCGGAATCTGGCAGCGCCGCCCTGGCCGAGCGGCATTTCGAGCTCGGGCAGGATGGTCTTGAGCTCGCCGTGCAGCGTGTAGGGCGGGTTGACGATCAGAAGACCCGTGGAGGTGAGGGCCGCGCCATCGAGCTGCGGCGCCACACTGAATTCGAGGCGCAGGCATTTTCCTGATGGCTTTGCTGCGGCTGCGAGCCGCGCCACCGTTTGCGCCAGCGTGTCGGTGGCGCGCCGGTTCTTAGCCGGATACCAGACGACGTAGATACCGGTCGGCCATTTCGCGAACGCCGCCGAGAAGGCCTCGCCAAGCCGCTCGAACTCATCCTTGGCCTCGAACGGCGGGTCGATCAGCACGAGGCCGCGCCGCTCCTTCGGCGGCACGAAGGCGGGCAGTGCCATCCAGCCGTCGAGATCGACCACGCGAGCCTGCTCGTCGCGGCGCAGCACGTCGATCAGCGCTTTCCGCGCCTTCGGCTCGAGCTCGCAGGCGATGAGGCGGTCCTGCGGCCTGAGCAGGCCGCGCGCGATCAGTGGCGAGCCCGGATAGGCCTTGAGCTCGCCCTTCGGATTGAAGGCGCGGACGATGTCGAGATACGGCTTGGTCAGCGCCGCGGTCTCGTTCGACAGCCGCGCCTGCATCAGCCGCGCAATGCCGGTCAGCCACTCGCCGCCACGGCGCGCCTCGTTGCTGTCGAGGTCGTAGAGGCCGGCGCCGGCATGGGTGTCGATGACGCGGAACGCCGCCGGCTTGTCCTGCAAATAAGTGAGGATGCGCGCCAGTACGATGTGCTTGATGACGTCGGCGAAGCTGCCGGCATGGAAGGCGTGACGGTAGTTCATGGCGGAGAGTTACGACATCGCGAGGCGAAAGTAACGGCCGTCATTTCGGGACGGTGCGCCAGCACCGAACCCGAAATCCATTTCTTTGAGAATGCGGACAGATGGATTCCAGCCCCGCGCTTCCGCCTTCGCTCTTCGGGCTGCGGCGGACAAGCCGCGCGCTCCGGAATGGCGATCCGAGGGCTCCCTCTACCCACCCCTGATCGGCGGCATCGTCACCTGCTCGCGGCGGCAGGTGCGGCGCTCGAGCTCGTCGCAGGCGCGGAATTGCAGATCCTTGCTGAGGCAGATGCGGACCTCAGACAGCCGTGTCCGGTTACAGGTGACCGAGATGGCGGCATTGCTGAGGCCGGGATTGGCCTTGATAAAGGCGTCCTCGACCTCCGCCGGCGCCACGGTCTTGGCCTGCGACAGATCGAGATATTCGGCCGGGATCTTGATCGCGGCGCGCGCTTTGCGGATCGTTTCGAAATAGCTGCGGCTCTCGAGCCCGGAGCAGGTGCCGTGCTTGTCCCATTCGTTGAAGATCAGGCCCGGCGCCGGCATCAAATCCAGCATCGAGGAGACGATGCCGCGGTTCAGCCGCGGTGCCGGCCGCTGGCAATATTCGGGGAAGCCGTTTTCATATTGCGGCCACAGCCCGTGCACCACGAAGGCGTAGGGCCGTCCGCTGCACTGCATGTGTGAGCGGCCGTTGCGCTCGGCCGCTTCCTCGCAGAAGGAGGGCGACCATGACAGCGACAGCACATAGAAATCGAACTCGCCCGGCGCGTTTTGCCGCTTGTCCTGGGCCTTTGCGCCGCCGGCGAACGAGGCCAGGCCTGCGGCAAGGATCAGGGGAAGGGTCAGCGAGATCACCAGGCGGGAAAACGAATGCAATCTGGAATGAAACATGGCGATGCCCCTCAACTAGACTGTGCAATGAAGCCTAGTAGGCGATAAGAACATTTCAAGAACAAAATGCAGCCACCGCCGCTCAGTCGCCAGATCGGCCCGACTCGGGACTCTTCAAATCAGGGCTTGGCGGCGCGGCAGGCTGGATTGTAGGCCCAGTTGCGGTCGACTCCGACGACGCACCATTCGACGCCATTGCCGTAGCCGGCGAAGCCGCCATCCTCGATAATCGAGAAATGCACCTTGCGCACCTTGCCGTCATTGAGCATGGCGTCGCCGGTGCAATACCGGCGCGGAATGTTGTCGGACTGCCAGGGCCGGAAAGCGGTCTCGCGAACGGCGGAGAAGCCGGTGATCTTCAACGAGGAATTCCAGAACGAGCTTTCCTTCTCCCAGAACTGGGTGGCGATCGTCGGCAGCGCCTTGTCGCAATCGGCGACGGCGCCATCGTAGCGCGGCCCGCTCAGCCAGAAATTCGTCTCGAGCGGATTGGCGGCCCTGGCCTCACCGAGCGATAGCGCCCCGAACATGAGGCCGAGCACGGCGGCAAAGCGGAGCGATTTCAGGGAGGGGGCGCGCATGGGCAATCCGGACTGCTGGGTCTTGCGAAGGTGGGACCGTGCCGCGAAGGCTGGGCGGGGTCAAGTGCAGCGCGGCAACACTTCGCCAGGAGTTGACCACAACGTCGCGCTCGGCATGGCTTCCGTTCTTTCCACTTCCATCCCGGCACCGTAAACTGGCGCCAACCAATTGGAGTGACGGGAATGCGAATCATTGCGGCCGCGGGTCTTCTCGCCAGCCTGGTTGTCTCGGGTATGATGGCGAGCCAGTCGGTGCGGGCCGATATTCTTCCAGTGCCGCCGTTCAAGGGCAACGACACCGGCGGCATCATCGCCTATTCGATGGCGACCCAGGTCGATGCGCGGCAGGTCGCGGTCGATCACTGCGCGCGCTACGGCAAAGTCGCCAAATTTCTCGCGGTGCAGGCCTACGAGGGCGGCTACATCTCGTTCTCCTGCCGCTGGGTGCCCTACGGCGCCGCCGAGCAGCCGATCCGCACGCTGTACTGAACCGCGGTCGTAACGCCGCAATCTCTCAGCCGGGAGCCCCCCCGATGACGCGCAAACTCGCTTTGCTCGGCTCGGCCGCCTGTCTCGTGTTGTTCGCAGGCAGCGCCAGCGCCGACGATCTGCCGCTGCGCAAGGCCGGCCTTTGGGAAATGAAGCTGGTCACGACCGGCTCGCCCGTGCCCGAGATGACCATGCAGCACTGCACTGACGAGACCGTCGACAAGGAGATGAGCAACAACGTCTCCCCGATGGCCAGGCAGATCTGCGCCAAGCAGGAGATCAAGAAGACCGCGACCGGCTATGTCAGCGATTCCGAGTGCAACGTCGCTGGCGTCAGCACGACCTCGCATGCCGAGATATCAGGCGATTTCAACTCGGCCTACACGGTGAGGACCTCCTCGCATGCGCAAGGCGGCGTCGCCGGCACGGCCGGGCGCGATAGCACCATGACGCTTGAAGCGAAATGGCTCGGGGCCTGCAAGCCGGACCAGAAGCCCGGCGACATCGTGATGCCAGGCGGCTTCAAGATGAACGTGCGCGACGTGGATAAGCTGAAGGGACTGCTGCCGAAGTAGCGAGATCGTAGCCGGAAAATCGGTGGGCTCCCTCGCCCCGTTCTAACGGGGAGAGGCAAGAGCAGTTACACGGGTATCCTCACGCTCGCCCTCAATCCTCCCATCGGGCTGTCGCCGAGCGTGATGTCGCCGCCGTGGGAGCGGGCGATGTCGCGGGCGATCGCGAGGCCAAGGCCCGTGCCGCCTTCGTCCTGGTTGCGGGCGTTGTCCAGCCGCAGGAACGGCTTGAACACCTCTTCGCGCAAATGCGCGGGAATGCCCGGCCCGTCGTCGTCGATCGTGACCGTGAGATAGCGGTGATCGCGCTGGCCGGTGATGGCGATGGCCTTGCCGTAGCGTGCGGCGTTGGTGACGAGGTTGGCAAGGCAGCGCTTGAACGAGGCCGGCTTCACCGTCACCACTGGCAGGCCGTGGAACGCCACGGTCGCGGTGTGGCCGTGCCGTTCGGCATCGCTGCGCAGCTCTTCCAGGGCCTGGGCCATATCGGTCGGCTGCGATTGCTCGCCGGAATCGCCGCGGGCAAAGGCGAGGTAATCCTCCAGCATCATCGACATCTCGTCGACGTCCTTGCGCATGCCCTCGAGCTCGGGACTATCGCCGATCAGCGCCAGCTCGAGCTTGAAGCGGGTCAGGATGGTGCGCAGGTCATGGCTGACGCCGGCCAGCATTGCGGTGCGCTGCTCCATCGTGCGCTCGATGCGCGATTTCATCTCGAGGAAGGCGACGGAGGCGCGCCGCACCTCGCGCGCGCCTCTGGGGCGGAAATTCGGCGCCTCGCGGCCTTTGCCGAAGCTCTCGGCGGCATCGGCGAGCCGCAGGATCGGCTTGATCTGGTTGCGCAGGAACAGCACCGCGACGATCAGCAGGATCGAGGACGTGCCGACCATCCAGAAAAGGAAGATTTCCGAGTTGGAGGCGTAGGCGGCGCTGCGCTGGGCGAACACGCGCATCACGGCATCGTCGAGCTGGATGCGGATCTCGACGAGGTTGGAGCGGCCGACCGTGTCGATCCAGAACGAACGCCCGATCTGGCGGCCGAGCTGCACCGACAGGGTCTGGTCGAGCAGCGAGAAGAACGGCTTTGGTCCCGGTGGCGGCATGTCACCGGCAGGCAGGAAATCGACGACGAGGCCGAGCCGCTGCTGGGCGATGCGGCGGATCTGGTCGCGATCCTTGTCCTGCGGATAGCCCTTGTAGACGTCGATCAGCGCGGCGATGTCCTGCACCACCGCGGCGGACAGGCGCCGAGTCACCGTGTTCCAGTGCCTTTCCATGAACACGAAGGCGACGACCGATTGCAGGATCACCATCGGCACGATCATGATCAGCAGCGCGCGCGCATAGAGGCCGGTCGGCATCCAGCCCTTGAATGCGTTGCCCATCCAGCCATTGGCGGCGGAGACGCGGCCAGCGGCGCTCTTCAGAAGCGTCAGGCCCGTATCGATCGTGCTCATCGGTGGCGCTTCACTGCTCTATGGGCTTTAAGGCAAGGCCACCAGCCGGTAGCCGATGCCGCGCACCGCCTGGAGGAATAGCGGATTGGCGGGATCGGTCTCGATCTTGCGCCTGAGGCGGTTGATCTGAACGTCCACGGCGCGCTCGTTGACGCTGCCGTTGCCGGTCAGCGCGCTGCGCGGCACGGTTTCGCCCGGCGTCTCCGAGAGGATGCGCAGCATCTCGCGCTCACGGTCAGTGAGGTGAATGACCTCATCGCCCTGGCGCAGCTCGCCGCGTTCGAGATGGTAGACGTAGGGTCCGAAAGCGATCTTCTCCACGGTCGCCGCCTGCGGCGGCGGCGCGGCGCGCTTGAGGATGTTGTTGATGCGCAGCGCGAGCTCGCGCGGCTCGAACGGTTTTGCGACATAGTCGTCGGCGCCGATCTGCAGGCCCTCGATGCGCGCTTCTGCCTCGTGCCGCGCCGTCAGCATCACGATCGGCACCGAGGACGAGGTGCGGATGAAACGGGCGAGGTCGAAGCCGGTCTCGCCGGGCATCATGACGTCGAGGATCAAGAGATCGAAATGCAAGCCCATGAGCTTGGCGCGCGCATCGCTGGCACTGGCGGCGGTCGAGACCCGATAGCCTTCGCTGGCGAGGAAGCGCGACAGCAGATCGCGAATGCGGCGGTCGTCGTCGACCAGCAGCAGATGCGGGGCATCGTCGGCGGGTTGCACCGGCGGGCGGGCGAGCGTGGCAGCGAGCGGCACGGTCACTCCTTGGCGTCGTGGTTGACGGAAGCGAAGATCGTCTCGAGCACCTTGTCCGGATCGTCGCGATCGATCATCGCGCGCAGGAAGCGCTTGACGGTCTCGGCATCCTGCGGACCTATCTCGGCAAGCGCCTTGGTGATCCGCGTGGTCTGGAGCCCGGCAAGCTTCTGCACCAGCGCTTCGCCTTTCGGCGTCGCATAGAGCAGGCGCTGACGACGGTCATTGTCGCCGGTCTTCTGCACGATATAGCCTTCGTCGAGAAGCTGCTTGAGCACGCGGCCGAGCGATTGTTTTGTGATGCGCAGGACGTCGAGGAGATCGGCGACCTTGAGGCCGGGATAGCGATAGACGAAGTGCATGACCCGGTGATGGGCCCGGCCGAAGCCGAAGGCCTCCAGCTCCTGGTCTGGATCGCCCACGAAATCGCGATAAGCGAAGAACAGCAGCTCGATGATATCCCAGCGCAAATTGCCTCCATCGCCTGCGGCCGGCCGAGGCTCGGCGGCGTCTTGAGACGGACTCGCGAAATTTATGTCAGGCATATTGACGTATCTTGGGTTCAATGTTACAAAACGATTGGCCCGTACGAAATTTTAGATCGTATCGCGACGGGCGGCGTCGAAGCAGGGACGGCGGAAACAGCCGGACAGGCGACGACGGCCGGAGCAGATCTACCGTGCGATTGTCGAGCGGCATTTCGACAAAACATACTGGACTTCCGCCTTCCGCAAAAGCATGTCCTCGGCGACATGCTGGCCACGGGAAACCGGCCGTAACAAGGCTGGCGGCGGTCCAGCCAGACACCTAATGAAGCCAGCCGGCCCCGAACAGGGGCGGGCCGGTGCCAGAACAGCGCCGATACCGGCAGCGGGAGCCAAGGACATGAGCATGACATTCGACATCCAGCCCGCATCCAATCCGACTCCTGAGAAGGACCGCGTCGCCAAGCTGGTGGACCCAGGGTTCGGGCGAGTTTTCACCGATCACATGGCGATCGTCCGCTACAATCAGGCCAAGGGCGGCTGGTACGAGGCCAAAATCGAGGCGCGCGCCAACTTTCAGCTCGATCCGGCCGGCGCGGTTCTCCATTACGCTCAGGAAATTTTCGAGGGCCTCAAGGCCTACAAGCGCGACGACGGCGGCGTGAACCTGTTTCGCCCCGACGCCAATGCGCGGCGATTCAAGGAATCGGCCGACCGCATGGCAATGGCGCAATTGCCCGAGGATGTCTTCATCGAGGCGGTCGAGCAGGTCGTGCGCATCGATCGCGCCTGGATGCCGGGCGGCGAGGGCAGTCTTTACCTACGGCCCTTCATGATCGCGAGCGAGACCTTCCTCGGCGTCAAGCCGTCATCCGAATACATCTTCGCGGTCATCGCCTCGCCGGTGGGCTCTTATTTCAAGGGCGGCCCTGCACCGGTGTCGATCTGGGTGTCCGAGAACTACACGCGCGCCGCGATCGGCGGCACCGGCGCCGTCAAATGCGGCGGCAATTATGCCGCGAGCCTGCGCGCCCAGGCGGAAGCGATCCAGCATGGCTGCGATCAGGTCGTGTTCCTCGATGCGCTCGAGCGCCGTTACATCGAGGAGCTCGGCGGCATGAATGTGTTCTTCGTGTTCGACGACGGCTCGCTGTCAACGCCGCCGCTCGGCACCATCCTGCCGGGCATCACACGCGACTCCATCATCACGCTCGCCCGCGATGCCGGAAAGACGGTGCGCGAGGAGCCCTACTCGCTCGACCAGTGGCGCAAGGACGCCGCCAGCGGCAGGCTGAAAGAAGCCTTCGCCTGCGGCACTGCCGCCGTGATCTCGCCGATCGGCAAGGTGCGCTCGGTGAGCGGCGATTTCGACATCAGTGGCGGCGCGGCCGGCCCGGTCGCCATGGGCCTGCGCAAGCAGCTCGTCGACATCCAGTACGGCCGCACCAACGATCCGCACAACTGGATCCGCAAAGTGTTTTGAGGCTTTTACCTATACCTTCTCCCCTTGTAGGAGAAGGTGGCGCGAAGCGCCGGCTGAGGGGTTGTCTTCGCGAGTTCAAGCGCGAGAGGTTTGTTCGCGGAGAGAAACCCCTCACCCGTCTCGCCGCTACCGCGAGCCACCCTCTCCCACAAGGGGAGAGGGCAAGAACGGTTGCCGCACCGCGCGTCGGCTGGTAAACGCCGCGCATGGCCGAGAAACCCAAAAAACCCCAGAAATTGAAGGCGCGCCTGCCGCGCGGGCTCGAGGATCGCGATCCCGCCGCGATCCGGGCGACGCGCGAGATGGTCGAGAAGATCCGCGCTGTTTACGAGCTCTATGGCTTCGAGCCGGTGGAGACGCCGGCGATGGAATTCACCGATGCGCTCGGCAAATTCCTGCCCGACCAGGACCGTCCGAACGAGGGCGTGTTCTCGTTCCAGGACGACGACGAGCAATGGATCAGCCTGCGTTACGATCTGACCGCGCCGCTCGCCCGCTACGTCGCTGAAAACTTCGACACGCTGCCAAAGCCCTATCGCAGCTACCGCGCCGGTTACGTGTTCCGCAACGAAAAGCCCGGTCCCGGACGCTTCCGCCAGTTCATGCAGTTCGATGCCGACACGGTCGGCTCGGCGACGCCGGCGGCGGATGCGGAGATCTGCATGATGGCGGCTGATACGATGGAGGCGCTCGGGATTGCACGCGGCTCTTACGTCGTGAAGGTGAACAATCGAAAAGTGCTCGACGGTGTTCTGGAAGCCATCGGGCTCGGCGGCGCCGACAACGCGGCACGCAGGCTGACCGTGCTCCGCGCGATCGACAAGCTCGACAAGTTTTCCGCCGACGAAGTGCGCAAATTGCTCGGTCCCGGACGATGGGACGGCGGCGAAGAGGGCAAGGGCGACTTCACGAAAGGCGCCAATCTGAGTGCGGCGGAGGCTGACGTTGTTCTCGCCATCACCAAGCAGCGCGATGATTGGAAAGAAGCTATCGCCGCCGCAGAAACGTACCTCGCCAAGAGCGAAGTCGGTCAGGCCGGCGTGAGCGAGCTGGAAGAAATTGCCAAGCTGGTCATGGCTTCGGGTTACGGCGCGGACCGCATTCGCATCGATCCCTCCGTTGTGCGCGGCCTCGAATATTACACCGGCCCTGTCTACGAGCTCGAACTCCTGCTCGACACCAAGGACGAGAAGGGCCGCCCGGTGCGCTTCGGCTCGGTCGGCGGCGGCGGACGTTATGACGGCCTCGTCTCGCGCTTTCGCGGCGAGCCGGTGCCGGCGACTGGCTTCTCCATCGGCGTGTCTCGCTTGCAGGCCGCACTGACGCTGCTCGGCAAGCTCGACACGCGGCCGGAATTCGGGCCCGTCGTCGTCACCGTGTTCGACCGCGACCGCGTCGCCGACTATCAGAAGATGGTCGCTTCCTTGCGCACCGCCGGCATCCGCGCCGAGCTCTATCTCGGCAATCCCAAGAACATGGGCAATCAGCTCAAATATGCCGATCGCCGCAACGCGCCCTGCGTCGTCATCCAGGGCTCCGACGAGAAGGCGCGCGGCGAGGTTCAGATCAAGGATCTGATAGAAGGTGCCAAGGCCGCCGCTGCGATCGCCTCCAACCAGGAATGGCGCGAGAGCCGCCCGGCGCAATTCTCGTGCAGCGAGGCCGATCTCGTCGCCAAGGTGCGCGAGGTCCTGGCGCGCCATGACGTGAGCTGGGGCTAGCCATTCGCTCCATTCGTCATGCGCGGGCTTGACCCGCGCATCCATCTTCCAAATGATGGATTGCCGGATCGAGCCCGGCAATGACGAATAGATGATGAACGACGAGCAGGGAGAAGACGATGCCTGAGATCACAATCAGCATGGCCGAAGGCCGCACCGACGAGCAGAAGGCCGGCATGATGCGCGACATCACCCAGGCGCTCGTGAAGAATCTCGGCGTCGACGCCGATGCCGTCGTTATCCAGATCAACGAGGCCCCGCTGCGCCACAAGATGAAGGGCGGCAAGACCTTTGTTGAGCGCGCGGCGGCTGCGAAGAAGTGACGCGTTAGCATCATTCCGGGGCAGCCCGTCAGGGCTAATCTCTGGCTTCCGCGTTCGCGCTTTGCGCCTGGAATGACGAGAAAGAATATGGACGCACGCGACTTCATCACGATCGGCATGAGCGCAGAGCGCACGCTGGTGGTGCCGGTGGAGCGCACGGTCGGGCATTTCGTGCCCGGCATGCCGTTTGTTTATGCGACGCCGATGATGATCCTCGAGATGGAGATGACCGCAAGCGATGCGATCCGCTCCGCGCTTCAGCCCGGGTGGGTCACCGTCGGCACCGAGGTCGACATCCGCCATCTGGCGGCAGCTCGCGTCGGTGCGACGGTGCGGACCACAGCGAAAGTCGTCACGGTCGAGCGCCGCGTCATCCGGTTCGAGGTCGAGGCGTTCGAGAGCACCCGCAAACTCGGCGAGGGCCGCCACGCGCGCGGTCTCGTCAATGTCGAGATGTTCAACAAGCGACTAGGAGCGTAGCTGCGAGTCCGTTAGCTACTTCGCCAATTCCTTCGACCGCGTCGTCGCGGCCGCAATTGCGCGGATCATCAACTCGCGCAGTCCGGGCTCGCCCATCAGCACGTCGAGGGCGGCAGCGGTGGTGCCACCGGGAGAGGTGACGTTCTGGCGCAGCGTGCTTGAAGCAAGCTCGGACTGGTGCAGCAGCTCGCCGGAGCCGGCGACGGTCTCGCGCGCAAGCCTGGTCGCCAGCGCCTCGGGCAATCCCGCTTCCACACCGGCGCGCGCGAGCTCCTCGGCGAGCAGGAAGACATACGCGGGCCCTGAGCCGGAGACTGCGGTGACCGCGTCCATGAGGCCTTCATCCTCGACCCATTCCACCGAGCCGGTGGCGCGCAGCAGCGCATCGGCCACCGCGCGCTGAGCCGAGCTGACGTGTTGTGCGGCGACGGCGACGGTGATGCCGCGGCCGATCGCGGCCGGTGTGTTCGGCATCGCGCGCATCACGGCGCCGCCGCAGACCTCTTCAAGCGAGGCGATGGTGGTGCCTGCCATGATCGAGACCACCGACGTCTTGTCCGAAACGAATGGTTTCAGCTTGGCGCCGGCCTCGCGGAACATCTGAGGCTTCACCGCGACGACCAGCGTCTCGACCGTGCCCGCCGCTTTCATGTCAGGATTGAGCGCAACGCCCTTGGCGGCAAGCGCGGTGATCTCGGGCGAGAGGTGCGGATCGATCACCGCAACGCGGCGCGGATCGAGCCCGCCCGCCAGCCATCCGCTCAGCATCGCGCCGCCCATCTTGCCGGCGCCAGCGAGGAGGATGGTGCCGGTGATGTTTTGGAGGGTGTTGTTCGCCATCGCTGCTGCCAAATCCGTCGTCCAGGCCAAGCCAGGACCCATGACCCCAAGTGGTTCTAGTGGATGGAGGGCAGAGCAACAAGCATCGCGAGATACGGAGAGTCCCCGCGGTATGGATCCTGGATCTGCGCGACGACAGCGCTTCGCGCCGTCATCGCTTGTCCAGGACGACGAAGGATGGGCGATGCCCTCCTCACGCGCTGGGGAGCGAGGCGCCCTACGCCTCGCCCACCGTGTCGAACATCGCCGCGTCCATGGCTTGCGCGGTGGTCTTGCCGGCCCACACCACGAACTGGAACGCCGGAAAGTAGCGCTCGCAGGCGTGGATGGCGCCTGCGAGCATGGCTTCGCATTGCGCGGTGGAGGCAGTGAGGCCGCCCGGCAGCACCAGCGCTTGGCGGTGCATGATCATGCCGGTGTTGGTCCACAGGTCGAAATGGCCGACCCACAATTGCTCGTTGACCGCGGCGACGAGCCGCTGCACCTCGCCCCGGCGCTGCAGTGGGATCTTCATGTCGAAGGCGCAGGCCAGATGCAGCGCCTCGATTTCGCCCATCCAGGTGAAGGAGAGCTGGTAATCGGTCCATTGTCCCTTCGAGACAATCGTGAGTTCGTCTTCGCCGGAGCGTTCGAACGGCCAGTTGTTGCTGGCAGCGATATCCTCGACCACCGCGAGCGGATGGCTCTTGGAATCGATAGTGCCTTCGAGCAGGGACATGCCGTCTCGACCTCTTGCCTTCTTGTTGTTTTGATACGCACGCGGTTGGCCCGGCGCGCGCTCCCTAAACGTCGCTACGGCGATCCCTAGGGTCGCTCTTGCGATCCCTTCGGATCAGCGCGGGCCTGTCGCGGATCAAGTGATGTGATTTGCGGAATCTGCGCAACCGCGTCCCGAGTCCGTCCACAAGCCAGGACTCGTTCGTCCACAGCTCATCTCCGCCACAATTGTTAACGGGGAGAGGCAAAACCGGACGAGGGAGAACAAACCGGAATCGCATTCGGGCGGCCGGCGCCAATTGCTAATTCCGTCCCGCGAGGGCCGCTCCCACCGCGACGGCATGGGACCATGCGCTTTGCCCATGCGGAACGCGCTTGCCGCAACGGCTCGCCGGCGGCATATTTGCTGGCAGGCCGTTCATCCCGAACGGCCGATGTTCTCAGGGCGGGGTGAAAGTCCCCACCGGCGGTAAGGGCCGAAAGGCCCAAGCCCGCGAGCGCCTTCCCCGAGGTTCTTTCCTGAAAAGGATTTTGCCGAAGGGAAGGGTCAGCAGATTCGGTGCAACTCCGAAGCCGACGGTCAAAGTCCGGATGAAAGAGAACGGTCGGTGGCAGACGCATCGCAAGATGCGGCTGTTTGTCGTTCCGTGTGCCCTGATTCTGGTCCTTAAACCGAGGAAAGCCATGAATCAGATGTTGCAAGATCCCCAAGTCCAAACCTCCACAGTCGAAACTGAAGTCGCCGAACCGCCGGTTCCGCAAGGACCCGCGCCCGAACACCCGCGCTTCGCAAAGCCGCAGCGGGTGGCCTTCGTGCAGGCCTGCTGGCACCGCGACGTGGTCGAGGAGGCCCGCCTCGCCTTCCTGAAGGAGGCAGAAGCGCGGCACCTCACCCATGTCGACGTGTTCGAAGTGCCCGGCTCGTTCGAGATCCCGCTGCATGCGCAGGTCCTCGCCAAGACGCGCCGCTACACCGCGATCGTTGCGGCCGGACTCGTCGTCGATGGCGGCATCTACCGCCATGAATTCGTCGCCGACACCGTGATCAAGGCGCTAATGGACGTGCAGCTCCGCACCGAGGTGCCGGTGTTCTCGGCCGTGCTGACGCCGCAGCAATTCCACGAGACCGAGGTGCACTACGACTTCTTCCGCAAGCATTTTGCGATCAAGGGCACGGAGGTCGCGGCCGCCTGTGCGGAGACATTGCTCGGCCTGGAACGTCTGCGCGGCCAGGTCGCGGCGGGGATCGTGGGGTAGGCAGACTGCCGTAGGGTGGGCGAAGCGCAAGCGTGCCCACCAGCTTCATCGAAAGAGAAAGGTGGGCACGGCGCTTTGCGCCTTTGCCCACCCTACGAGACTGAAGTCATTCCGGGGGCTCGCGTAGCGAGAACTACGGTGCGCAGTTGCGCACCTAAGAATCTCGAGATTCCGGGTTCGGCGCTGACGCGCCGCCTCGGAATGACAATAAAGAAATCAGTCGAACAGGCTCGACACCGACTCTTCGGCGGCCGTGCGCGCGATCGCGTCGGAGATCAGGCTGGCGATCGGCAGCGTGCGGATGTTCGGCGCCTTGGTCACCGCCTCGGTCGGCAGGATCGAGTCGGTGATCACCAGCTCCTTCAGCCTGGAGCCGGAGATGCGGGCCGCCGCGCCGCCGGAGAGCACGCCGTGAGTGATGTAGGCGTAGACGTCCTTGGCGCCCTTGGCGATCAGCGCGTCGGCCGCGTTCACCAGGGTGCCGCCGGAATCGACGATGTCGTCGACCAAGATACAGGTGTAGCCGGCGACGTCGCCGATCACGTTCATGACCTCGGACTCGCCCGGACGCTCGCGGCGCTTGTCGACGATCGCGAGCGGGGTGTTGATGCGCTTGGCGAGGCCGCGCGCGCGGGCCACGCCGCCGACGTCGGGCGAGATCACCATCACCTTGGAGAGATCGAACTTCTCCTTGATGTCGCGCACCATCAGCGGCGCCGCGTAAAGGTTGTCTGTCGGGATGTCGAAGAAGCCCTGAATCTGGCCGGCATGCAGGTCGAGCGTCATGACGCGGTCGACGCCCGCCTGCGTGATCAGATTGGCCACGAGCTTGGCCGAGATCGGCGTGCGCGAACCCGATTTGCGGTCCTGCCGGGCGTAGCCGAAATAGGGCAGCACCGCGGTGATGCGGCGCGCCGAGGAGCGGCGCAGCGCGTCGGTGATGATCAGGAGCTCCATCAGATGGTCGTTCGCTGGGAACGAGGTCGACTGGATGACGAAGGCATCCGAGCCGCGGACGTTCTCCTGGATCTCGACGAAGATCTCCATGTCGGCGAAGCGCCGCACCACCGCCTTGGTCAGCGGCAGGTCGAGGCCCTGCGCAATGGCCTGCGCCAGAGCCGGATTGGAGTTGCCGGCGACGAGCTTGATGGAGCCGTTTTTGGCCGACATGGACGCTTCCTCCCGCGCTTTGCTGGATACGACCTTCAACATCCTACGAATACCCATTGGAAGCACGGTTACGACGGGCGAGGAAATATCAGGCCGGGGGCTCGAATGGCAACCCGGGACGCTACGTTTTCCCTTCGAAAATCCTGAGTCGGGCCAACGGTTTGGCCGTAACTTGGGCCCGTGGTTTAGCGGGGGTTATGGCTCGGCGTAGCCGAGCGCCGTGGCCGGCATGTCCGGCGCGGGCGCGACCGGAATGATGGTCGCCACGGCCGGTCCCCGCAGGCCTGGAGCTACGCCTGAGGCATCCGGCGTTCCGTTGATCATGTTGGAAAGTCCGCTGAATCCGGCCTGGGCGATCTTTCGCAGCACCAGGTCGTCGGCAGCGCCCCAGGGGTCGCGGCCGCCCTTGGCGGACGTGGGTTCCTCGCCGGAGAGGCGCAGCGCCCGCTGCTGGTTGGCGTCGTAGACGTCCCAGACCCATGCAATCATGGTCTTGCCGCGCACGATTTGAGCCGAGAGGTAGCTGCGCACGCGATAGGCCGCCGTGCCCTCGCGGGAGACGACGGACAGACTGCGCAGCTTGGATTCGCTGTCGAGCACACCGACCATGCGGTCGAACACCTGCGGCGGCGGGCCGTCGATCGATTCGAAGGCGACCGTTGCGCCCGAGCCACCGTTCGCCGCCATCGCATAGGAATTGCTCGGCGCGTTGCCGCCGGCGCAGCCGGCAAGCATGGTCGCAGCCGCCAGCAGCATGACCGCCAGCACGCGTGCGCCCGCGCGACGCGGAAAAGATGACGCTTCCCTCATTATGGAGGGCAGCGATATCGTTAAAATCGATTAAGGTCTAGGGCAGGCTAGCCACAAACAGCACCGTCATCCCGGGACAACAGCGTGTTGCTCTTGTGTTCACGCTTCGAGCGCGATGGCATGAATGTGGCGACCGTAGTCCGGCTCCTTGCGATGCACCGAGCGGCGATAGCTGAAGAAGCGCTCATCGGCATAGGTGTCGAGACCGAGATCGTCGACCATCAGGATGCCGGAGGCTTCCAGCCGCGTCCGGATGAAGCCGGCGAGATCGAACATCGCGTGGCTCTCGCGTACCGACGGGATGAAGAACATCGCGTTGTCCGCATCCGCCTCGATGAAACGCGCCACGAACTCGTTGCCGACTTCGTAGCTCTCCTGCCGGATCAAGGGGCCGATCGCCGCGATGATGCCGTCGCGCGTGGCGCCGAGCTTCTCCATCGCCGAGATCGTTGCTTCCAGCACGCCTGATAGCGCGCCCTTCCAGCCGGCATGCGCACCGCCGATCACGCGCGCATTGGGGTCGACGAATAGCACCGGCCCGCAATCGGCGGTGGAGATGCCGAGCGCAATCCCGGATGTCCTGGTGACAAGCGCATCGCCCTTCGGCCGCGGCCCGTTCGGCCACGCGCGATCTACGACGAGCACGTCGGGCGAATGGATCTGGTGCAGGCTGAGAAAACGCTCCGGTGCGACGCCGACATGCTCGGCCATGCGACGGCGGTTTTCGGCGACGTGGGCCTGATCGTCGTTGGAGCCGAGCCCGCCGTTCAGCGCGGAATAGATGCCGCTGGAGACGCCGCCCTCGCGGGTGAAGAAGGCATGACGCAGGCCGGGCACGGCCGACAGCAGCGACGAGGCAAGCGTCATGAGGCTTCTCCGGCGCGTTCGAGATCGCTGAGACCGGCAAGACCGGTCAAACCTGGCTCGGAGATGCCGAGCACCTTGAACATCGAGCCCATGCCGCCGCGCCCCGTATCGGTCAGGCGCTTGAGCGCCACCGAAATGTCGGTTGCGACTTCGGGCGTAGCCTTCTGCATCAGCGCCGCCGCGCGGGTCTCAATGCCGATGCGCTTGAGGAAGTCGCCCTGCGTCACCGGCCCGTGCACGCGGGCCCCGACATCCTCGGCCGCACGCGCCAGCGCCTGGAAGTCGACATGGGCGGTGACGTCGGCTTGGCCCGGGGCCTTCAGGGGATCGGTGAAGCTGTGGCGCGCGATCGCCTGAAACGTATCGCCGGCATCGCTGCGCAAATGGCCGTAGTCGATGATCAGCGCCGCGCCGTCCTGGTCGCGCACGCGCGTGGCGAGCTTCATGATCTCGCTGTCGGGCCGCCATTCGAACACGGCACCGACCGGCGCGGCGCGCACCAAGGGCGGCAGCAGCACGTCGAAGCGTGGCGTCGGCTCGGGCGCGGCGCCGAACTGAAGTTTTCCGTTGGGATCGATCTCGATCACGCGCTCGTGCCAGCCGTTCTCGTAGCGGATCATCTGATGGATCGGCAGCACGTCGAAATATTCGTTGGCGAGGATGATACTGGGACCTTCCGGCACCTCGTCGATGCTGTCGTGCCAGGCGATGTTGCGCACGTTCGCCAGCGTCGCACTCTGCCGCTCGCGCAACACCGGATTGACCTCGACCATGTGGATGTGGAGTGCCTGGTAGAGCGGCGGCAGCACGCGCAATGCGCGCAGCGCGTCCGCCATCATGGTGCCGCGGCCGGGGCCGAGCTCGATCAGCCGCAAAAAGTGCGGCGAGCCCATCTGCTTCCACACCGAGGCGGCCCACAGTCCCAAGAGCTCGCCGAACATCTGGCTGACCTCGGGCGCGGTGGTGAAATCGCCCTCACGCCCGAGCGGATCGCGCGAGACGTAATAGCCGTAGCGCGGGTGCATCAGGCACAATTCCATGTAGCGCCAGACCGGCATCGGGCCTGAGGATTTGATCAGCGCCTTGATCTCGTTGAGTAGCGGCGAGTCGGTCACGATCTATGTTCTCGGAATGAATTAACGAATGGCCTCGATGGGCTTCGGCGCGCCGCGCCTGACTGCCCATACAATAAGTATGGTGCCGACGATAAGCATCGGGATCGACAACAGCATGCCCATGGTTAACCCGCCCCACAGGAAGCCGAGCTGGGCGTCCGGCTCGCGAAAATGTTCGCCGGCAATCCGGGTCAGACCATAGATCAGGATGAAGGCGCCGAGGATCATGCCGGGCCGCTTCAGGGCACCGAAGCGGATCATGATCGCGAGCACCGCGAACAACAGGATGCCTTCCATGCCGGCCTCATAGAGCTGGCTCGGATGGCGCGGCAGCTGTGTGGGATCGTTCGGGAAGATCATCGCCCAAGGCAGGCTCGCATCGGTAGCGCGGCCCCACAATTCGCCATTGATGAAATTGGCGATGCGTCCGAGCAGCAGCCCGACCGGGGCGACCGCGGTGGTGATGTCGCCGAGCGACAGGATCGAGATGCCGTTGCGATGAGCAAACAACATTACCGCGACGACGCAGCCGAGGAAGCCGCCATGGAAGGACATGCCGCCCTCCCACAATTTGAAGATCGCGGCGGGATGGTCGATGAAGAACGGCAGATTGTAGAACAGCACGTAGCCGGTGCGGCCGCCCAGGATGATGCCGAGCGTGACCCAGAGGATGAAATCGTCGATCTGGAGCAGCGAGATCGGTGCGGGTCCGCCCCACAGACGCTGGTTCTTGAGGAGCGATCTCGCATAGAGCCAGCCGAACACGATGCCGCAGATATAGGCCAGCGCATACCAGCGGATCGCGAACGGACCGATCTCGAGGGCGATCGGCTTGAAGGCGGGAAAGTCGATGAGCAGAAAGGGCATCGCGCCTTCTATGGCTGAACGAGATTGCGGCGATCGAGCGCCAGCAGACGCCCAGTGATTCTTGTTATGCAGGGACGTTGAATACGATTGCAAGGAAACCGGGGCATGACAAGGATGCCCCCGCTCGGCCCTTGAACCGGCCCAGTCGGATTGCCATTGTGTTTCGGAGAATTCGCGCAAAGTTTATCGGAGGCAGCCATGACCCAGACCAGCAACCGGTTTTTCGACGAGATCGGCCGCCTGATGAATGACGCTGCCGGTGCCGCCCAGGGCGTCAAGCGCGAGTTCGACACGGTGATGCGCACCCAGGCGGAAAAATTCCTGCGCGACATGGATCTGGTCAAGCGCGAGGAGTTCGAGGCGGTCAAGGACATGGCCCGCCTCGCCCGCGAGGAGAACGAGGCGCTGAAGGCTAGGATCGCGGCGCTGGAGGCCAAGTTCGGCGGAACGCCGACGTAAGGCACGCGCTCTTACCTCCCTAGAGGGGGAGGGTCGCAGCATGCAGCGAAGCGGAATGCGGTGAGGGGTGGGGTGATCCCTCCCCACGGGCATCGCCTCGATGGCGAGACTGTCACCCCACCCCGGCGCTACGCGCCGACCCTCCTCCTCCAGGGGAGGATGGCACCCCATTCTCCTTGTCATTTCCGCATCTTCCGGGTAAAAGCCCGCCACGTCTGCAGCCCCCGCACCCCTGGAGGCTTGCTGCGGATGCTGCCATGGGCCGCGCTGCGGCCCATTAACTTTTGCAAAAACAAGGACTTAACGACATGGCGACGACCGTCAAGGAATTGAAGGCGACCGCACGTCCGAAGAGCGGCAAGGGGGCCGCCCGGGCTGAGCGTCGCGCCGGCAGAGTGCCCGGAGTGATCTACGGCAACAACCAGCCCCCGGTGACGATCTCGATTGAAGATCGCGAATTGCGTCAGCGCATCCTCGCGGGCCGGTTCCTGACCACGCTCGTCGACATCGACCTCGAGGGCAAGAAGCACCGCGTGATTCCGCGCGACTATCACCTCGACCCGGTCAAGGACTTCCCGATCCATGTCGATTTCATGCGGCTGGGCGAAGGCGCCACCATCCGCATCAGCGTTCCGCTGCACGTGGTGAAGGCGGAAGGCTCGCCCGGCGTGAAGCGCGGCGGCACCGTCAACATCGTCGCGCATGCGATCGAGCTGGAATGCGGTGTCGAGAGCATCCCGCAATACATCGAGGCTGACGTCGGTTCGCTTGAAATCGGTCACTCGCTGCATCTGTCCGACGTCAAGCTGCCGGCCGGCGTGAAGGCGCTGACCCGCGAGGACGCGACCCTCGTCACCATCGTGCCGCCGTCGGGCTACGCCGAAGAGCAGAAGGCGGCAGCTGCGGCTGCGGCGGGTGGTGCGGCTCCGGTCGCGGGTGCTGCTGCTCCGGCGGCGGCTGCGCCGGCTGCGGGTGCTGCTGCTCCGGCAGCGGCTGCCAAGGCTCCGGCCGGCGGCGACAAGAAGAAGTAATCTCTCAAAGCTGGCGCGCGGTCCCCAGGATCGCGCGCCGAGCGAGGGGCGCGCCGCGTCATGCGACTCTTTGTTGGGCTCGGCAATCCCGGCGCGAAATACGCACGTAACCGGCACAATATCGGCTTCATGGCCGTGGACGAGATCGCGCGGCGTCATGGCTTTGCGCCATGGCGCCGCCGCTTTCAGGGCGAGACCTCGGAAGGCATGCTCGGACCAGAGCGCGTGATCCTGCTCAAGCCCACGACCTACATGAACGATTCCGGTCGCAGCGTGCAGGAGGCGGCCGGCTTCTTCAAGATCGCGCTGGGCGACGTCAGCGTGTTCCATGACGAGCTCGAACTGCCGCCGGGCAAGGTGCGGGTGAAGATCGGGGGCGGCATTGCCGGGCACAACGGCCTGCGTTCGATCTCGGCCCATATCGGCAACGACTATCGCAGGGTGCGGCTCGGCATCGGACATCCCGGCGTCAAGGAGCTGGTGCACGGCCACGTGCTGTCGGACTTCGCCAAGAGCGACAACGAATGGGTGGCGACGCTCTGCGAAGCGGTCGCCGAGCACGCCCCGCTGCTTGCCAAGGGCACCGACGCGACCTTCGCCAACAGGGTGCACCTTGCTATGCAGGCAAAGGGATTTTTGATCAAGGACGACAACGGCAAGGAATAACGCTCGTGGGATTCAAATGCGGGATCGTCGGATTGCCGAATGTCGGCAAGTCGACCTTGTTCAATGCGCTGACCGAGACGGCCGCGGCGCAGGCTGCGAACTATCCGTTCTGCACCATCGAGCCGAATGTCGGCGAGGTTGCCGTGCCCGATCCGCGGCTTGAGAAGCTCGCCGCCATCGCCAAATCGGGTCAGATCATTCCGACCCGGCTGACCTTCGTCGACATCGCGGGCCTCGTGCGCGGCGCGTCCAAGGGCGAGGGCCTTGGCAACCAGTTCCTCGCCAACATCCGCGAGGTCGACGCCATCGCGCATGTGGTGCGCTGCTTTGAGGATTCCGACATCACCCACGTCGAGGGCAAGATCGCCCCGCTCGCCGACATCGAGACCATCGAGACCGAGCTGATGCTCGCCGACCTCGACAGCCTTGAGAAGCGTGTCGACAACCTCTCGAAGAAAGCCAAGGGCAACGACAAGGACGCCAAGGAGCAGCTCGACCTCGTCAACCGCACCCTGGTGCTGCTGCGCGACGGCAAGCCCGCCCGCCTCGTCGAGCGCAAGGCCGAGGAGGAGCGCGCCTTCTCCATGCTGGGGCTGCTCTCATCAAAGCCTGTGCTCTACGTTTGCAACGTCGAGGAAGGCTCGGCCGCAACGGGCAATTCGTTCTCCAAGGCAGTCGAGGAGCAGGCCGCCAAGGAGGGCGCCGTCGCCGTCGTCATTTCCGCCAAGATCGAGTCGGAGATCGCGACCATCTCGCGGGACGAACGCGCCGACTTCCTGGAGACATTGGGTCTCGAAGAAGCCGGTCTCGACCGTCTGATCCGCGCCGGCTACCGGCTTCTCGACCTCATCACCTATTTCACCGTGGGGCCGAAGGAAGCGCGCGCCTGGACCATCCATCGCGGCACCAAGGCGCCGGCGGCGGCCGGCGTGATCCACACCGATTTCGAAAAGGGTTTCATTCGCGCCGAAACCATCGCGTATGAGGATTACGTCGTCCTCGGCGGCGAAGCCGGCGCGCGCGATGCCGGCAAGCTTCGGCTCGAAGGCAAGGAATACGTCGTCGCCGACGGCGACGTGATGCATTTCAGGTTTAATACGTAATTTGAAGCGATCATTCCGGGCGCGCGTCTTGCGCGAGCCCGGAATGACAAGGCTCACCGCACCCCGCCGCCCTGGTCCCTGATCGCGCCGAGATGCTCGTTGATGCGGAAGACGATCAGGATCAGCTCGGCGAGGATGCGCGAGAACACCACGCCGACGACGACGCTCGCGATCGACGACAGCAGCACCAGGAAGCCGCCGAACGGACTGATCGCCATCGCAGCCAAGCCGGAGAAGACGCCGGAGAGGCCGAACAGGCAGATCAGCGCGATTACCAGCCAGTAGAAGGTCTTGATGATCGTCGGTGTGATGAAGCGGTCCCACTGAAACAGGTCGCTGAATGAAAACATCGTTCTCCCCAGGGCAAAGCGGCTTTTGCCAGATCCGGCTTTGCTAAATGATCCTGACTTTCGGCTGATCCGACTCAAGACCAACCCCGCTGCATCGAATGTAGCACGAGCCATGCGGGCCCGCGGGTTGAGATTGCCACAAAGTGCGGCCACAATCTGTCATTTCCGCGAACCAATCCCAAGATGACCCTGACCTTCGAAGATTTCCCGCCCGGGCGGTTCGGAACGTTCGGCCCGCGCCATGTCACTCGCGACGAGATTTTGGCCTTTGCTGCCGAGTTCGACCCGCAGCCGATGCACCTCGATGAGGAGGCGGCGGCTAGAAGCATGCTGCGCGGCCTGTCCGGTTCGGGGTGGCACCTCTGTTCGCTGATGATGCGGATGATGGCCGATGGTTTTATTACGCGCGCGGCTTCGCTCGGCTCGCCCGGCGTCGACGAGGTGCGCTGGTTGTCTCCGCTCCGGCCCGGCGACGACCTCATGCTCGACGTCGACGTCGTGGAGGCGCGCACTTCGAAAAGTCGCCCGGAGCTCGGCATCGTCAAGTTCAAATGCACCGTGCGCAACGCTGCGGGGCAGGCGCTCGCCGAGATGACCTCGCCGATCCTGATCAAGCGGCGCGAGGGGACGGCCTGATGCGGTTCTTCGAGGATATCGAGATCGGCCAGCGCCGCGAGATCGGCACCTATACGTTCACAGCGGAGTCCATCAAGAGCTTCGCCGCCAAGTTCGACCCGCAGCGCTTCCACCTCGACGAGGAGGAAGGCAAGAACTCGCTGTTCGGCGGGCTCGCCGCCTCCGGTTGGCATGTCGGCTCGGCCTGCATGAGCCTGCTTGTCGCCGACGGCCAGCGCTTGGCGCGGGAAGCCGCCTCGCGCGAGGAGGAAGTTGCGGTGTGGGGTCCGTCGCCGGGCTTTCGCGATCTGCGCTGGATCAGGCCGGTGCTTGCCGGCGACACGGTCGCCTACGTCAACGTCGTCATCGACAAGCGCACCTCCGCCTCGCGTCCCGGCTGGGGCATTCTGACGGCTCGCACCACCGGCACTAACCAGCGCGGCGAGGAGGTCTATTCCATCACCGCCTCAGCCTTTGTGCCGATGCGCACGAACGGTGGTTAGATCTGTTCCAGGATGAACGGTCCAATTGAGTGCGCGAGTGTTGCCCGCGCGCTATGGACGCGATTCGGCGTGGCTGTCATAAGCCTGCGCGATATGGTTACCGCGAAGCAGTTTGGCGGAACCAGTGAGGTGCTAACTAATTATGAACCTGTCGCTGTCTATTTGAAACGAATGGGCAGAGGACAGGGGACGAGGACCATGGCAGATCGCGGCGCACTCAAGTTTGTCGGATTCATCTTCGCGACCGCGACGCTGGCCGTGATGCTGGTTGCCGGCATGGTGGTGAAGGGCTATGCCGATGGCGCCTACACCCTGGAAGCCTCGACCGTGGAAGCCGCTCGGTAAGAGTTCGTTACTTGTCGGGGCCGCCGCGCGTCAGCGGCTGTAGACGAACGCCAGCACCGCGACCGCAACCACCAGCAATCCGACAAAGCGCAGCATGATCGTGCCGAGCTGATTCGGTGCCGGCCGCAGCGATATAGGGTCCGTGTTATCGGGCCGAATGCTTTCCATGACATGTCCCCCCGCCAGGCCGTAAGACGGCCATCGACGCTTGGCATTGGTCGCTGGGGAAGGATGGAGGGTTCAAACACCCTACGCTGTCACGCCCGTGCTGCCACATCCTCCGCTGTCGTGCCCCGCGAAGGCATCCAGTACGCCGCAGCCCCTCCGTATCCTGGCACTGTCTCGGAGTACTGGATCGCCCGCCTGCGCGGGCGACGACACCTATCATGTCGGCGCGTGTGCGCACCTATCACATGCCCCATGAATCAAAACCGCCGCGCTCCCCTTCCGGGAACGCGGCGGCCGATGATGCGGTGCTTCGCGGTCAGCTGTTGCGCAGGCCGTCGGCGGCGCGCTTCCACTGCGCGACGTTGTCGGCGATCATGCGGGTCGACTTCATCGCGGCCTGGCTGAGCTGGGCGTAGCCGGAGATCTCGCGCTGGACGCGCTGGCCTTCGGCATGGAGCAGGTCGCGCAGGCTCTCGAGCTCGGAGATCAAGTTCTCGATCTCGGCCAGCGAGGTGCCGGCGACGCGCTGGATCAGCGAGTTGACGTTGTTGACGGTGGCTTCGGCGCTCGGGTCGAGCGGCGGCGCGTCGGTGGTCGTCGATGCCGGACGGCGCAGATAGGCGATGTCGTTGCGGACGAAATCGCGGATGCCGGCCTCGACCTCGGTCACGGCGGCGAGGTTGGTGTCGACCGTCTCGGTCTCGGTGGTTTCGGTCTTTTCCGGACGCATGGCGTTCATCGTTATTCCCCTGTTCGCGTTGAGCGCGGCGCGAGTGTCCCCCGCACGACGACGTCTATTTTGGCGACTAGGGCGTCCGATTTTGACCGCAAATGGGCCGAGATGCGGCAAGGGCGGACCATTCGGGGGTTTTGCCGTGGCGTATGGTTAGGAGAATGTGAATAGGGAACCGCGACGGCAAGCCATCCCCTCATGGTGAGGAGCGCGCCCTTCGCGCGGGTCTCGAACCATGCAGGCCCCGCTGTAGCAGCGAGCCCTCGATCCTTCGAGACGCGCTCCTTCGGAGCGCCCTCAGGATGAGGGGAAGTGGCGGCTCGCCCTACCAGCTCTTCTTGAAACCGGCCGTCAGGCTCTTGTTGATCGCGCCTTGCGAGGTCTCGCCGACCGAGCCTGAGACGGTGACATTGTCGAACAGCTTTTGCTCGGCACCGAACTTGCGCAGCCATTTGTCGTCGGTGGTCGACAGCGTCTGGCCGGCGGTAATGCTGGTGCCGGTGTCGGTGAGGGTGATCTTGGCGGTCTGATCGGTCTCGTAATTTCGCATGACGTGGCCGCCGATGCCGGGGACGGCGGTCGTGCCCTGCTGGTTGACGCTGTAGCCGTTCTGGAGCGTCAGCGAGGTGTCGCCCGACAGCGGCACCGACTTGGTCAACGAGGCGCCGATCTTGCTGTGTTCGGTGCCGGGATCGACCCGGGCTTCCACCGCGGTCTTGTCCCAGATCGAGCCCGCGCCCGGCGCTGTCGCCGCCGCCCAGGCGCTGCCGGAGGATTGCGGTAGGCTGCCGCCATTGGCGGCCTTCTGCGCCAGCAACTCGGACATCGTCCGCGGCTCGCTCGTCACCGTCATGTCGGCGCCGATCCGCGTGTCCCAGAACGAGAACACCGATTGCTTCACCGTCACCGCCGAGGAGCCGTTTGCATTTGGATTCGACGACCAGGCCAGGCCGTCCTTGGCCGCGGTCTGGGCGCGCTTCTTGGCGGCCATGGGGTCAATGCCGGTGCCGGCATCGACCGCGAGCTGGCTCCAGTCGAGCTTGTCGACGTCGATGCCTTTGAGCACGTCGGGGTCATTGACGTCGGGGGCCTGCGCCGCCTGGGTCTCGGCCTCATCGTCAGGCGCGATCGTCGCGGATGGAATGATCTGTGCCGAGACCGTCAGCACGGAGCCCAGAATGAATGCGGCCGCCAGCAACGGCAGCCTGGTCCGGCCAAACCCTGTCGAGAATTCCATCGTCCTGCCCGCGAACCCCAGCGCACGCTTTCCAACAATATATATCGGCCTTCGGCCGTGCGCCATTCCGCGCGACAGATGCTGATCCATCGTCACGAAATTGTGGCGGCTCGCCTCGCATAACGAACCAACGGGCCGCGCGAAAGGCGCGCGCCCGACGACGAGCTGTGACACGACCGCATCCGGCGGGGCTGGAAGCCAGGGCGTCATGTGAGCGTCGTCATCGGTCCCGAACAGCGGGACCCGTTGGCGTCCCCCTCAGCCGGCGCGGCTCATCTTCGGCAGATGAATGGCGCGGCCGAGTGCCTGCTCGACCAGGTCGAACGTATCGATCAGTACCCGCATGCTGGTGAGCTTTCCCGCCCTGAACTGGGCGAACTGCTTGTTGGAATCGAGCGCCGTCAGCGAATAGCGCAGCATCGAGGCGGCTGAATCAACGCCGAGCATGATGCTCTCGCGGTCGAAGCGGCGAACGTGGAAATTGTCGGCGAGCTGGCGGATGACGTCGAGCACGGCGTCCTTGCCCTGGCGCGCGCCAAGGAACGGAAACATGTCGATCGGGCCGTACAGGGCCCACTCGACGTCCTCGTCGATCAGGGCCTCGATATCCCTGAACTGCCGGTCGTTGATCGCGCCATGCAACGCGCGCGAGAAACGCCAGAGGCTGTGCTCTGTCATTTGGGCTGTCCTGAAGCTGGCTGCAAAAAAAACGGAAAACAACCCCATGCACAGTAAGGTGCCGGGGCTCAGCTCGTTCGTGTACAAATAACTACGGGATTTCGGCCAAAACGCAATTCACGTTTTCGCAATGCACCATTGAATGCGATTTGTGAGATAATAGAGTCCCGCAATTTCCCGGTGCTTGCCGGTTAGATTCCTCGGATCGCGGACGCCCCCTTCAGCGGACAACAGCGGGGAAGGGCCGCGTGACCCGTCTCACATCACCTCTCCACCATCGCGCCTAACGTCATCCCATGTCATCAGGGAGACGTGTCATGGCCGCCATCGCCACCGTCAGAAAGTCCCGCCTGCACAACGCGGTCGAAGGGCTCGCGCTGACCGCGACGCTGCAGAGCTTCCCGACCTTCGCCGCCGCCGCTTTCCTGCTCAAACTCGTCGGCGACCACGACCTCGTCGGCGACCCCGGCGTCGCCATCTTCGTCGCTGTCGCCTCGCTCGCCCACGCGCTGCTCGCGGTGACCTTCGGCCCGAGCTTCCCGGCCTTTTTCAAGACTGTCTACGAGCCAAAATTCTTCGAGGCCCATCTGACGCTCGCCGGCAAGATCACGGCATGGCGCACCCAGCCGGTCGCCTCGCTCCAGCTCGTGACCATCGTGCTGCTGCTGTCGGTAATGGCGGTGGTGACGGCGAGCGTCGGGTGAGGAGCGGGCTATCCCTCTCGTCATTCCGGGGCCCGCAAACCGGCGAGCCCGGAATCCACTGCGATCAGCGGCGCGGATGCGCCGCCTACCTCTTCTTCCACCCGCCCCGTCGCCCCGGCATCCCGCCTGTCGATTTCGGCGCCGGCCCGAACTCCGGTCCCGACTGCCGCGAGTCGGTTGGCTGGATGATCCGGCTGGTGCTGCCGAACGGCTTTGACGGCAGGCTCGGGCTTTCGCGATAGGGCAGCGATTCCGGGCCGTGCATCTCGTCGAGATGCGGCTTGTGCACGCGGGAGCCTTTGCCGCTGCCGGCCTTGAGCGCCGTTACGGCGCTCTTGTTCTTCATGGCACTGACCGGCAAGTTCGCAGCATCGCCGTACTTCTTCGTGCCCGCATAAGCGCCGGCCTTGCCCTGCACGGTGCGCTGCTTCGCGGTAGGGTCGTCGACCACGGCGAGCTCGGTGGCGCGCAGGCGCTTGACTTCGTCGCGCAGACGCGCGGCTTCCTCGAAGTTCAAATCGGCGGCGGCCTCGCGCATCCTTGTTTCGAGATCGGCAAGCACGGCTTCGAAGTTGTGGCCGATCGAGATGACGTCATCGGTCATGTCGTGGCCGCCAACCTCGACCAGCACGTGGTCGCGCTCGTAGACGGAGTTGAGGATGTCGCCGATCTGCTTCTTCACGCTCTCCGGCGTGATGCCGTTGGCAGTATTGTACTCGACCTGTTTTTCGCGGCGGCGGTTGGTCTCGGCGATGGCACGCTCCATCGAACCGGTCATCTGGTCGGCGTAGAGGATCACCTTGCCGTCGACATTGCGCGCGGCGCGGCCGATGGTCTGGATCAGCGAGGTCTCGCTGCGCAGAAAACCTTCCTTGTCGGCGTCGAGAATCGCGACCAGCGCGCATTCGGGGATGTCGAGGCCTTCGCGCAAGAGGTTGATGCCGACCAGCGCGTCGAACGCACCGAGGCGGAGATCCCGGATGATCTCGATGCGCTCGATGGTGTCGATGTCGGAATGCATGTAGCGGACTCGGATGCCCTGCTCGTGCAGATATTCGGTGAGGTCCTCCGCCATGCGCTTGGTCAGCACGGTGATCAGCGAGCGATAGCCGGCCTGCGCGGTGGCGCGGACCTCGCCGACGAGATCGTCCACTTGCGTGCGGGCGGGGCGGATGTCGACGGGAGGATCGATCAGACCTGTGGGGCGGATCACCTGCTCGACGAACACGCCGCCGCTCTCGTTCAGCTCCCAGCCGCCCGGCGTCGCCGACACCGCGATGGTCTGCGGCCGCATCATGTCCCACTCCTCGAAGCGCAAGGGGCGGTTGTCCATGCAGGAGGGCAGGCGGAAGCCGTATTCGGCCAGCGTCGCCTTGCGACGGAAGTCGCCGCGGAACATGGCGCCGATCTGCGGGATGGTGACGTGGCTCTCGTCGGCGAAGATCAGCGCGTTGTCGGGCACGTATTCGAACAGCGTCGGCGGCGGCTCGCCGGGGCGGCGCCCAGTGAGATAGCGCGAATAGTTCTCGATGCCGGCGCAGCTTCCGGTCGCCTCCATCATCTCGAGGTCGAAGGTGGTGCGCTGCTCCAGCCGCTGCGCTTCGAGCAGGCGGCCCTGATCGTGGAGCTGGTCGAGCCGTTGCTTCAATTCTGATTTGATCGACTTGATCGCCTGCACCAGCGTCGGCCGCGGCGTCACATAGTGCGAGTTGGCATACATCTTGATGAACTCGAGCTCGTCCTGCTTGTGGCCGGTGAGCGGATCGAACTCCTCGATGCTCTCGATGGTGTCGCCGAACAGGTTCACGCGCCAGGCGCGGTCCTCATAGTGCGCGGGGAAGATGTCGATGACGTCGCCGCGGACACGGAAGGTGCCGCGGGTGAAATCGGCCTGGGTGCGCTTGTACTGGAGCGCGACGAGATCGGCGATGAGCTGGCGCTGGTCGATGCGCTCGCCCTTCTTCAGCGCGAAGGTCATCGCGGTGTAGGTCTCGACCGACCCGATACCGTAGATGCAGGACACCGAGGCGACGATGATGACGTCGTCGCGTTCGAGCAGCGCGCGCGTCGCTGAGTGGCGCATGCGGTCGATCTGCTCGTTGATCGAGGAATCCTTCTCGATATAGGTGTCGGTGCGTGGGACGTAGGCTTCCGGCTGGTAATAGTCGTAGTAGCTGACGAAGTACTCGACCGCGTTGTCAGGGAAGAAATTCTTGAACTCGCCATAGAGCTGGGCGGCGAGGGTCTTGTTCGGGGCCAGGATCAGGGCGGGGCGCTGCGTCGCCTCGATCACTTTGGCCATGGTGTAGGTCTTGCCCGAGCCGGTGACGCCCAGCAGCACCTGCGAACGGTCGTTGCGATTGATGCCCTCGACCAGCTCGGCGATCGCAGTCGGCTGGTCGCCCTTGGGCTCATAGGCCGACTTGATCTCGAAGCGCACGCCGCCCTCGGACTTTTCCGGGCGCGGTGGCCGGTGCGGCGTCCAAATCCGCATCGAGCCGTCGTCCTTGCGGAATTCCGGGCGGCCCTCGCGGATCAGCGATTCCAACGCATCCGCGGTGGCCTTGACGCCCAGCGCCTCCATTTTTGAGCGCGGCGGCCGCGCCAGCGCCTCGGCATCGTCTTCTTCTGTTGGCAGCCCGAGCTGCCGCGCCAGTTCCGGATCGAGTGTCGGGATCGTGGCCGAGGTTCCGTAATTGGCCTGCGGCGCCTCGTCGAAGCCTTCGGTGGGTGCGCGCGCTCCAGCCGGCTGCGGATTGGTACGCAGCGGCATCGGCTTTGTAATGTTCTTGGCCGTATCCTGCGGAAACTCCTTCGGCGTCGAGGCGCGCGCGCGATGCGCGGCGGCCTCGCCCCCGGCACGGCGATCGCGCGAATTGTCCGGCGGCGGCTGGAGCCCGGTGCCCGATCCCAGGCCCGCATCGCCGCGATTGATCGCAGGATTGAGCAGTTCGGCCAGCGCCGGCCCGATCGGCTGCACATCGGGGCGATGCGCCTTCGAGTTCGGAGCCTTGGTCTTCGGGGATTTGCCAGATTTTTCGGAGGATGCAGGTTTCTTCGCCATAGGGCGAATATGGGACGAGTCCGCCTCTCAGGAAAGAGCGAATGCCCGCCGCTATGCAGCCTGCTGACAGCAGGTTGGCAGCAGGCTTGGCGTCACCCCGCCGGCAGCGGCCCCTCGTCATCCTCAGCCGCGATATTCGGCTCAAGGATGTCTAGATGGATGCCGCCGCAATCGGTGCAGCGCATGGTCCAGTACTCGCATCCAGCGCGACCGCCGATCACACGGAGCACCATGAGATCGCCGTCGCATTCCGGGTAGTTGGACAGCACGGCGCGCGCATAGATCCGCGGCCGCACTGAGCCGATTTCGGTGATAGACATGACCGGTTCCCCCTTGCGGCGCCCCGCCGCTGGTCCGCCCGCGGACGCTATTCGTCGTCGCTGTCGGCCCGGCGGCGGAAGCGATCGATGTGTTGCTTGGCATCGGCAATCGCGGCGTCGCGGTCGGGCCAGGCGAGGCCGACTTCCATGGCGGGAAACAGCACGCCGTCGATTGCAAGCGGGCTGAAATCGGAGCGCCGGATGCGGGCGTGCCACAGTCCTTTTCCAGCTTCGAAGGATTCGATGTCAAAGCCGTCGTAGAGGGTCGTCATTCTTGTCGGTCCCACGTTTTTTTGTCAGAGGGTCAGGGGACCACATTTGCGAATCCCGGGATGTGAAGCCGTTCACAAGCCGCGAGGCTTTTTTGCCGAGCGCGTCAGTTCCGCGCCGCAGCACGACCGAGTCGCCGCGCCGGACGCGCCGGTTCCGACGCCGCGCGCATGATCCAGCGGCGAAACGCGGCGAAGTCGCGTTGCTCGGTCTGGAAGCTGCGATAGAGCAGGTACCAGCGCATGCCTTTGGGCACCGAGAGATCGAACGGCGCCACCAGCCGTCCGGCGGCGAGATCGTCGTCAATATAGGGTCGAATGCCCATGGCAACGCCGAGTCCGTCCGCGGCGGCCTGCAGCGCCTGACCGTAGAACTGGAACTCGGGCCCGCGCGCGTTGATGCGCGCCAGGTTCGCGGCCTTGAGCCAGAGCGGCCAGTCCTCCGGCGAATGCGCGACGCGGATCAGGCTCGGTCCCCTGAGATCCGCCGGCCGCTTCAGGCCGCTCGCAAGGCGCGGCACGCAGACCGGCGTGAGGTCGCCCGCGAACAGCGGCTCGGCGACGAGGCCGGGCCAGTCGCCGGTGCCGAGCTTGATGCCGCAGCTCCAGTCCTCGCCGAACGGCACCGAGGCGCCGCCGGTGGTGAAGCGCACCTCGATGTCGGGCTCCTCGCTGCGAAACTCCGACAGGCGCGGGATCAGCCAGCGCATCGCAAAGGTGTGGCCGACGCCGATGGTGAGCACGCGCACGCTGGAGGGCGCCGTCACCTGCGCGGTGAGGCGCGCCAGCGCATCGAAGATCGGCGTCAGCCCGCTTTGATAGGCGCGGCCGGCCTGCGTCAGCACGAGCTTGTTGGCCTTGCGCTCGAACAGCGCGAGGCCGAGGCGCTCCTCCAGCAGATGCACCATGCGGCTGACGGCAGCGGCCGACACGTTCAGCTCGAGCCCGGCCGCGGCAAAGCTGCCGGTCCGCGCCGCCGCCTCGAATGCCTTGATGCCGTTGAGAAACAGCAGCCGCCGCAAATGCCCGACCCTCAGGAAAGCTGATGCCAGGCCAAGATAACTCAGTTTGCACGTGGGGGGCAAGCGAGGCACAAGAACGAGTGTAATTCTAAGTTGATTTCGGGCAGCCGCAGCGCTCTTCGCTTCTCGCCGCAAGCGAGGCGAGGCAGCGCCAGCAGCCTGCGTCCCTTACCTATGTTGAGGAGAATCCTTTCGTGGCGCCCATCGTGATCGCTGCCCTTGGCATGCTGATGGTCGCCACCGCGTTCCTGTCCGGGCTGTTCGGCATGGCGGGCGGGCTGATCCTGATCGGCGTGTTGCTGGCATTGATGCCGCTGCCGGCGGCCATGGTGCTGCATGCGATCACGCAGATGGCCTCGAACGGCTGGCGTGCGTTTTTGTGGCGCGCGCATATCCGCTGGCGCCCGGTCGCGAACTATCTCGCCGGCTGCGCGGTCGCGCTCGCGGCCTGGTCGCTCACGCGCTACGTTCCGGACAAGCCGGTCGCGCTGCTGCTGCTCGGTATCACGCCGTTCATGGCGCGGCTGCTGCCGTCAAACATCAAGCCCAACCCCGACAGCGTCTGGCAGGGCTCGGTCTACGGCTCGATCTGCATGGGCTTGATGCTGATGACCGGCGTCTCCGGCCCGCTGCTCGACACCTTCTTCCTCGGCGGCGATTTCGGCCGGCGCGAGAAGGTGGCGACCAAGGCGATGTGCCAGCTGGTCAGCCATTTCACCAAGCTGGTCTATTTCGGCGGCATCATCGACCAGGCGGCGAGCCTCGATCCCGTCCTCGCCGGCGTCGCGATCGCAGCATCGATGCTCGGCACCACACTGGCGCGCCGCATCCTTGAAGCCATGACCGACCAGCAATTCGTAGCCTGGTCGAACAAGCTGATCACCACCATCGCCTGCTACTACATCGCCTATGGCGGCTGGCTCCTGCTGCGTACGGAGGTCGCGGTCGCCTTCGACAAGGGAGGTTTGCGATGAGCGAGACCGCCGATCCGCTGGTGCTGGATTTCGTCGAATGGGTCGCACGCGAGCCGCGCGCCTATGCCGAGGTGATCGCGACCTGGAAGACCTCGTGCCCGCGCCTTACCATCTGGGAAGACGCCACTGAGCGCGGCTATGTCGCGCGGAAGATGGTGCCGGGAATCGGGCTGATCATCGCAGTGACGGAAGGCGGCGAGAAGCTGCTGCGGACGAACCGGCGGTGATGCGCACTTCCGTCTCGACATCGCCATTGCGAGCGTAAGCGAAGCAATTCAGAATGTCTCTGCCGCGCAGCCTGGATTGCTTCGCGGAGCCTGTCATCGGGTCGCGCTTCGCGCGGCACCGTTGGCTCGCCATGACGGAGCAAGCGGAGGCCTCTCATGTCACTCAAACTCTACGAACTCGTCGGCACCGACGCAGCGCGCCCGTTCAGCCCGTATTGCTGGCGCACGCGGATGGCGCTCGCGCATAAGGAGCTGACGGCGGAATCGCTGCCCTGGCGCTTCACCGAGAAGAGCGCGCTTGCGCCGCATGGCTCCGAGAAAGTCCCGGTGCTGCTGCATCACGGCAAGCCCGTGGTCGATTCGTGGACCATCGCGAATTATCTCGAAGACAGTTTTCCGGATCGTGCATCGTTGTTCGGCGGCGAGGGCGGTCGCGCGATGGCGCGCATGATCAATACCTTCGGCGACATCGCCATCGTCGGCGGCATCTTTCCGTTGATCGTCGCCGACATCCCGAAGAACCTCGCCGAGGTCGACGCCGCCTATTTCCGCCAGTCGCGCGAGGCACGCTTCGGCGGCAAGTCGCTGGAACAGGTCATGGCCAGCCGCGACACCGGCGTGATCGCGTTCCGCAAGTCGCTGGAGGTGATGCGGCAGACATTGAAGAAGCAGCCCTATCTGGGCGGCGCCGCTCCCAACTACGCCGACTATATCGTGTTCGGCGGTTTTCAATGGGCGCGGGTGGTGAGCCCGTTCAAGCTTCTGGAAGCCGATGATCCGGTTTATGCGTGGCGGGAAAAATTGCTCGACGCGTTCGACGGCATGGCGCGCAGGTCGCCGGGATTCGCGGTGTAGGGTAGGCTCCCTCCATCGTCGTCCTGGCGACGCCAGGGCCCATCTCGCGTGATCTATCGATCGTTTGCGGTACGGTACCGAACGGGGAATTTTCGTGGCGTGCTCGCCGGGGTAATGGGTCCTCCCGGCTCACGACACGGAAAACGTGGTCGGCTCTCGTGCCTAACGAGCAGCACTCGCCGCCGCCTGCCGCAAACATGCCCGGCACAAACAATCCTCGCCCTCGACTGGCATTGGCAGTCTTGCCGTCTCCTCCGCGCACCAGCAGCTGCCCGAGAGGTCGCAGCCAAACTCGGCGCCGCAGCGGGAGCAGGCGAGGCGCCGGGATTCTGGCAACGCAGATTCTTGCTGATTTGTCATGATTTACGTCGAAGCTAGGCCGTCATTTTCATGTCGGGTTCATTGGCCGCTGCGGTATATTATGCCTTGCGCACGGACTCGGAAAGCGGCTCCCGGCGCGCGAAGGACAGACCGATGGCCCGTGATTCGCAAGCCGCCCTCGTTGCGCTCAACCGCTTCGGCTTCGGCGCCCGCGGCGGCGCGTCCGGCGATCTCATCGATGCCGCCTCCGACCCGCGCGGTTTCGTCAAGGCAGAGCTCGCGCGTCCCAATGGCGTGCTGCTGGAAGCGCCGGGTCTGCAATCGACGCCGCAGCTCGGGCAGGCGGTGTTCGCCTATCAGGACGAGGTCAAGCAGGCGCGCGAGGCCGCCAAGGCCACGGCGGCCGCTGAAACGCCGACACAAGCGTCTGCCGATCAGAAGCCCGCCCTGCGCCGCAATCTCTCGCTGAACGCAGCCGCAAGCGAGGTCGCCGGCCAGATGGCGGATGCGAGACCAGCGGACAACGCGGCGAAGCCGGAGGCCATGCAGCCCAGCCCCGGCGCGCCGCCCGCCGCAAAGCCCGCGCCGCAGCCGCTCAACGTCATCCAGAAGACATTTCGCGCCGAGGCGCTGGCGCGGTTGCAGCGGGCCACCCTCGTCGAGTGCGGCTTCACCGAGCGACTCGTCGTGTTCTGGTCCAACCATTTCTGCATCTCCGCGAGCAAGGGCGAGCTGGCGCGGATCTGGGCCGGCGCGTTCGAGCGCGAGGCGATCAGGCCGCACGTACTCGGGCGTTTCGCCGACATGCTCAAGGCGGTCGAGCAGCATCCGGCGATGCTGTTCTTTCTCGATAACCAGCAATCGCTCGGACCGGATTCGCGTGCGGGGCAAAACCGCAAGCGCGGGCTGAACGAGAATCTGGCGCGCGAGATCATGGAGCTGCATACGCTCAGCGTCGGCGGCGGCTACACGCAGGACGATGTCACCTCGCTCGCGCGCATCATCACGGGCTGGACCTTCGCCGGCCGCCAGGGGCAGCTGGGGGCGCCCGGCTCCTTCGTGTTCAACGTCAATGCGCATCAGCCGGGGCCGCAGATCCTGCTCGGCAAGACCTACGGCCAGGCGGGCCTCGCGCAAGGCGAGGCCGCGCTCGCCGACCTCGCGCGCCATCCCTCGACCGCGAATTTCATCGCCACCAAGTTCGTCCGCCACTTCGTTGCCGATGATCCGCCGCCGTCTCTCGTTGCGCGGTTGCGCGACATCTTCGTCAAGACCGATGGCGACCTCAAGGCGCTTGCCATGGCGCTGGTCGATTCCGACGAAGCGTGGAAAGCGCCGCTGACCAAGATGCGCTCGCCTTACGATTTCCTGGTCGCGAGCGGCCGGCTGCTCGCGCGCGTGCCGGAAGATCCGAGCCGTTATCTCAATGGCCTCAACCTGCTCGGGCAACCGCTATGGTCGCCGGCCGGGCCCAACGGCTTTCCCGACACCAATGCAGCCTGGGCCGCACCCGAGGGCATGAAGCTCAGGCTCGATATCGCGGCGCAAATCGGCTCGCGGCTCGGCAACACCATCGATCCGCTCGACCTGCTGGAATTCGCCGCAGCCGATGCGGCCTCCATCGAGACGCGACGAACCATCGAGCGCGCGGAGTCGCGGCAGCAGGCGCTGGCGCTGCTGCTGATGTCGCCGGAAATGCAGCGGAGATGACGATGATCGACTGCGTCGAGAACCGGCTCCTCGCCTCGCGCCGCGGGCTCCTGCTCGGCGGCGCCTCTTTCGCGGCCTGGGCCTACCTGCCGAAATTCGCACGCGGCGCCGACGGGCACGATCCGCGCCTGGTCGTGGTGATCCTGCGCGGCGCGCTCGACGGGCTTTCGACCGTTGCCCCGATCGGCGACCCCGATTACGCCGGCCTGCACGGCTCGATCGCGCTCACGGCTGACGGCGCACACCCCGCGACCATGCTCGATAGCTTCTTTGCGCTGCATCCCGCCATGCCGGAGTTCGCACGCATGTACCGCGACAAGCACGCCGCGGTGATCCACGCCGTTGCAACACCGTATCGCGATCGCTCGCATTTCGACGGCCAGGACGTGCTCGAAAGCGGCTATGCCGGCCCGGGCCGGGTGCAGTCCGGTTGGCTCAATCGCGCGCTGGAAGTGCTACCGCGCGGCGAGCGGGTATCGAGCGGCCTCGCTGTCGGCCCGACCACGCCGCTGGTGCTGCGCGGCAATGCGCCGACCGTCGGCTGGGCGCCGGTCGCGCTGCCGCAGGCCGACGACGACACTGCAATGCGCCTCGTCGAGCTCTACCGCCATCGCGATCCCGTGCTGGCGACGGCCTTGGCGCAAGGCCTTCAGCTCGACAAGGCCGCAAGCGGCGACGACATGAAGCCGAAGGGCGGCAACGCAGCCGCGCAGATGCGCCAGGTGGCGCACGGCGCGGCAAGATTGATGGCGGCCGACGATGGTCCGCGCATCGCGGCGCTCGCCTTCGACGGCTGGGACACACACGCCAATGAAGGCGGGCCTGTGGGGCGTCTCGCCTTCCTGCTCGGCGGCCTCGACGGCGCGCTCGCCGAATTCGAAAGCGGGCTCGGCGAACGCTGGCGCGACGCGGTGGTCGTCGTCGCCACCGAGTTCGGCCGCACCGCGCGCATCAACGGCACTGACGGCACCGATCACGGCACGGGAACGATGGCGCTGCTCGCCGGCGGCGCGGTGAAGGCCGGCCGCGTCATCGCCGATTGGCCCGGCCTCAAGCTTGCCAACCTCCACGAAGGGCGCGACCTCAAGCCGACTACCGATCTGCGCTCCGTGATCAAGGGCGTGCTGCAAGGACAATTTGGCCTGTCCGATCGCGTGCTGGCGGAGACGGTGTTTCCAGACAGCGCCGCCGCAAAGCCGATGAAGGGGCTGGTGGCGTAATAACAGCCCGTCATTTCCGGGGCGCGTAGCGCGAACCCGGAATCGCAAAATGGATACCGGGCCCGCGCCTTGCCGCGCGCCCCGCAATGACGCGATAATGATGCGACATCAGGAGATCACCGCAATGTACATCGCCATGAACCGGTTCCGCGTCGCCAAGGGCTCCGAGGCCGCTTTCGAGCAGGTCTGGCTCACGCGCGACACTCATCTGGACACGGTGCCGGGCTTCGTCGAATTCCATCTGTTGAAGGGCCCCGAGCTCGAAGACCATACGCTCTACGCCTCGCACACGGTGTGGGCGAATTACGCGGCGTTCGAGGCGTGGACCAAGTCGGAGGCATTTCGCGCGGCGCATCACCGGGCTGGCGACAACAAGCCGCTCTATCTCGGCCATCCCCAGTTCGAAGGTTTTGAGGTGATGCAGACGGTCGGGCGCGGCGCGAAGTGACTGCCATAAAAAATGCGGCCCCTGTCAGACGCGGCGACTGACGGGGACCGCTTGGGGCGCTTGATCGGTGACGGGGGGCCTGACCAGACGCAGGTGCAGCGTAGTTCCGCTGTGTTACGCGCGGGTGACAGGCAGGAATTATCCACAGGCGCTGCCTGCGAAGATTAGAATATCTTGCGATAGACGATGAAGCCGGACCGCTCCGCGACCTTGTCGTACAGTCGCTGCGCGGTGACATTGGTCTCGTGCGTTTGCCAATAGACGCGCGGCGACCTCGCCAGTTTCGCCCGCTCATACACACCATAGATCAGCGCCGAGGCAACCCCCTTGCCGCGCGCGGCCTCGCGCGTGAACAAATCCTGCAAATAGCAGGACGGCTCGATCGCGGTGGTGCTGCGATGGAAGAGATAATGCGTCAGTCCGAGCAATTGGCCGTCGCTCTCGGCGACCAGCGCATGCACCGGCTCATAGGCGTCGAAGAAACGTTGCCACGTCATGCGCGTGATCTCTGGCGCGAGCGCGGTCGGGCCCGAACGGCCGTAGAAGGTGTTGTAGCCGTCCCACAGCGGCAGCCATTGTTCGTAATCCTGCTTCGTGACGGAGCGAATGGTGAGGGACATCTGAAATTCCTGGGCTCGGAGGATGCCAACGGCCGGTGAGGCATCCTTGATACGAGATTATCGCGCTGCCGATCAATCCTGCTGTCGCATCACTCTGCAAGGCGCAAAGAGCGGATCAGCCTTCGGTTCGCCGGATCGCGCAGCGAGCGGTAGTAGTCGGCACGCGCGGGCGCGTCGGTGTGGCGCACGAGATCGGTCACCGGCGTGTAGCTCAGCATGCGGCCGCCGTCGGGCAGCGCGGTGCAGACGAAACGCAGCACCTCGCCATTGCGCAAGGCGATGTTGATCGGCCTGGCATCGCCGATCCGCACCATCTCCATGCGCTGCGCGATGAAGGTGCCGAGCTCGTCCTCGGGCAGCTCGAACGCGCCGGTATCGCGGCCGTGATACATCAGCGCGATGAAGGGCGGCTTGCGGTCGGCGATCTGGTCGGGCACCGCAAAATAATCGCGGAACGCGCGGTTGATGAATTCGGCTCGGGTCTCGGCATCGAGCAGCACGACGCCGATATCGATCTGGTCGAGCGCGGCCGACAAGCGCGCGGCGGTAGCGTGGCTCTGGCGCTCGCCCGCGAACGTGCCGAGCAGCCGCTCGCGCATCAGGCCGGTGACGGCTGCGGTGCCGGCGGCCATGATTGCCAGCAGGCCGAGCCGGACCAGGTCTGCGATGCCGTATCCGGAGACGCCATGCTGGTTAAGGAAGAGCAGCGCAGCGCCGGCGACCGCGATGGCTGCGCTGGTCATGGCGGAGGCGAGACCCGACAGCGCACCGGCCAGCGCCACGATGCAGACCAACAGCGGCGCAGGGGAGGGAGTGGGGATGAAGTGATCGAACAGCATCGCCAGCAGCAGCGTCGCTGCCGTCAGCACCGGACCGGAGATCGCACGCCACCCGAGCCGCATGGGCCAGTCTCGCTCCTCCTGAACGAGGCAACGCAGCAACACTGGCTCATCGTTGCGCTGATGCGATGCGATTTCGCGCGGCGCGCTTAAGAGACCCTTGCCGCGGAGCGCAAATCTTTCGGATGATTTTAGACCAAGTGCGAGTGCCTGAGGCGCTGTTGCAGCGACGGTGCATTCAGCGTCGAGGTGCCCGAGCTCTTGCGCATGCCGGTGAAAATCAACAGCGACGCCGCGACCAGGATGGCCGCAGTCAGCGTGATTGCAACGACTACCACAGGTGACTTCATCGAGGTCCTGTCGCAATGCCGGTCGGCAAGGGCCACACGGCGGCTTGAAGGCTGGTCCAGGATGAAACGGGAATCAGATCGGCAGGCCCATTGCCATGGTCGCCTTGGTCGACATGACCGTCAGCGTGACGATCAGGCACAGCGAGAGCGCGGCGACGGCGAGCGAGGCCGCGACCGCATTGGTCAGCCGGGAAGACGCGACGGTGGCGGATCGGCCCTGGAAGCCTGCCGTGCCGGACGCCCGAGTCATGGGTCTAAATCCTTCAACACGCGAGCGAATCACCCGCGACGCGGGACAATTTCACCGTTTCAACGGGCAACATTGCGGCGGCCGTCGCGCCGAAAACGGCGAGATTGCGGCAAAGACGACCCTTGTGCCCGCTATTCGCCAGCGGGGACTAGCCTGTCAGGCGCCCACGGCGATGCTGGCGGGGTCGTCGACGTCGGCCGGGCGCCAGTCCATCGTGACGAAGCCGGGCGCAGATTCGACGCGCTTCAGCCAGTCCCGGATCGCCGGGAAGGTCGAAAGGTCGAAATCGCAGCGGTCGGCGAGGTGGGTGTAGCCGTAGAGCGCGATGTCGGCGACCGTCAGCTGGCGCGCGGCGAAATAGGCGTTGGTCTTGAGATGGTTCTCCATGACCTGGAGCGCGCCATAGCCGCGCTCCATCCAGTCCTCGAGCGAATGGGTCTGGAGATCGCGGCCGCCCTTGACCAGCGACAGCCAGAAATAGGCCGCGCCGATGTTGGGCTCGAGCGCGTGCTGCTCGAAGAACATCCATTGCAGCGCCTCGGCGCGGTCGATGCGGTTCTCTGGCGCGAGCGGCGTGCCGACGGCGACGTACCAGAGGATGGCGTTGGACTCGGCGAGATAGCGGTCGCCGCCGACCTCGAGCAGCGGCACCTGGCCCGACGGGTTCTTCGCCAGAAAGTCCGGCGTGCGGCTCTCGCCGCGCAGAATGTCGACCTCGATGGCTTCGTAAGGCACGTTGAGCAGCGCCAGCGCAAGGCGGACCTTGTAGCTGTTGCCGGAGCGCTGCATCGAATAGAGTTTGTACATTCTGGGAGTTCGTTTCCGAGGACGGGAAGGCGCGGCGCTGGCTGCCCTGCAGCGCGGCTAAACAATGATGCCGATGCGAATCCGCTGCAAGAGCCAGCCAATAGAAAAACTCGAAATCCCTACCGCACTGCAACGCCACGAAAGATCATTTCCGCGCGACCGCGCAAACGAGATCACGCTTGCGTTAGAGCACGGGCGCGTTGCGTCGGGCATTCGTGAGGTCGGCGACGATCGCATGCGATTTGGATGCAGCGCGCCGTCATGCCCGGGCTTGTCCGAGGCATCCACGTTCTTCGTGCGCGCGGCCAGGTGTAGATGGCTGGGACGCGGCTACGCCAAGGCTTCGCCATTTGGGCCGGCGAAACTTCAGACGACGGCAAGCGCGCCATGAGAAAACTTCGGCCGGAAGCGACAAATTGCTCCGAGGACAAGCCTTGCCGGATATGAGGGATTTGGCTGGCAAAGTTGCGGAACATTGCGGTAATCGCGCCTCGAAGCGCGGGAAATCCGTAAACTTCTTCGAGATCGGGCCGAAGTTTCTTGCGGTGCAGCGGCTCCCGTTTTAGGGTGGCTCATTCCCACAATCGGAGTCGTGAGGCGAAGGGCTTCACGACGCTTGTCAGGAGATGACGATGTCCTTCCTTGCCGCTGCGCTCGACCGTGTGAAGCCGTCCGCGACCATCGCGGTCACGGATAAAGCACGCGCGCTGAAAGCGGCGGGCCGCAACGTCATCGGCCTCGGCGCCGGCGAGCCCGATTTCGACACGCCCGCCAACATCAAACTGGCGGCGATCCGCGCTATCGAAGCCGGCAAGACCAAGTACACTGCGGTCGACGGCATTCCCGAGTTGAAGGAAGCCATCATCGCCAAGTTTCAGCGCGAGAACGGCGTCGTCTACAAGCCGAACCAGATCATCGTCGGCACAGGCGGCAAGCAGGTGCTCTACAACGCGCTGATGGCGACCATCAATCCGGGCGACGAGGTGATCATTCCCGCGCCCTATTGGGTCAGCTATCCCGAGATGGTGGCGCTCGCCGGTGGCGAGCCGGTACCGGTGGTCTGCACCGCTGCGACAGGCTTCAAGCTTCAGGCGGAGGCGCTGGAGCGCGCGATCACGCCGAAGACCAAATGGGTGATCCTGTGCTCGCCGTCGAACCCGACGGGAGCTGCCTACACCAAGTCCGAGCTGAAGGCGCTCACCGACGTGCTGCTCAGGCATCCCCACGTCTGGGTGATGACCGACGACATGTACGAGCATCTCGTCTATGACGACTTCCAGTTCACCACGGTCGCGCAGGTCGAGCCGAAACTCTACGACCGCACGCTCACCGTGAACGGCGTGTCGAAGGCCTATTGCATGACCGGCTGGCGCATCGGCTATGCCGGCGGCCCGGCGCAGCTGATCAAGGCGATGTCGACGATCCAGTCGCAGTCGACCTCGAACCCGTCGTCCATTGCGCAATGGGCTGCGGTCGAAGCGCTGAACGGTCCGCAGGACTTCATCCCAGCCAACAACAAGGTGTTCAAGGAGCGCCGCGATCTCGTCGTCTCCATGCTCAATCAGGCCAAAGGCATCGAGTGCCCGCGGCCGGAAGGGGCGTTCTACGTCTATCCGTCCTGCGCCGGCACGATCGGCAAGACCGCGCCGTCGGGCAAGGTGATCGACAATGACGAGACGTTCGTCACCGAGCTGCTGGAAACCGAAGGCGTCGCCGTGGTGCAGGGGTCGGCTTTCGGCCTGGGACCGGCGTTCCGCATCTCCTATGCGACCAAGACTTCGGACCTCGAAGACGCCTGCAAGCGCATCCAGCGCTTCTGCGGCAATCTGCGGTAAGCGCGCAGCAACGACGTGAAATCAAAGGGCCCGCGGTTAGTGGGCCCTTTTTCTGTCGCGTCCGCGCGAGCTGGCCCCACCACAACTATTGTGGCATAGACCATCATGCGGCGTGTGCCGCGCCTTCCTGCTCGCACCCCATCATCGCCGGAGACGTTTCATGCGCCGTTCGTTCCTCCTCTCCGGGCTCGCAGCGGCAAGCCTCGTTGTCTCCGTCGCTGCCGCCGGCGCGCAGCAGCGGATGGCACGGGTCGGCGTGCTCGAGTGCCGCGGCGGCGCCAGCGTCGGCTTCATCGTGGGATCGGTGACCCATCTCGGCTGCGTGCTGCGCGCCGATGGTCTACCCGACGACCGCTACGTCGCGACCATCCGCAAAGTTGGTCTCGACATCGGCATCACCCAGGAGACGGCGCTCGCCTGGGGCGTGTTCGCGCCGGTCGACCGGCTCGGCCCCGGCGATCTCTCCGGCAATTACGCCGGCGCGCAGGGCAGCGCCTCGGTCGGCGTCGGCCTTGGGGGCAACGTGCTGGTCGGCGGCTCCAACAATTCGATCGCCCTTCAGCCGCTCAGCGTGCAGGGCCAGGTCGGCCTCAACGTCGCCGCCGGTCTGGAGAGTCTGGAACTCCGTCCGGGCCGCTGATTGCCGTCAATTCTAACTGCACCGGCGGCGGCTCGCCTCCCCCGTCGCGGAGAGGTGGAACGCTCGGGCCGATAGTCGTACCAATCGTCAAGAGTTGAAGTCTTGATCGAGCCGACGACGCACCGCAGCGACGTTTGATGCTTGCCAAATCTCGGGGACGGGCAGAGCATCTGCGCTTGCCGACCCAATCATGGGCCGAGCTCCACAAAAAAGGAGGCGGCGAATGGGACAGGACGTCAGAAGTCCCCGAGGTCCACGGTGCATTGCGCTAGTGGGCCCATTCCAAAGCGGTAAAACCACGCTTCTCGAAGCAATCCTAGCGCGAACGGGCGCAATCCCCCGCGCCGGCAGCGTCGATGCCGGAACTTCTGTCGGTGACGCCACGCCCGAGGCCCGTCATCACAAGATGACCGTCGGCCTGACTGCCGCCACCACGACCTTCATGGGCGACAGCTACACCTTCCTCGACTGTCCCGGTTCCGTTGAATTCGCCTATGACATGCGCGCCGTGCTGCCTGCGGTCGACGCCGCGGTCGTGGTTTGCGAGGCCGACGAGAAGAAGCTGCCGCAGCTTCAGATCATCCTGCGCGAACTGGAAGAGCTGAAGATCCCGCGTTTCCTGTTCCTCAACAAGATCGATCGCGCCACCGAGCGCGTCCGCGAGAGCCTCGCAACGCTACAGCCCGCCTCACGCGTGCCGCTGGTACTGCGCCAGATCCCGATCTGGAAAAGCGAGCTGATCGAGGGCTTCGTCGATCTCGCGCTCGAGCGCGCCTTCATCTATCGCGAACACAAGGCCTCCGAGGTGATCGCGCTCGAAGGCGGCAATCTCGACCGCGAGAAAGAGGCCCGCTTCTCGATGCTGGAGAAGCTCGCCGATCACGACGATGCGCTGATGGAGCAGCTTCTCGAGGACATCCAGCCGCCGCGCGATGCCGTGTTCGACGATCTCGCCCGTGAATTGCGCGAAGGGCTGATCTGTCCGGTACTGCTGGGCGCCGCCGCGCGCGAAAACGGCGTGCTGCGCCTGATGAAGGCGCTGCGCCATGAGGCGCCGGGCGTCGCGGAGACCGCAAAACGTCTCGGCGTTCCCGAGACCAAGGATGCGCTCGGCTACGTCTTCAAGACGTTGCATTCGCAGCATGGCGGAAAATTGTCGCTGACGCGGCTGCTCGCCGGCCATCTCGACGACGGCGCCACGCTGCAATCCTCTTCCGGCGGCGCGGGGCGCATCTCCGGCATCCTCGCCGTCAATGGCGCCTACGACACCAAGCGTGCCTCGGCCGAAGCCGGCGACACCGTCGCGCTCGCCAAGCTCGATCCCGTGAAGACCGGCGACACTGTCTCGAGCGGCAAGACCCCGCCGGCTGCGCTCGTCACCGTGGAGCCGACGCCGCCGGTGCTCGCGATCTCGATCGCGGCGACCGATCGCAAGGACGACGTGAAGCTCGGCCAGGCGATGGCCCGCCTGCACGAGGAGGATCCATCGCTGGTGGTCGTGCAGAACGCCCGGACCCACGACACCGTGCTGTGGGGCCAGGGCGAAATGCATCTGCGGGTCGCCGGCGAGCGGCTGCGCGACCGCTTCGGCGTCAAGGTCACCTCGCACCCGCCCGCGATCGGTTATCAGGAGACCATCCGCAAGCCGATCGTCCAGCGTGGCCGCCACAAGAAGCAGTCCGGCGGTCACGGCCAGTTCGGCGACGTCGTGCTCGAAATCAGGCCGCTGCCGCGCGGCGATGGCTTCAAGTTCGCCGAAAAAGTGGTGGGCGGCGCGGTGCCGCGCAATTACATCCCCGCGGTGGAGGAAGGCGTCGTCGACGGATTGGCGCGCGGCCCGCTCGGCTTCCCTGTCACCGACGTGCAGGTGACGCTGACCGACGGCTCCTATCACAGCGTCGATTCCTCCGACCTCGCCTTCCGCACGGCGGCACGGATCGGGCTCAACGAGGGCCTGCCGCAATGCCAGCCGGTCTTGCTCGAGCCGATCCACATGGTCGAGATCGTCTGCCCGACCGATGCCACCGCCAAGATCAACGCGATCCTGTCGGCGCGGCGTGGCCAGATCCTCGGCTTCGACACCCGAGACGGCTGGAGCGGCTGGGACTGCGTCCGCGCCATGATGCCGGAAGCCGAGATCGGTGAGCTGATCGTCGAGCTGCGCTCGGCCACCGCCGGCGCCGGCAGCTTCACCCGCCAGTTCGACCACATGGCCGAAGTGACCGGCCGCGCCGCCGACCAGATCATCGCCGCTCATCAGCACGCGGCGTGATCTATTGGGGAAGCACAGTCCCCTTACCCTCTCCCCGCCCTTGCGCGGAGAGGGCGAGGGGAGACGCTGGCTTGTCAACCTTTATTGATTGCAGAGAGACAGACATGGGCAGCCCATGAAACCCTTGCGGTTGGCCCCGAATGATGTATTTTGCATCATTGTATATGCTCCAGATATCATTTATAGATTCTGATACGTGAGGCCACGGTGATCACGTCGTTCCAGATGCGGGCAGCGCGCGCGCTGCTCGGCATTGACCAGAAAACCCTGGCCGAACTCGCCGGCGTTTCGCTGCCGACCATCCAGCGGATGGAAGCCAGCACCGGCAATGTTCGCGGCGTGGTCGAGACCCTGATCAAGGTGGTCGAGGCGTTCGATCGGGCGGGCGTCGAGCTGATCGGCGAGCAGGCCCGCAGCGACAGCGGCGGGCGCGGCGTTCGCCTCAAGCAGCCGGGGCCGCCGCGGCGGGTGGGGGCATGATCGGGCGTTGATCATGCTCGGGATCAGGATGGGCTAGCGCATCGTCGCACCTCGGCAACACGGGACGCACGATGCTTCGGAGCATCGTGGGGCATGAGCATCACAAGCGATCACGCGGGCAGACTGCATCAGCTTCGCCGGCCGACTTTTGCCGAATTATACTTGCCAAAGCTCGTCACCGTCTGGCGTGAGGGATACGGCGCCGCGGACTTTCGCGCCGACGTCTTCGCCGGCCTCACGGTCGCGATCGTGGCGTTGCCGCTGTCGATGGCGATCGCGATCGCATCGGGCGTGACACCGGATCGCGGCCTCTACACCGCCGTTATCGGCGGCTTCATCGTGTCGCTGCTCGGCGGCAGCCGTTTCCAGATCGGCGGACCCGCGGGCGCTTTCATCGTCCTGGTTGCGGTGACGGCCGAGCGGCACGGCGTCGAGGGCGTCATCCTCGCCACCCTGATGGCGGGGCTGTTCCTGGTCACGGCGGGCCTGTTGCGGGTCGGCACCTACATCAAGTTCATTCCCTATCCCGTAACCGTCGGCTTCACTGCCGGCATCGCCGTCATCATCTTTGCGAGCCAGCTCCGCGATCTCGGCGGCATCACGCTTGCGGGAAAAGAGCCCAGCGAATTCGTCCCGAAACTCGTTGCGCTCGCCGGCGGCCTCAACACCGTCAATCCAGCCGCCGTCGCGGTCGCGATCGTCAGCATCGTCATCATTGGCGTGTTGCGTCGCTGGCGGCCGTCCTGGCCCGGCATCCTGATCGCGGTCGTGTTTGCGGCGGTCGCAACTGCCGTATTGTCGCTGCCGGTCGAGACCATCGGCTCGCGCTTCGGCGGCATTCCGCGCGAGCTGCCGTCGCCAGCGCTGCCCGCCTTCTCGCTTGAGAAGGCAAGGGCCGTGCTGCCGGATGCGATTGCGTTCGCGCTGCTGGCGGCGATCGAATCGCTGCTATCGGCAGTGGTGGCCGACGGCATGACCGGACGCCGCCACCGTTCCAATTGCGAGCTGGTGGCGCAAGGCGCCGCCAATATCGGCTCGGCGCTGTTCGGCGGCATCTGCGTCACCGGCCTGATCGCGCGCACCGCGACCAATATCCGCGCTGGCGCGCGCGGGCCGCTCGCGGGGATGCTGCACGCGTTCTTCCTGCTGTTGTTCATGCTGATCGCGGCGCCGCTCGCAAGCTACATTCCGCTGGCTGCGCTCGCCTCCGTGCTCGTGGTCGTGGCCTGGACCATGGCGGAGAAGCACGAATTCGCGACGCTGCTGCGCTCGTCATGGGGCGATGCCGTCGTGCTGCTCGCGACCTTCCTGCTCACGATCTTTCGCGATCTCACCGAAGGCATTCTGGTCGGCTTCGCGCTCGGCGCGGTGCTGTTCATCCACCGCATGGCGGAGACGACGGGCATCGAGGAGCGCACGCCGCTCGTGGCCGCCGATCGTCCCGACGACGGCAACGGTTCGCGCATTCCCTACGACCCCGCGCTTGCGGTGGACCGCGACGTGCTGGTCTATCGCATCACCGGCGCGTTCTTCTTCGGCGCCGCCTCTGCGATCGGAAGCGTGCTCGACGGCATCGCCGACCGGCGCAAGGCCTTCGTGGTCGATTTCGCCGCGGTGCCGTTCCTGGACTCCACCGCGGCGAACGTGCTCGGGCGCGTCGCCGCGAGGGCTCATCGCCAGGGCATCAGGCTGTTCATCACGGGCGCCTCGCCAGCGGTTCGCCGCGCGCTGCTCACCCATGGCGTGACGCCGCCCCGCGCGCGCTATCGCCAGAGCCTCGAGCGCGCCATTGCTGACATCAAGAGCTCTGCAGCCGATGAGGCTGCTGCGAGCTGACGGCGCCGTGGCGATGCGGCGCTCGTGCGCTTGACAGAGCCGTCGGGACGCGAAATGGATCGCCTTCCATATCGCTTGAGGGAAGGACGACCGTGACCAGGGCTCCCGCCGCTTGTCTGATCGGATGGCCGGCGGCGCATTCGCGATCGCCGCTGATTCATCATTACTGGCTGCGCACGCTCGGGATCGAGGGCGGCTACGTCATCGAGGCTGTCCCGCCCGAGGATTTGCGTGACTTCGTGCTGCGGCTGTCGCTGCGCGGCTTCGTTGGCGCCAACGTCACCATCCCGCACAAGGAGGACGTGCTGGCGCTGTCGAAACCCGATGCGCGCGCAACGGCTGTGGGTGCCGCCAATACGCTGTGGTTCGAAGACGGCGAGCTGCACGCGACCAATACCGACGTCGAAGGCTTCATCGGCAATCTCGACGCCAGCGCGCCCGGCTGGAATGCGGCTGAGGAGGCGCTGGTCCTCGGGGCTGGCGGCTCCTCGCGCGCGGTCGTGTTCGGCCTGCGTGAGCAAGGCATCAAGCGCATCCATCTCGCCAATCGCACCATCGCGCGGGCGGAGACGCTGGCAAGTCTCTTTGGGCCAAAGGTGCATCCTGTGACATGGGACAGCATCAACGACGTGCTGCCGCGTGCAAAACTTCTCGTGAACACGACCTCGCTCGGCATGCACGGCCAGCCTCCGCTCGATATCGATGTGGCGCGCCTGCCGGAGGCGGCGGTGGTCGCCGATCTCGTTTATGTCCCGCTGGTGACGCCGCTGCTTGCGGCAGCCAAAGCGCACGGGCTGAAGACCGCCGACGGGCTCGGCATGTTGCTGCACCAGGCGGTGCGCGGCTTCGAGCTGTGGTTCGGCCGGCGTCCTGAAGTCACCACCGAGCTGCGCGCGCTGGTCGAGGCCGATCTCACAAAGACTTGAGAGAATGGCGCGGCTGTTCCGGAGTTCTATCTCCGTGGGGACAACCGGAGACCGCCATGTCTGTTCAACGCGCAACTTTCACACGTCCACTTCTCGCCATCGCGATGGTGACCCTCTCGACCTACTGCGCCACCGCCCAAAAAGCGCCGGTGCCGACGCGTGTGCGCGGCACGATCGAGAACGTCAATGGCGACACCATGCAGGTCAAGTCGCGCAGCGGCGAAGATTTCAAGCTTCACATCGCCGCTGATGTGAACGTCTCGGGCATCACCAAGATCTCACTCGCCGACATCAAGCCCGGTTCGTTCATCGGCGCCACCACCGTGCCGGGGCCGGATGGCGGCCAGAACGCGGTCGAGGTCCACGTGTTTCCGGAGAGCATGCGCGGCACCGGCGAGGGCTCGCGGCCCTGGGACCTCAAGCCCAACTCCAGCATGACCAATGCGACGGTCGCCGAGAGCGTGGTCGGCAATGACGGCCACACGCTGCTGGTCAAGTACAAGGACGGCGAGAAGAAGGTGTTCGTTCCCGACAACACCCCGGTGGTGACCTTGGTGCCCGGCGACAAATCCGATCTGAAGACCGGTGCCAAGGTCATCGCCTTCATGAAGCAATTGCCGGACGGCTCTTTCGAGACCAACCGCGTCAGCGTCGGCCGCGACGGCCTCACGCCGCCAATGTGAGGGGAGAGCGGTCGCCTCCGCCGGGACGAGGCTGTTAGTGTTGCTGCATCTCGCCGAGCAAGGGGCAAAGGCGCGCTCGCGCCGTGCCCACGTCTTCTCTCAACTTGGAACGAAGGTCGCCACGCTTCCGCCTTCGCTCGTCGAGCTACGGTGGACAAGCGCCCTGCCCACCCAAGACGCTACGGTGCTGCCGCAATGATATGATCGTCGATCTCGTCGATCCGGTTGACGCCGCACAGGCCCATGGTGGTGAGCAGCTCCTTCTGGATGATGTCGATCGCCTTGGCGACGCCGGCCTGGCCGCCAGCCCCCAGGCCATAGGCATAGGCGCGGCCGATCATGCAGGACTTGGCGCCGAGCGCGAGCGCGCGCATCACGTCCTGGCCGGAGCGGATGCCGCCGTCGAACATGATCTCCATCTTCTCGCCGACCGCGTCCGCAATCTCGGGCAGCACCTCGATCGATGACGGCGCGCCGTCGAGCTGCCGGCCGCCATGGTTGGAGACGACCAGGGCCTGCGCGCCGGTCTTGGCGGCTTCCTCGGCATCCTCGACGTCCAAAATGCCCTTAAGGATGAGCTTGCCAGGCCAGATGCTGCGGACCCACTCGACGTCCTTCCAGTTCAGCGAGGTGTCGAACTGCGACGCGGTCCATTCGGCGAGGCGGTTGAGATCCTCGGTGTTCTTCACGTGGCCGGCGATGTTGCCGAACGTGCGGCGCTTGCCTTGCAGCACGCCGGAAACCCAGGCCGGCTTGCTGGCGAAATCCAGCAATTTCGATAGCGACCATTCCGGCGGTACCGTCATGCCGTTCTTGATGTCGGCGTGGCGCTGGCCGATCACCTGAAGATCGACGGTCAGCACCAGCGCGCTGCACTTCGCTGCGATGGCGCGCTGGATCAAGTCCTTGATGAAGCCGCGGTCCTTCATGACATAGAGCTGGAACCAGAACGGCTTCTCGACATTGGCGGCGATGTCCTCGATCGAGCAGATCGACATCGTCGATTGCGTGAACGGGATACCGGCGGCCTGCGCGGCGCGGCAGGCATGGATCTCGCCGTCGCCATGCTGCATGCCGAGCAGGCCGACGGGCGCGAGGATCAGCGGCATGGTCGAGGGCTCGCCGAGGATTGTGGTCGAGGTGTCGCGTTTGGAGACGTCGACCAGGATGCGCTGGCGGAACTTGATCGCCTGCATGTCCTCGCGGTTGGCGCGCAGCGTCTCCTCGGCATAGGAGCCGCGGTCGCAATAATCGAAGAACGCCTTCGGCACGCGGCGCTTATGCAGCGCACGGAGATCGTCGATACAGGTGATGTGCTTCATGATCGTTTCCCCGGCCCGTCTTGCATCGGATGATTTCGGGGTCATCTAGCATGGTTGGATGCACAGCCAAATCGTTTGCCAGACCGTTTTGCAGGAGGGCGCCATGACGAGGCCGCACGCCGGACCTTCGCCGGAAGAGACCAAGGAGAAGCGCGCCCTCGAGGAAGCGCTGGAAGAAGGTCTGGAAGAGACCTTTCCCGCCTCCGATCCCGTCAATGTCACCCAGCCGCCGCCGAGCCGCGGGGACGGGCATGTGAAGCGCACCGGCTAGGGACAGGTTCCGTTCCCGTTCCGGCTTCCCAGTTCGGAAATATAATGTTAACAATACGTTATCAGGGCAGCGGCGTGCCCGGTTCCGTAATGATTTATCATATTTTTTGAAGCCAACTTAGCCGCGATGGCTTTATAAGTGCTCGGCAAATCAGGGATGCGGGGCCCTTTCGGGCAGCCCGTGGTTGTAGAGGGGTCCCTGGTTGTTGCCTGGGGGACGATATGAGCCGCAAATATTTCGGGACGGACGGGATTCGGGGCCGCGCCAACGGACTGATCACGCCGGAGCTCGCGCTCAAGGTCGGCCAAGCCGCAGGGCTTGCGTTTCAGCGCGGTGACCATCGCCATCGAGTCGTGATCGGCAAGGACACCCGCCTGTCCGGCTACATGATCGAATACGCGATGGTCGCGGGCTTCACTTCGGTCGGCATGGACGTGCTGCTAGTCGGCCCGATGCCGACACCGGCGGTCGCGATGCTGACCAAATCCATGCGGGCCGATCTCGGCGTCATGATTTCGGCTTCGCACAATCTGTTCGAGGACAACGGCATCAAGCTGTTCGGCCCGCAGGGCTTCAAGCTCTCCGACGACGTCGAGAGGCAGATCGAGCAGCTGCTCGATGAATCCCTCGACAAGCGTCTCGCACAGAGCGCGAGCCTGGGGCGCGCCCGCCGCATCGACGGCGTGCATGACCGCTACATCGAATTCGCCAAGCGCACGCTGCCGCGCGATCTGTCGCTCGACGGCCTGCGCGTTGTGATCGATTGCGCCAATGGCGCCGCCTACAAGGTGGTGCCGGAAGCGCTATGGGAATTGGGTGCGGATGTGGTGCCGATCGGCGTCGAGCCCGACGGCTTCAACATCAACAAGGAATGCGGCTCCACCTCGCCGGAAGCCTTGTCGAAGAAAGTGCGCGAGATGCGCGCCGACATCGGCATTGCGCTCGACGGTGACGCCGATCGCGTCATCCTGGTCGACGAGCGCGGCCATCTGGTCGACGGCGACCAGCTGCTCGCGGTGATCGCGCAAAGCTGGAAGGAGGACGGCCGGCTGTCGCGGCCGGGCATCGTCGCCACCGTGATGTCCAATCTCGGCCTCGAGCGCTTCCTCAACGGGCAGGGGCTCGATCTCGTCCGCACGCCGGTCGGCGACCGCTACGTGCTCGAGCAGATGCTGAACGGCGGCTACAATCTCGGCGGGGAGCAGTCCGGCCACATCATCCTGTCCGACTACGCGACCACCGGCGACGGCTTCGTTGCGGCCCTGCAGGTGCTGGCGGTGGTGCAGAAGCTGCGCCGCCCCGTCTCCGAAGTCTGCCACCGCTTCGATCCGCTGCCGCAGATCCTGAAGAACGTCCGCCACAAGGGCGGCAAGCCGCTCGACGATTCCGACGTCAAGTCGGCGATCTCCGACGGCGAGAAGCGCCTCAACGGCCACGGCCGCCTCCTGATCCGCTCCTCCGGCACCGAGCCCGTGATCCGCGTCATGGGCGAGGGCGAGGACCGCATCCTGGTCGAGGACGTCGTCGACACTATCGTCTCCGCGCTGGGCCAGGCGGCGGCGTAAGGGCTCTTCCTTCTCCCCTTGTGGGAGAAGGTGGCGCGAAGCGCCGGATGATGGGTTCTATCCTCGCCCCCAACTGCTAGAGAGACTCGCGGAGGCAGACCCCTCACCCGTCTCGCCGCTGACGCGGCGATCCACCCTCTCCCACAAGGGGAGAGGGTAAGACCCGCGCATCCCAGCTATTTGCCGTTGACGCTGGTTCTACTGCCGCTTGCATCGTACCTAAGAGGTCGCGGCAATCTGCCGCGCCGGGATTGCTGCATTGAACAAGCCTGTCGTCGTCTCAGAGGAAACACTGACCGAGCCCGTCGTCGTCAACGACGTGGCGCCCGCCAAAGCGCCAGGGCCGGTCTACGTGGTGCTCGCCGGCATCAGCGTCTCGCACTTCCTCAACGACACCATGCAGTCGCTGATCGCCTCGGTGTATCCGATCCTGAAGGACACCTATGCGCTCGATTTCGCGCAGATCGGCATGATCACGCTGGCCTTCCAGTTCACGGCCTCGCTGCTCCAGCCGGTGGTCGGGCACTACACCGACAAGAAGGCGCAGCCCTATTCGCTGGCGATCGGCATGGCCTCGACCTTCTTCGGCCTCTTGCTGCTCAGCGCCGCGCATCAATACCTCGTCATTCTCGTCGCCGCCGCGCTGGTCGGTCTCGGCTCGGCGGTGTTTCACCCGGAGTCGGCGCGCATCGCGCGGCTCGCCTCCGGCGGCCGCTACGGCTTTGCGCAATCCGTGTTCCAGCTCGGCGGCAGTTTCGGCACCTCGATGGGACCGGTGCTGGCCGCGCTCATCGTCGTGCCGTTCGGGCAGGGCAGCATCGCCTGGTTCTCTTCGATCGCCTTCCTCGCGATCCTCATCCTGTGGCGCATCGGCCGCTGGTACGCGCCGCAGATCACGGCGAAGAAGGCAGCCCCCGTTCACAGCCAGCCGGGTGGTCCGAGCTCGCGCCGCGTCGCGGTCGCGCTGCTCGTGCTGGTCGCGCTCTTGTTCTCCAAGCAGCTCTACGTATCGAGCCTGTCGAGCTATTACATCTTCTACCTGATCGACCGCTTCGGCGTGTCGACGCAGGCTGCGCAGATCTATCTCTTCATCTTCCTGGCGGCGAACGCCGTGGGTGCGTTTCTCGGCGGTCCCTTGGGCGACCGCTTCGGCCGCAAGATCGTGATCTGGATCTCGATCCTCGGCGCGCTGCCGTTCACGCTGGCGCTGCCCTATGCCGGCCTCTATGCGAGCGCGGTGCTCAGCGTCGTCATCGGCCTGATCATCTCCTCGACGACGTCATCGATCATCGTGTTCGCGCAGGAACTGGTGCCGCATCGCTTCGGCATGATCTCCGGCGTGTTCTTCGGTGTCGCCTTCGGCATCGGTGGGCTGGGCGCGGCCGTGCTCGGCAAGCTCGCCGACCACACCTCGATCGCTTTCGTCTATCAGGTCTGCGCTTTTCTGCCGGCGATCGGCCTGCTTGCAGTGTTCCTACCCAGGCTGCCGCGGCACGCGCGTTAACACATCCTCTCTTGCCGCCTTGCGGTTTCACACATCGTTAGGGAATGCGGCGAAGGAAGTCGCATTTGGCGCTGCTTTTTTGCAACGCTGGCGCGGCGCGCGCGTGTACTGTCAGAAAAAATCAACCTTAAAAATTAGGGTTAAGCGGCGCTTAAACATTTGGTGCCATCGTCCTCCCGTGAGTTTCCAGAACGTGGGGCGGCTGCATTTTGCCTCACCGGCCATAAGGACGAAGCCAATGCGTAGCGTTAAGTCTCTCCTCGCCGCGGGTGCGGCAACCCTGATCTCGTCGATGGCATTCGCCGCCGATATGCCGATCGCGGCGCCCCCTCCGATGTACGCGCCGCCGGCCCCGCCCGCCGATTTCGGCGGCTGGTATCTGCGCGGTGATATTGGCATGACCAACCAGAGTGCCAAGCGCATCGATAGCGCGCTGCCGGCTGGGTATCAGAAGTCGACTGAGGGACTCGGCTTCGACTCTTCGCCACTGTTCGATCTCGGCGTCGGCTATCGCTTCAACAATTGGTTCCGTGCGGACGTGATCGGCCAGTACCGGGGCAAGGCTAACCTGCACGGTGCGGACAACGTCATTGGACCCGGCTTCGTCGGCACAAACAATTACAGCGGGAGCAAGTCCGAGTGGGTCGTCATGGCGAATGCCTATGTCGATCTCGGCACCTGGTGGTGCATCACCCCGTTCATTGGCGCCGGTGTTGGCGGCTCCTACAACAAGATCAGTGGCTTCCGTGACGACGGCGTTTCTTATAGCGCCGCGCTGACCCCGACTCCGAGCAACAGCGTCGCCTACTTCGCAGACAGCGGAAAGTGGAACTTCGCCTGGGCCGCTCACGCCGGTCTCGCCTACAAGGTCAATCCCGGGTTCACCGTCGAACTGGCCTACAGCTACATGAACCTCGGCGACGCGGCGCCTGGCAACTACCGCTTGTTCGACAACAGTGCCTCCGGTCCGACCTCTATCAAGATCAGGGAGCTCACCTCGCACGACGTCAAGCTCGGCGTGCGCTGGGATCTCAACAGCCCGCCGGTCTACGCGCCGCCGCTGGTCACCAAGGGCTGATCGGCAGCCTCATCGGTTAAAGTCTCTTAACGGCGCGGGGTCAGCCCGCGCCGTTTTGCTTTGCGGATTTTTCATGGCGCAGCAGCGACGAACGTGGCGGACGCAACCATTGGTTAAGGTTAACAGGGGATGATCATCGCAACTGTTCGAGTCCATGGAGCGTTGCGATGCGTAGGCTGATGGTGGCGGCGGCGATGTTGGGGACGGTGTCCGCCGCAAATGCGGCCGACATGCCGGACCTGCCGATCCTGCGCGGCAGCTTCACCGACGGCCTGACGAGATCCGGCGTCAACTGGCAGGGCTTCTATGTCGGAGGCCAGGGCGGCTATGGCTCGTCCGACGAAAATTTCAACGGGTCGACCAGCAATATGATGGCCGCGCTGCTCGCGGACACCCTGATCGAACAGGAGATGCAGGTCTCGCAATGGAATCTCGGCCTCGGAAAGGCCTCTCAGCGCAGCAGTGGATACGGTGCTTTCGCGGGCTACAATGGGCAGTGGGACGATGTCGTGATCGGCCTGGAAGCCAGTTACCTGCACGGTAAGTTCGGAGGATCGACCACCGCCAGCGAAGCACGTAGCCTCCAGCTGTCCGACGGCAACGTGCACAGCGTGACTGCGAGTTCGACGGCCTCGATCGCGATCAAGGACATGGCAACGTTTCGCGGCAGGGCCGGTTACGCGTGGGGCTGCTTCCTGCCCTACGTGTTCGGCGGGCTCGCGCTCGGCAACGCGGATATCGTTCGCACGGTGAGTGCTCAGGATTACGTGACGCCCGCCGGCGTTCTGCTGGGGCCGGTCTCCGCGAGCGAAGCGCAGCACAATCATCTGATCTACGGCTACAGCGGCGGCCTCGGTGTAGACGTCAACCTCGTCGGCGGTCTCTTCATGCGCGCCGAGTGGGAATACATTCGCTTCACGTCCCAGGTCGACACCAGCATCAACACCGTCCGCGCCGGCCTCGGCTACAAGTTCTGACGCGGCGACACGCCGCGGTTGACAGCCTCCTTCCGTCCTGATGCTCTGTCGCCCAAAAGCGGGACGGCGGCGATGCAGATCTACGGCGATAGCAATTCCGGCAATTGTCTGAAGGTGAAGTGGGTCTGCGACAAGCTCGCATTGCCCTATCAGTGGGTTGAGATCGACACGAGCAAGGGCGAGACGCGCACGCCGCAATTCCTGAAGATGAACGGCGCCGGCCAAGTGCCGACCGTCGCGTTCGACGACGGCCGCACGCTGGCGCAATCCAATGCCATCATCCGCTATCTCGCACGCGACAGCGCCCTCGTTCCGCGCGACGCCTTCATCGCTGCCAAGATGGACGAATGGCTGTTCTGGGAGCAGTACAGCCACGAGCCCTATATCGCGGTGTGCCGCTTCCTCCTGGTCTATCTCGGCAAGCAGGCCTCCGAGCTCGATCCTGAGAAGGTCAAGCGCGGTTATGCGGCGCTCGAGCGCATGGAGCAGCATCTTGCGGCCAGCCGCTTCCTCGCCGGTGAGGCGGTTTCGCTCGCGGATGTCTCGCTGCTCGCCTATACCCGCGTTGCGCATGAGGGCGGCTTCGATCTCGGCCGCTTTGCGGCCATCCGCCGCTGGATCGACCAGACCGAGGCCTTTCTCGGCCTTGCGCCGGCGCGCTGAGTCTGGAGCATCGCGCATGAACGCCGAAGCCGTCTCCATTCGCCGCGCGCGCCGCGACGACATCGCCGCGATCGTTGCAATGCTCGCCGATGATCATCTCGGACGCGCACGCGAGCGCGTGGAGGATCCGCTGCCCGCCGCCTATTACGAGGCATTTGCGCGGGTCGAGCGCGATCCGAATCTGACGCTTGTGGTCGCCGAGAGCGAGGGCAGGGTGGTCGGCTGCCTGCAACTCGCGATCCTGCCCGGCATCAGCTCGCAAGGCGGCGTGCGCGGTTTGCTCGAAGACGTCCGCGTTGCTTCCGATTGTCGCAGCCGCGGCATCGGCGAGCGGTTGGTGCAATGGGCGGTTGCGGAAGCGAAAGCACGCGGCTGCAATCTCGTCGAACTGCTGACGCATCAGACGCGTGTCGATGCGCAGCGCTTCTACAAGCGGCTCGGCTTCACGGCGAGTCATGTCGGTATGACTGTCCGCTTTTGACGCAGCGTGACGCAGGCGTTGCGCGATCAGCGGAATCGGATCGCGCATTCGTTCGTGTTAAGAGCCGGTAAACTACCCGTCCGTCGTTCACATTGATGAAGGAACGAACGGTGCTACGGCAGCGTCAGACACCGAGCTCGGTCGGTTCGGGGATTTCGATGACAAGCTATTCGATGATCAAGGTCGGCAACGACTACGTCGTGCAGGCCAATGACAAATGCATTTTGAAGGTCGGCAGCCGCCGCAGAGCCGCGCAATTGATCAGCGAAGCCACGGACTTGCTGAATGCGCTCGCTGCCGTCGACTCGCCTGATCTCGCGCCGGAGGCGCCTTCACTCCGCCGTGAGACGCCGGAACTTCCTTGACTGGTCTGCCCGATTCCCGTATCAGCCGCGGCGGGACACCTCCCCCCAACGGGAGGCTTACTATCTGGAAGGGTAGATCATGACTGTAGCGAAGCCCGCTTCGCGGCCGAACGTGCCGCATTTCTCCTCCGGCCCCTGCGCCAAGCGCCCCGGATGGAACGCCCAAAATCTCAAGGACGCAGCCCTCGGCCGCTCGCATCGCGCGAAGGTGGGCAAGGCCAAGCTCAAGCTCGCGATCGATCTGACGCGCGAAGTGCTCGAGGTCCCCGCCGATTACCGCATCGGCATCGTGCCGGCCTCGGATACCGGCGCGGTCGAGATGGCGCTGTGGTCGCTGCTTGGTGCGCGGCCCGTCACCACGCTTGCCTGGGAATCCTTCGGCGAAGGCTGGGTCAGCGATATCGTCAAGGAATTGAAGCTCAAGGACGTCACCAAGCTGAACGCAGCCTATGGTGAGATCCCCGATCTCTCCAAGGTGGATCCCAAGAGCGACGTCGTCTTCACCTGGAATGGGACCACGTCTGGCGTGCGCGTGCCGAACGCGAACTGGATCAGCGCGACCCGCGAAGGACTCACGATCTGCGACGCGACCTCGGCCGCATTCGCGCAGCCGCTCGATTTCGCAAAACTCGACGTCGTCACCTTCTCCTGGCAGAAGGCGCTCGGCGGCGAAGCCGCCCACGGCATGCTGATCCTGTCGCCGCGTGCGGTGGAGCGGCTCGAAACCTACAAGCCGGCCTGGCCGCTGCCGAAGATCTTTCGCATGACCAAGGGCGGCAAGATCAACGAAGGTATTTTCGTCGGCGAGACCATCAACACGCCCTCGATGCTCTGCGTCGAGGATTATCTCGACGCGCTGAACTGGGCCAAGTCGATCGGCGGCCTCAAGGCGCTGATCGCGCGTGCCGACGCCAATACCAAGGTGCTCGCCGACTGGAAGGCGAAGACGCCCTGGATCGACTTCCTGGCGAAGGATCCTTCGATCCGCTCCAACACTTCGGTGTGCATGAAGTTCACCGATCCCGCGATCACCTCGCTCTCCGAGGATGCGCAGGCCGAGTTCTCCAAGAAGCTGGTCGCGCTGGTCGAGAAGGAAGGCGCAGGCTACGACTTCGCCTATTACCGCGATGCGCCGGCCGGCCTGCGCATCTGGTGCGGCGCCACCGTCGAGGCTAGGGACGTCGAGCTGCTGACGCAGTGGATCGACTGGGCCTTTGCCGAGACCAAGGCCGCTCTGCCCAAGGCGGCGTGAGCAGGTTTCACTCGTCGCGTTATCTCAACTCGTCATGGCCGGGCTTGACCCGGCCATCCATCAATCAAGAGAGATGGTTCCGCGGGTCAAGCCCGCGGATGACGTTCCGTAAATGCAGCCCGCACCCACGGATCACACCCATGACCAAACCCAAAGTTCTCATTTCCGACGCGCTCTCGCCCGCCGCCGTGCAGATCTTCAAGGACCGCGGCGTCGAAGTCGACTTCCAGCCCAATCTCGGCAAGGACAAGGACAAGCTCGCCGAGATCATCGGCAATTACGACGGCCTTGCGATCCGCTCCGCGACCAAGGCGACCGCCAAGATCATCGAGAAGGCGACGAGGCTGAAAGTGATCGGCCGCGCCGGCATCGGCGTCGACAATGTCGAGATTCCCGCCGCCACGGCCAAGGGCATCATCGTGATGAACACGCCGTTCGGCAATTCGATCACGACCGCCGAGCACGCCATCACCCTGATGCTGGCGCTCGCTCGCGAGATCCCGCAGGCCGACGCCTCGACCCAGGCCGGCAAGTGGGAGAAGAACCGCTTCATGGGCGTCGAGATCACCGGCAAGGTGTTAGGCGTCGTCGGCTGTGGCAATATCGGCTCGATCGTGGCCGATCGCGCGCTCGGCCTGCGCATGAAGGTGATCGCCTTCGATCCGTTCCTGTCGCCGGAGCGCGCCAAGGACATCGGCGTCGAGAAGGTCGAGCTCGACGATCTCCTCAAGCGCGCCGACTTCATCACCTTGCACACCCCCCTCACCGAGAAGACCAGGAACATCATCGACGCGGCCGCGATCGCCAAGATGAAGAAGGGCGTGCGCCTGATCAACTGCGCCCGCGGCGGCCTCGTCGACGAGCAGGCGGTGGTCGATGCGCTCAATTCCAAGCACATCGCCGGCGCCGCCTTCGATGTCTTCGTCGAGGAGCCCGCAACCAAGAACGTGCTGTTCGGCCATCCTAACGTGATCTGCACGCCGCATCTCGGCGCCTCCACCACGGAAGCGCAGGAGAACGTCGCGCTCCAGGTCGCCGAGCAGATGTCGGACTATCTGCTCACCGGTGCGATCTCGAACGCGGTCAACTTCCCCTCGATCACCGCGGAAGAGGCGCCGAAGCTGAAGCCGTTCATCGCGCTCGCCGAGAAGCTCGGCTCGTTCGCGGGCCAGCTCACCGAGAGTGGCATCCTCAAGGTCGAGATCACCTATGAAGGCCACGTCGCCGAGATGAAGATCAAGGCGATCACCTCCGCGGTGCTGTCGGGTCTGCTGCGCCCGATGCTGGGCGAGGTCAACGTGGTGTCCGCGCCGGTCGTCGCCAAGGAGCGCGGCATGGTGGTGGACGAGATCGTGCGCGCGGCGCAGAGCGACTATGAGAGCCTGATCACCGTCACCGTCATCACCGAGCGGCAGGAGCGGTCGGTTTCGGGCACCGTCTATGCCGACGGCAAGCCGCGCCTCGTCGACATCAAGGGCATCCGCGTCGATGCCGAGTTCGGCAAGTCGATGATCTACGTCACCAACGAGGACAAGCCGGGCTTCATCGGCAAATTCGCGAGCCTGCTCGGCGACGCCAAGATCAACATCGCCACCTTCCATCTCGGCCGCGTCGCGCCCGGCAGCGATGCCATTGCCCTGGTCGAGGTCGACGGCGCCGTGCCGGCCGATTTGCTCGCCAAGGTGCAGGCGCTGCCGCAGGTAAAGCAGGCCAAGGCGCTGACGTTCTGATCCTTCACCTCTCCCGTAGGGAGAGGTCGGATCGCATCGCAAGATGCGATCCGGGTGAGGGGTTAGGCTCTCACCGAATGCTGCGGCCCCTCACCCGGATGGCTCAGGCGCGCAATTGCGCGCCATGGCAATCCGACCTCTCCCCGCTGGGGAGAGGTGACTCGCACCAGCCATTTGAGTCTGATGAGTCTGATCCTTCGTCCCGGCGCAGATATATTCCGACCCGCGGAACAACGCCGCCTCCGTCACCGGAGGCGGCGTTTTTATTTCTCCCGCCTCGGCCAAACTTTGTGTACCAATGGCGGTAAGGACGCTCCGTTCAAAATCGTTCGACAAGGGAGAAACACATGCGTGAAGCCGTCATCGTTTCCTATGCGCGCACGGGCCTGGCCAAGTCCGGCCGCGGCGGGTTCAACATCACGCCGCCGATGTCGCTCGCCGCCCACGCCATCCAGCACGCGGTGAAGCGCGCCGGCGTCGACAAGGACTATGTCGAGGACTGTTATCTCGGCAACTGCGCTCATGGCGCGCCGAACATCGGCCGTCAGGCCGCGCTGCTCGCAGGCCTGCCGAAGTCCACCGCCGGCGTTTCTGTGAACCGCTTCTGCTCCTCGGGGCTTCAGACCATCGCGATGGCTGCCAACTCGATCCGCTCCGACGGCGCCGACTGCATCGTCGCCGGCGGCGTCGAGAGCATCTCGATTCCCGGCGGCGGCTCGCCGAAGGAATCGATCGATCCGGAACTGCTCAAGGTCGCCCCTGACATCTTCATGGCGATGATCGACACCGCCGATATCGTCGCCGAACGCTACAAGCTCAGCCGCGAATACCAGGACGAGTTCTCGCTGGAATCGCAGCGCCGCATGGCCGCGGCGCAGCAGGCCGGCAAGTTCAAGGACGAGATCGTCCCGATGAAGACCAAGATGAAGGTCGTCGACAAGCAGACCAAGGCGGAGTCGATCGTCGATTACGTCGTCGATCGCGACGAGTGCAACCGGCCCGATACCACGATGGAGGGCCTTGCCAAGCTCGAGCCGGTGAAGGGCCCCGGCAAATACGTCACCGCCGGCAATGCCAGCCAGCTCTCCGACGGCGCCGCCGCCGTGGTGCTGATGGAAGCCAGGGACGCCGAGAAGCGCGGCCTCAAGCCGCTCGGGCGCTTCGTCGCCTGGGCGACCGCGGGCTGCGAGCCCGACGAGATGGGCATCGGCCCCGTGTTCGCGATTCCGAAGCTCTTGAAGCGCACCGGGCTCAAGATCGACGACATCGATCTATGGGAGCTCAACGAGGCCTTCGCCAGCCAGTGCCTGTATTGCCGCGACAAGCTCGGCATCGATCCCGCCAAGTACAACGTCAACGGCGGCTCGATCGCGATCGGGCATCCCTTTGGCATGACCGGCGCGCGGCTCACCGGCCATCTGCTCCAGGAAGGCGCACGCCGCAAGGCCAAGTGGGGCGTGGTGACGATGTGCATCGGCGGCGGCCAGGGCGGCGCCGGCCTGTTCGAGATCTATCACTGAGACCACCGCAAGGATTGTGTAGGGCACGGCGCGACAAGCGCCGTGCCCTTTCGTTTGAGCGACAGCACGGCAGACCTGGTTCCTGCAACCGAAGGCTTTATTCCGGCTGGTTTGGAAATCTTCGCGGTGTCGGGCGTTTACGCGCGAAGGGGCAAGCGGAGGAGAAACGCTCATGCGAACGACAATGGCAGCCATCCTTATCGCGGCCCCGCTGATGGCGGGGCCCGCAATCGCGCAGCAGGCAACACCTAACCAGAACGTGCAGAGCGAAGCGGACAAAGGCCTCAAGACGCAGAATTCCGGCGCCTCGGGCTACGTTGGAGCGCAGGACAAGCCGGGCTCGGCCGCGACCGCGCCGGGAGATCACACGCGCACGGACAGCAGCAGCGGTGTCGCCAACGTCCCCAGCGCGCAGAACTCGGGGACGGGTATCGCTGGGGCTCCCGGCAACAAGAACGGTCCTCCCGCTCGCACCGGAACGGTTGGCTCGAACTCGCAAAACCCGACCGTCCAGCAGCAGGATACCTCGAACATTAAGGGCTTGCCGGGCAACAAGAGCGGCCCGCCGGCCAAGCGTTGAGAGCGGCGTGAAGGAGGGCCGGTCCGTTGGGACCGACCCTCCGCAAAATGCTCACTCACGCCTTCGCCAGCGCCGGTGCGAACACCACCTCGATCAGCGTGCCGGAATTGCCCGCGTTCTTGATGTTGAACTGGGCGCGGTTGGCTTCGACCAGCGCCTTGGTCAGCGATAGGCTGAGCGCGGAGCTGTCCGCGGCGTCGCCTGGCGGCGGGGTGCGGAACGGCTCCATCGCGGCGGCGACTTCGCGTTCGCTGAGGCCATGGCCGGTGTCGCGGATGCGCAGCGCGATCTCGCCGCGATCGGTCAGCGCGGTCGAGACGATGACCTGGCCGCCGGCGCTCGCAAGCCGGATCGAGTTCGAGATCAGGTTTACGGTGATCTGCCGCATCGCGCGCGCATCCACCGTGACCTGCGGCAGCGCATGCGCCAGCGAGGTGCGGATGATGATGCGCTCGCGATTGGCCTGCGGCTGCATCACCACGACGCAGGCCTCGACGAGGTCGTTGAGATTGAGGTTGGCGAAGTTGAGGTCGAGCTTGCCGGTCTCGATCCGCGACAGCTCCAAGAGATCGTCGATGATCGCGATGACGCGCTCGCCGGAGGCGCGGATGTCCTTCATGTATTCGCCGTAGCGCTCGTTGCCGAGTGCGCCGAAACGCTCGGAGATCATCACCTCGGCGAAGCCGATGATGGCGTTGAGCGGGGTGCGGATCTCGTGGCTGATCCGCGCCAGCATGTCGGCTTTGGCCGTCGCTGCGCCGTCGGCGAGACGGCGGGCCCGCGTCAGCTCGCTCTCGCCCTTCTTGCTCTGGGAGAGATCGCGGAACACGGCGAAGAAGTTCGGGCCGTCCGGCCGTGTGCGGCCCATGATCATCGCGAGCGGAATGACGCCGCCCTTCTTCTCGCGGCCCAGCACCTCGCGGCCGTGGTCGAGCAGGCTCGCAATGTTCTGGCTCTTCAGGCTTTCGAGATAGTCGGCGACGATCTGCTGGCTCTCAGGGGCGAACAGCGTCGCCAGATTCTGCTCGAGCAGGGCTTCGCCGTCATAGCCGAACAGCGCCTCGGCGCTGCGGTTGCAGGCGTGGATGTTGCCCTCGGCATCGAACATCACGATGCCCTCGGCCGTGGTGTCCAGGATCGCGGCGAGATCCTCGGCGTCGGCATCGCCGGCCGCGGGCTCGAGCTCGGGCGCAAAGGGCAAGGATTCGGAGACAATCGTCTCGGCGATATCGGGCGCGGCGACCATTGGCGCGGCCTGCGGCAGCGCGCAGATCAGCGCATGCGCGCTCTCGCCGTCCCAGTCGATCGTGTGCAGATGCGCTTCCGTGGTCGCAAGCGGCTCTTCGCCGTTCGCGATGGCCGCGCTGATCGTCACCGGCGTGCCTGCTTGCGACGTGCTGCTGGCCGTGGAGACGCCCGGCTCGACATAGAGCGCGTCCAGCCCGCCGGCATCCTCCAGCGCGCTCAGGTTTGCGTAGCCCATGCGCGCGAGGAAGGCGGGGTTGGCGTAGAGCAGGCGGTCGAGGCGATAGATCAGGATGCCGGTCGGCAATAGGTCGAGCAGCGCGCGGTCGCGCACGGGCTCGCCGCGTGCCGGCGGCGCCGGCTCGGTCAGCCATTCGGCCGCAGCCTGCGGCGCCTCGGGCTCCGGCGCGGGTGGTTCGGGCGCGAATTCGGCGGCCGGCGGCTCAGACGTGTCGGCGGCAATCGTCTCGCGGTCGCGCTCGAGCCGCTCGGACAATTGCCGGGCGAGCTCGTTGAACGCGCTGTTCTCGACCGGCGTCAGCGTCGGCGAGCGTGCATCGCCATGCGGGCGGAACGGCACGACGTTTGGAGGCGGCGTTTCCACTGGCGTTTCCGGATCGGTTGGATGTGAATTCGCGTCGGGTGTGGGGTCCGGCAGTTCGGCTTCAGGCTCGGGCGCAGGCGGCGCGATCGGCGGAGGCGGCGTCGCTGCCTCGGCCTCCGGCTCGACGCTTTCGGCGGACAGGCCGTGCTGCGCCGGCGCTTCGGCCAGCAGCTCGAAGCGGCGGAGCGCCTCGAGCCGGTTGAGGCCATCGAGATCGCGGCAGACGCCAAAGCCCTTGAAGCCGGCGAAGTTGCGCTCCCGATCGTAGATCGGCAGGCCCGCGAGCTCGACCGGAAGATGCTCGCCGCCATCGGCGGGCCAGTTCACGGTGATGCCGGCCCAGGTGTCGTGGCTCTCGAGCGCCTCTGCGATGCGCCCGTCGGGATCGAGCGCAAATTCCGCGGCGATCTCGCGCCAGCGGCGGCCGAAGCGGGCGGCGGTGTGCGGACCGATGAGACGGATGAATTCGTCGGAGCGAAGCACAAAGCGTCCCTCGGCATCCATCTGCCAGAGGAAGCGCAGCGGATGCTGACGCGGTGCGGGCGTCTTCTCGTGGCCCGGCGGCGGCTCGACCATGCCGATAGTGATCGGCGCCGGCCGCGGCGACACAATGGCCTGGGCGCAGTTTTCAACCGGAGTTTTGGCCGCGGCCTCCGCGGTCTGCTCGGGCGCCGGTTCTTGCACGGCGTCCACGGCCGCTTCGCTCACGGCCGGTTCGGGCGCGGGCGTCGTCGTCGCGGCTATGTCGGATGTTTCGATCGGCTCAGCGAAGGCGTCGAACAATGCGATCCCGGCCTCCGCATCCAGCGATGACGGCTCGTTCGTCATCTCGGCGTCCTGCTGCGCCGCTTCGACCGGGGCTTCGGCTGTGGCTTCCGTCGTATTCTCCGGCGCCCATGCTGCGGGCGCCTGTTGCGCGGCGGTGGGCTCGATCAGCGCGATAAGGCCGATATCGGCGCCCGTGCCGACCCGTTGCAGCACCATCTGGCCGATTCCGATCGGCGTCGCGGCGCGGCCGCAGGTCAGCGCTTCGCTGCGGGCCCGGTCGAGGCCCGCTTCGCCGAGATCGCGAAAGCCGAGCAGAGAACGGGCGGCCTCGCTGGCGCCGACGAACAGGCCGTCAGGCGCGAACGCGGCCATCGGCACCTTGGCGCCGTCGACGAGACGAAGCAGCCGCTCGAGCAGCGGCATGCTGCTCAGCGACGGGTCCATCGCGGCGACAAGCACGCCATGGCTGCCATCGGCGAAGTGGAGGCGGGCGCAGGCGCAGGTCATCAGCATGCCGAGCCGGGCGCCGAAGCCGCGCAGCCGTTCGAGCCGCACAGTGCCGGTCGGCGGCAGGCTGCGGGCGAGCCGGGCGACCTGGCGGCGGTGGCTGTCCGCCGGGCCGAACGTCCTGTCCGCGAGGGCTGTGGCATGGGCCGCGCCGAACAGTTTTGCGCCGACCGGATTGGCCCAGAGCACGCGCGTGCCGTCGATCGACCAGAGCCAGGCGGGCAGCGGAGAGGTCGCGTGCACGGCCAGCCGGGGATCGCCCACGCCTCGCAACTGGAAATCCGAACTCTTCATCCGACCGGCTTTAAGTCTCGCTTGTCAGCATCGCGTTAAGGCGGCTGCCGCGAATGACAGCCTTAAGAAGGGGTTAGTATCGCCTGCGCCCGCGGGCAGGTCCACGGCTGCGGCCCTTCGCACACGGCCCAAAGCCGCGATAACCTTAATCCAGCCGACCCCGCAAGCCGCAACGCCGTTGCATCCAAGGGATTCGCGGCACGACCCTCATCATCCCGGTTGGCGGAAGAGACTCCTCGTTGCTACGACGAAGTCCCGTTCCCTCCCCCCTTGTGGGGAGGGCTAGGGAGGGGGGTAGCCCAGGAAAAGGTGCCAACTGTTGATGCTGCACCCAAGCCGATGCCCTCCGGAAAAGTCCCCGAATGGGACTCCTCCTGCCCCTCCAGGGCGAGGGAACGAGAGAGTGGATCTCTCTGGCTAACCAACAACGCACCCAGCTACTCAACCACCGGTTTCCCAATCGGGAACTTCATCCTGCGGGATTAAATTCTCGCAACGCACCCTCCTGGCACAGTGCAATGCACAATGTTGACACGATGGGCTGCCATAGTCCTAGGCGCTGGGCGAGCCATCTCATTTGTTTCGCGTTTCCAGTCTTCGTACCCGCTGAATGCGAGGGCCCAAATTGGGGCCGGCGGGCGGAAGGCTCACTCCATTTTTTCATTTAGCGTGAGGGACAACATGACAGGTGCGACTGATCCGTTTTCTGCCTCGATCATTCCGTTCGAGGTTCCCGAGCAGATGCGTGCGTTCGCCGAAAAGGGCGTGTCGCAGGTCCGCGAGAACTACGCCAAGTTCAAGGACGCCGCCGAAACCCACAACGGCACCGTGGAAGCCGTGTTCACCTCCGCCAGCAAGGGCGCGAGCGAGTACACCGCCAAGCTGGTGGAGTTCATGAAGGCCAACACCAGCGCCCAGCTGGACTTTGCCCAGCAGCTGTTCGGCCTCAAGTCGCCGGCCGAAGTGCTGGAGCTGTGGACCGGCCATACCCGCAAGCAGTTCGAGACCTTGCAGTCGCAGGCCAAGGAGTTGATCGAGCTCAGCCAGCGCGTCGCCGCCGAGACCGCCGAGCCGATCAAGGCCAGCGCCGAGAAGTTCTACAAGCCCGCCGCCTGAGGCGGACCGGACTTGAAGTGATTGAGAAACCCGGGCCGAAAGTCCCGGGTTTTTCTTTGGAAACGACGCTGCGGGTGATGCGGCCTGGGTTTAATCGACCTGCGCCAAGAATTCGGACCACCTCTCCCAAAGGGAGAGGTCGGATCGCATCGAAGTTGCGATCCGGGCGAGGGGATCAGGTCTCACTGCGGGACGCGGCCCCTCACCCGGATTGCTCAGGGCGCGCACTTGCGCGCCAAAGCAATCCGACCTCTCCCCGCTGGGGAGCGGTGAGGGACGCCCAGCCGATCTCGCCTCGGAGAGGGCCAAATATCGGGTTTTGCGGCCTTGCCAAAAACGCCGGTTGCACCTAGTTTCCGCCCCGTCCAGCCCCCCTCGGCACCGGCCCTTACCTGAGGGCGTCCCAAGGCGCGGCTCGCCAGGATGCAGTTGTAGCTCAGTTGGTTAGAGCGCCTGTCTGTGGAACAGGAGGTCGGTGGTTCGAGCCCACCCAACTGTACCAATGATCTCAAAGAGTCGAGCCCCTGCGCCCACGGTCTATTCGCTTGGTCTATTAAAGGCGCTGAGCGGAACGTGCGCACGACCAGCATGCTGCCGGCCTTTGGACCCGAAGCCGTCATTCCAAAAGTGGTTCGATGACTCTCTTTACTCGCCTCTCTCACGATCCAGGAGAAGTCAGACCGCGCCGTAGAAGTGCCTGTATTGCCATGCGGCTTGCTCCTCCAATTGAGCTTCAGACCACAATTGGTCTTTGAAGCGCATGACAGACATAGGCGATAGATCGATGGGAGGCCTGCCATCGACAATCCAAGTTGCAAGTGCCTCTCCGACGGCTGGCGAGATTGAAAGCCCGGCGACATTGCATCCGCTTGCAAAATAGAAGCCCGCCGCTCCAGGAGCCGGGCCAAGGATATGATGGCCGTCAGCGGTCATGGTCGGAATGCCACCGCGAAATTCCCGCACCTTGGCAGTATGCAGGATCGGGAGTTGATCCTTCACTTCAATAGCGGCTGAACAAAGCACCTCAATGTCGAGGGGCATGTCCTTGATGTCGAAATTGGCCCCGAGCGATTGCATATCGAAAAAACGCGGCGTTTCCTCGTAGACACCCCAAAGGAAGCCGCCCTGGTAGGGACGCGTATACACGGCGGCATCCATGATCCGAACCATCGGCAGGTCGGCGCGCGCGCCATCCAGAGGTTCCGTGACGATCAGTTGCTGCCGGGTGGGTTTCAACGGTACACGAATTCCGCTTGCCTCCGCTACCTGTCGCGTCCATGCACCGGCTGCATCGACGACGACCAGGCCTTCAATGATGCCTTTCGCGGTCGTTACGCCCGTCACCTTGCCAGCGCTGATGTTTACGGTGAGCACGTCCGTCTTCGGCAGCACGGTTGCACCCACAGCCGCTGCTGCTCTGGCGAAGCCGACTGCAACCTGCGCTGGGTCGAAATACCTGTCGTCAGCGATCCTCATCGCCGCTACGACGCCTGTTGGCTTCAAAAATGGATTGAGGCCGCTTGCCTGCTCCGGAGAGATCAGCTCGACATCAAGGCCCATACGGCGCCCGCGTTCAAAATCGGTCTTGAGAACCTCCGCGTCTTGCGGCCGACGCGCGATCTTCAGGCTGCCCGAATGCACCCAATCGAGAGGCTGCCCGGTTTCTTCCGTGAACGCTTCAATCTTGCGGCAAGCGTCCTTGATGAGGCTAATCATCAATTCGCTTTTGCGAACGCAGCTCACCATGCCTGCAGCGCGCGGCGAGGTCTGCGATCCAATGTCATGCTTGTCGACAAGCGCGACCCTGAGACCTTTTTGCTTGCTTAGGTAATATGCTGTGGCAGCGCCGAGGCCGCCGGAACCAATGACGATAACATCGGCCTTGCTTATCATGACAATGCCTCCTGAAATCCATCAGCAGCGGAACCTACCACGCGGTGGAGGTCGGTGACCATTCCCCGCTCTCGACAATAGCGCAGCAAGGGCTGCTTATAGCCCGCGACTGACATGCATTGACGGTGCCGGCACGCCTGCTTGCGAAGCCGGAGCGGACTCGATGCAAGCGCCAAGGAAGGGCGAGCCGCCACCGCCGATGCGGACGAAGCAGCGGTGGCTCGCTGGCGCGGAGCGTGTCGGTGCGCTCCGAGCAATACCCTCCCGAGACCACCGCAACCGGGAGGGCCGCGCGCTAAGCCGCTCTGATCCGCTCCGGCTTCTTGACGCGCGCTATGACGATGCCGAGTACGGCGCGCCGGTCCGCGTCCAGCCTGCGAAAGGCTGCGCCTCGCTCTTCGCTGAGTTCGATCAGCGCTTCCTCGTCGCGCTCGCGAGCCAGTAGCTCCGCTTCCAGCTCCAGCAGCTTGGCCGCGCGCTCATCTGACGACATCATGAGCGCCAGGTGCGCTATCCTGTCGATCTCTTCGTGCGGCCGCTTCTCGAAAGAGATGGTCAAGCCAAACGAGCGCGGCGCCGATGTCCAGCTTTGCCGCCGAAGCGCCCTCTACGGACCTGTCGAATTGGGCTTGGAAAGGCCGTCCATGATCGAAGGTGAGCTTCGGCCGTCCGCGCTCGCGCTGAGCGCAACATAAGCTGATGCCTGCTTCTTGAGATCGACGACGATCAATGCGGTGGCCATGCGCCTATGACCCGAGCTCGATGATCCTGCGTGCCATGCGCACATTGGCATAGTCGATCATCTTGCCATCCAGCGTCACCGCGCCCTGGCCTTGCGCCTCGGCGCTCTCCATGGCCTCGACGATCCGCCGCGCCTGGGCCAGCTCCTCGTCCGATGGCATGAACGCACGCAACGTCGGTTCGATTTGGTCGGGATGGATGATTTGCTTGCCGTCAAAGCCCATGGCGGCAGCCTTTTGCGCGCTGCTCTCGGTGAGCTTGGCATCGCGAAAGGCGCCGCACGGGCCGTCAATGGCGCGCAGGCCGAAGGCACGTGCCGCCACCAACAGGCGCATCATCGGGTAGGCGAACAGATCGAGCGGCGCGGACGCGTAGCCGCTTTGCGCCGATCCTACATGCCGGTAGCCGTCCGGCGAAATTCCGATGTCGGAGGTGCGGGCCCCGAGCGAGGCCGCGAAGTCGCCGACGCCGAGATGAAGCGCGGCGACGCTGTCGTGGCACGCGGCGAGCGCGTCGACATTGACGAGACCCAGCGCCGTCTCGATCAGCAATTCGAGCGCCACCGGCGCGGGGCGATCCGGCGCAGCCCCGCGCAACTGGTCGGCAATGGCAACGATGTCGCTGGCGCGCTCCGCCTTCGGCACGATCACCGCATCCAGCCGGGGATGCGCCGCCAGCGCGCGGATTTCCTCTCCGATGAACGGGCTGTCGACAGCGTTGAGCCTGATCGCAACGCGTTTGTTGCCCCAGTCGAGCGATGACAGCGACCGGACAGCTTCCTCCAGCGCAACACCCTTCTCGGACGGCGGCACCGCGTCCTCGAGGTCCATGAACACCGCATCGGCAGCCGAGGCGGCGGCCTTGGCGACAAGGCGGGAGCGATGCGCGGGAACGGCGAGATACGCCCGCGTCGGCCGCAGAGAGACCATCGTCACGTCTCTCTGGCGAGGCCGAGTTCGCCGAGGATGGAATCGTTGTGCTCGCCGATATCAGGCACCGGATCCATCCGCGGCGACAGGCCGGGGATGGTGAGCGCCGGCAGGAAGCTCATCACCGGCCCGCTGGGGGAGCCGACCGTCTGCACCCGCGAGCGCGCGTGGAGTTGCTCATGCTGCAGGAAGGCGTCGACCGAGTTCAGATGGGCGTTGGCGATCGAGGCTTCGTCGAGCAGCCGCAGCACCTCTTCGCTGGTCATGGATGCAAAGCGCTGCTCGATATGCGCTTGCAGATCGTCGCGGTTCTGCATGCGCAGCGGATTGGTGCGGAAGCTCGGATGGTCGGCGAAGCCGGCATCGCCCAGGACGATGCGGCACAGCGACCGCCATTCGCGATCGTTCTGGATGCCGAAGAAGATGGTGTTGCCGTCTCCGACCCGGAACGGGCCGTACGGCGCAATCGTCGCGTGCCTCGCGCCGGTTCGCGGCAGCGGCCGGCCCGTACTGTGCGTGTAGAAGGCGGGATAGCTCATCCAGTCCGTGATGGAATCGAATAACGAGGCCTGGAAGGCGGTGCCCTTGCCGGTCCGCTCGCGGCGATACAGCGCCATCAGCACGCCATTGAGGATGTACATGCCGGTGGCGATATCGACCACGGAAAGCCCGACCTTTGCCGGCTCCGCCTCGGTGCCGTTGACGGCGAGCACGCCGGCCTCGCACTGGACCAGCAGATCGTAGGCCTTCTTGTTGCTGAAGGGGCCGCCGGCCCCATAGCCTGAAACGTCGCAGGCGATGATCCGCGGGAATTTCCGCAAGAGAGATGCGGCATCGAGGCCGAGCCGCTCCGCCGCGCCGGGCGCGAGATTTTGGATGAAGACGTCGGCCCGCGGCAGCAGGGCGTCGAGCACCTTGCGGCCATCGGGACTCTTGATGTCGATCGCGAGGCTTTCCTTCGAACGATTGGTCCAGACGAACTGGCTCGACATGCCGTTCATCACGTGATCGTAGTCCCGGCAGAAATCGCCGTCGCCCGGCCGCTCGATCTTGATGATCCGCGCGCCCCAGTCCGCCAGGTGCCGGCTCGCAAGCGGCGCCGCAATCGCCTGCTCGAGCGAGACCACCGTCACGCCCGACAGCGGCAGCTCCGTCTCATTCCCATCCATGCGATCGCTCCACTCCCGTGCGCTTTTGATCAGCGCAGGAGACTGGCCGATCCATCCCACGCGCATCCTTTTGATGATGACATGATGCCCCTGTTTTGCCCGACGAGTCAAATTCGAATTCGTGAAATCCTAATACTGGAAATGCTGAGGGATTGCCGTGGCTTGGCTACTGTGCATGGGGTTGTTTTCGCGGTTTTTGTTTGAGGCCTGCCGAAGCGGGACGCTGTACGCCGCTTCGGCTTGGGGAACTGCAGGCCTTCACCGCCTGTTGCCGAGACCGCACACGTTGCGCCTTTCGCATCCCCCTCCGGTTGCCAATCAACCGCCGTTCACCCACTATCTCACCTGTTCGACATGTGGGGGGATCGATGCCGGCGTTTCGCTCGAAGAAGTCCTTTGCAAAACCGTTGGCCGTTGCCGGCCTCGGGATTGCCCTGGCCGTCCTGGCCCTGCCGCGTGCCGGCTTCGCCTATACCCAGGAAGAGCAGCAGGCCTGCTCGCCCGACGCGATGCGGCTGTGCGGCGAGTTCGTTCCGAACGTCGATGCCATCACCGCCTGCATGATCGCGAAGAAGTCGCAGCTCTCGCCGCAATGCCGGGTGTTCTTCCGGCCAGGACCCGAGCCGGGCGAGGTCCGTGCCGGCAAGCCGACCAACATCGCGCCCAAGGCCGCGAGGAAGAGCACCAAGCCGGCGCCGAAAGCCAAGAAGAAGAAATCCGAGCAGGGCTGAGCGCGACAGCGCGCTTTCTTCCTCGAAGTTCGGCAGCCGCGTTTCCTCCGTTGGACTCGTTTTGTTCGCGCGACCGGCGCGCCGGCTTGCGGCAATTGCAAGCGCGCACGACAAAAAAGAGTCGCAAAGCGGTTTGCGCGGCAAGGTTGCATTTCGCTTTGTCCGGCTTCGCTGCTCAAAAAGCGCATGATCGCTCGCGCAGGCCGCATTTCATTGCGATTGTATCGGGCGTCGCACCAGGCAGTGTGACTCAAAAGCCAACACGCCTTGTTATTTCGTGGCGGCAACGCAACTCCCGATAAATTTTTCTTTCACGAATCAGCGCGCTGATTCATTTTCGAGCCACGGGGTCAATCTGGAGGCCGAAGGTATGAACGTTATTGTTTTTGCATCACGTAAAGGCGGTTCGGGCAAGAGTACCCTCGCTGCCCATCTCGCCGCGCAGATCAAGGCGAGCAAGCAGGTCATGCTGGTGGACGCCGATCCGCAAGGCTCGCTCACGCTCTGGCACAAGCTGCGCGGCACCAACGAGCCGTCGATCAAGGCGGCCGTGAACTCCGTCAGCGGCATCGTCTCCGCGGCCAGGCGCGACGGTTATGAATGGGTGTTGATCGATACGCCGCCCAACCTGTCGGCGGTCGTCGACGACGCGATCAGGAACGCGACGATGGTGATCATTCCGGCGCGTCCCGGCGTGTTCGACGTCAACGCGGTGCAGGAAACCATTCAGATGTGCCGCGCCGCGCGCAAGCCCTACGCGGTCGTGCTCAACGGTGCGCCGGCGCGCCGCGACGAGACCGAAAGCCCGATCGTCACCATCGCCCGCGAGGCGCTGGCGAAATTCCGCGCTCCGGTGTGGGGCGGCCAGATCACCAACCGTTCGGATCTCCTGATGGCGCTCAGCCACGGCGAAGGCGCGCGCGAGTATCAGGCCGAGAGCCGCGCGGCTCAGGAAATTGCACGGCTGTGGGCGGCGATCGAGCGTTCAGTGAAGGCTATTCGCGGCACGGCTTCGGCTTCCGGCGCAATGCACAAGCAGGCGGCATAATTTCATTATTCATTTTCCCCGACGAAAAACGCGCGGACGAGCCGCGCGTTTTGCGTTTCTGCTTCACCTGTCTTTCCGGGATGGCGCGCAAGCGCGCCAGGCCCGGAATCTCGAGATTCCGGATTCGCCCTTCGGTCGATCCGGAATGACGAGCTGAGCTACGCGACCATCAGCATGTAGAACACGATGACCGGCGACAGGGTGAGGATCACCGACCAGATGCCGACGGCCCAGAGAATGTCCTCGGTGGTAAAGCTCTGCCCGGCGTCGTAATGCGACGCCATTTCATGCTGACTATTCACAAACGCCCCCGCGATTTCTTCGCTTATGGGCGCCAGTGATACGCGGGATGTTTTAAAATTCCGGGTCGCAGCTGGCCGTGCATTTTGAACACAGGTGCTACCACGGGTTAACCATCCGCGTGGCGCTGTCAGCCTGCCAGCCAGACGCGAAACAGCAGCACCGGCATCAGGCCGAGCATCACCGCCCAGAACCCGAATGACGACACCACCAGAATTCCCTGCACGAGATCGGCCGGCGCGAATTGGCTCGCGGCCATCGGCCGGGTGCGATGTCCCATGGTCATTCCCCCGTTTGAAAGTCTTGGCGGAAACGATAGGCGCGATTGCGTAAACGAGGCGTGGATGCACCATGCGGCAGACGCGAAGGCGGTTGGCGCGCGGTTAACTATGGAGGCGTTCTTACCCTCCCCCTCCAGGGGAGGGTAAGCGCTAGGCCGCGGCTTTCATCCGTCGCTCGATCTCGCGATCGATCGTGGCGGCGAACTCGCTGCTCACTTCCACCATCGGCAGGCGCACTTCTGGGCTGTCGATGAGGCCGCTGCGCCACAGCCAGTACTTCGCCGGCGCAGGGCTCGGCTCGGCGAACAGCAGCCGTGTCAGCTCGGCGACCTCCTGCCAGCGCGCCCTCGCGGCATCGTGATTGCCGCGCTTGAGTTCCGCATACACCGCCGCAAATGTCGCGGTCTCGACATGGGCTGACAGCACGATGCCGCCGTCGGCGCCGTCGGTGAGCGCCTCGAAATAATTCGCGTCCTCGCCGGTGAGCACGCGAAAATCCTTCGGCCTGTCGCGCAGCAGCGCGATCGATTGTTCGCGGCTCGCACCGCAATCCTTCAGGCCGACGATGTTCCTGTGTTCGGCGAGCCGCAGCATGGTCTGGTTGGTGACATTGACCGCGCAGCGGTAGGGAATGTTGTAGAGCGCAATCGGCCAGGCGGCGTGATCGGCGAGCGCCTCGAAATGCGCCAGCAGCCCGCGCTGCGACGGCCGCACATAGTATGGGCTTGCGATCAGATAACCGTCGATCGGCCAGTCCGCGGTCTCGTCGAGGCGATCCTTCAGCCGCGAGGTGTCCGCGCCCGACAGCCCGAGGCAGATCGGCAAGGTGCGGCGGCCCGCCGCCATCTCGTCGCGGACGACGGCGACGAGGCGCTCGAGTTCAGTGTCGCGCAGCGTCATGCCTTCACCCGAAGTCGCCCCCAGGATGAAGCCGTCGATGGCCTGTGCGCCGTAGTGCCGCGCCAGCCGCCGCAATGACGTCTCGTCGAGACGGCCGTCGCGAAACGGCGTCACCAGCGGCAGCCACAGCCCGTGCAATTGGTCTCGTAGTCCGGTCATGTTTCCATCTCCTTCTCGGGAAAAAGGCCTGAGACGGAGGGCACATGAAAAAACCCCGTCCAGGCGGCGGGGTTTTCGGGATTTGCTGCGATGACGAAGCCGGTATTAGCGCACGCAAAAATCCGAGGTCCCCGGATGGGGACCTTTTTTCGAGATGACTGCGCACGACTTCGTGATCATCGACAAATGATGCGGGGTATACCCAAGCCTGTCAATACACGCGGAAGGCGAAAGGCAATTTTGACGAAAAAAAGCCGGACCCGAAGGCCCGGCTTAGGTATTGGCCACGTGAGGCCGACACAATCACCTTCCAAGAGGGATTACTGAACTCCCGCGCCACTGGAGGAGGGGGACAAATGCGCAACGCGAAGGCTCAGCGTGCAAACAGTATGGGCTTGACGAGCGCCGTCCAGCAACAGCCGAGGCCGCATGTCAGTCATGCGGAAATCAGGACGGCCAGCGCTGCGCCTTGCTGACCACGAAGTCGCGGAACACCTGCACGCGTGCGACCGTCTTCAACTCCTCGGGATAGACGAAATAGGTGTCGAGCTGGATCGAATCCGATTCACCGAACAGCTGCACGAGTTTGTTCTGTTCCTCGACGAGGTAGTCGGGCAGGGCGGCGATTCCGAGGCCCTGCTGACAGGCGCGCACGAGGCCGAGGATGTTGTTGACCTTGAAATAGGCTTCGCGCGGACCCGAGCCGTTGCGACCAGCCTCGATCAGCCAGTTGCGGTTCTGAAGATGCGGGGCGAAGTTGCCGTCCGACAGCGTGATGATGCGGTGAGAGTCGAGCTCCTCCAGCGTGCGTGGCGTGCCGAAGCGCTTGATGTATTCCGGCGAGCAATATGCGTGGAAGCCCATCGCGAACAGCTTGCGCTGGATGAGATCCGGCTGGGTCGGCTTGCGGGTCCGGATCGCGACGTCCGCCTCGCGCATGGACAGGTCGAGCTCCTCGTCGGTGACGATCAAGGAGATCCGGATCTCCGGATAGAGCGCGGTGAACTCGCCGAGCCGCGGGATCAGCCAGTTGATGCCGACGCCAGGCGTGGTGGTGATCTTGAGGTCGCCGCTCGGCCGCTCGCGGCTGTCGGTCAGCTTGGCACGCGCGGCCTGGAGCTGCATGAACACGTCATGCGCGGTGCGGAACAGCAGGTCGCCCTGCTCGGTCAGGATCAGGCCGCGGGCGTGGCGGTGGAACAGCGAGACCGAGAGCTCCTGCTCCAGCGCCGAGACCTGGCGCGACACCGCCGATTGCGACAGGCCGAGCTGCTCGCCCGCATGCGTGAAGCTGCCCGCTTCCGCCGCCGCGTGAAACACCTTCAGCTTGTCCCAGTCCATATCCGTAAATCCGTCGCGTGTTCGGGGCATGATTCTATTCCGCTGCCGCGCGCTCGCTGGCGCGAAGGGCCAAGAAACGTTCGGCCTCGAGTGCGGCCATGCAGCCGAGGCCGGCGGCCGTCACGGCCTGGCGATAAGTCTCGTCGGCCACGTCGCCGGCGGCGAACAGGCCGGGCACCGAGGTGGCGGTCGAGTTCGGGGCGACCTCGACGTAGCCCGACGGCTTGAGCTTGACCTGGCCTTTGACGAGCTCGGTCGCCGGGGCGTGGCCGATGGCGATGAAGATGCCGTCGGTCTTCACGTTCGTGAGCGCGCCGGTCTTGACGTTCTTGAGGCGCACATGGGTGACCTTGTTCGGGTTCTCGGTGCCGCAGATCTCGTCGACGGCTGAGTCCCAGATCACCTTGATTTTGGGGTGCTTGAACAGACGCTCCTGCAGGATGCGCTCGGCACGGAAGTGATCGCGACGATGCACGATGGTGACCTGAGAGGCATGGTTGGTGAGGTACAGGGCTTCCTCGACCGCGGTATTGCCGCCGCCGACCACCACGACCTCCTTGTTGCGGTAGAAGAAGCCGTCGCACGTGGCACAGGCCGACACGCCGCCGCCCTGGAATTTTGTTTCCGACGGCAGCCCGAGCCAGCGCGCCTGCGCGCCTGTGGCGAGGATGACGCTGTCGGCAAGATAGACGTCACCGCTGTCGCAGGTGAGGCGGAACGGCCGCTGCGCAGTTTCCAGCTTGGTGACCAGGTCAGAGACGATCTTGGTGCCGACGTGGACCGCCTGCTTCTCCATCTGCTCCATCAGCCAGGGGCCCTGGATCACGTCGGCGAAGCCCGGATAGTTCTCGACGTCGGTGGTGATGGTGAGCTGACCGCCCGGCTGGATGCCCTGAATCAGGATCGGCTCGAGCATCGCACGCGCGGCGTAGATCGCCGCCGTGTAACCGGCGGGGCCGGAGCCGATGATGACGACCTTTGCATGAACAGGAGCGGACATTTCGGTGGACGCCTTTCACGGGGGATTTGCAGCGCGCGCGCGGAACGTGCCGGGAGGCCTCGCGGAGGCGCTGAAATATCAGAGCTAATCTAAGCCTTCTGGTGAGCTATGCAAGAATTGCATTCCCTATCGGCGGATTTTTCCAACAAGGAACAAAAGTCAATTGCGCTGCACGCGCAATAAAATTGCGCTGGGCGTATGGACTGGGTATGAGGATTGCGACAAGCCACCCAATACCGCCGCCGAGGCCAGGAGTTCCAATCACGTGTCGCGGAGCCTAGACGAGATCGACCTGAAAATTCTCACCGAGATTCAGGCCGACGGTCGAATCACGAATGTCGAGCTGGCCAAGCGCGTCGGCATCTCGCCGCCGCCCTGCCTGCGCCGCGTCCGGGCGCTGGAGGAGGAGGGCTATATCCATGGCTATCGCGGCCTGCTGGACGCCCGCAAGCTCGGCTTCGACGTCACCGTATTCGCCGCCGTGCACCTGTCCAGCCAGGCCGAAGCGGATTTGCGCGCCTTCGAGGAATTCGTCCGCGCCGAGCCCTTGGTGCGGGAATGCTGGATGCTGTCGGGCGAGGTCGATTTCATCCTGAAATGCGTCGCCCCCGACATGGCGACCTTCCAGGATTTCGTCACGCACCTGACCGCCGCGCCCCATGTGCGCAACGTGCGGACCTCGCTGGTGCTGCACAATTCGAAATATGAGGCGGCGGTGCCGCTCGACGTGAAGGGACGAAGGTAGCTCGGGTGATCGCCTGCCCCGGCCGGAGCGCAGCGCATCTTCAGCGATGCGCTGCAGAGCCGCGCCGCGCATTGCGCCGCCTTTTCGGAACGGCGTCACGGGCAGCGGCAAATCTCTACCGCCACTCCACCTTGGTGATCTCATACGCCTTGGCGCCGCCCGGCGTGTTGACCTCGACGGAGGCGCCCTTCTTCTTGCCGATCAGGGCGCGGGCGAGCGGCGAGGTGATGGAGATGCGGCCCTTCTTGGCGTCGGCCTCGACCTCGCCGACGATCTGCCACACCGTCTTCTTGTCGGTGTCCTCGTCGACCAGCGTCACGGTGGCGCCGAACTTGATGGTGTCGCCGGAGAGCTTCGAGATGTCGATGATGTCGGCGCGCGCGAGCTTGTCCTCGAGTTCGGCGATGCGGCCCTCATTGTGGGACTGCTCTTCCTTCGCGGCATGATATTCCGCGTTCTCCGACAGGTCTCCGTGCGAGCGCGCCTCCGCGATATGCTCGATGATCCGCGGACGGTCTACAGACTGGCGCTGCTTCAATTCTTCCCCGAGCGCGACAAAGCCGGCCTGGGTCATCGGAACCTTTTCCATCTCTTCTCTCGTCCTTCAGCTGCGCGCCCATATAAAGGGTGGCGCGGCAACCTTGATGCGTCGGTGTTCCCGGGGCTCAAAATGCGCCCACCGGGATTATTATTCGGGTCTGGCGCCGGAACAGAACACTCACATGGCCGGACAGTTCCTCCCGCCATTGTGGCTTCCTTGCCAATCACTTAGCGAAAGGCTGAGCCCAAGGCCCAGCCCCGCTAGCAATCAGGTTTCCGAAAAGTAGCTCTGCAGGGTCCGAACCTCAAGGTCCCCGCCCAGATAGGCGCGGATGCCCTGCGCGGCCGCCACGGCCCCGGAAAGAGTGGTGTAATACGGCACTTTATGCAAGAGGGCCGCGCGCCGCAGCGAACGGCTGTCGGCGAGCGCCTGCGGGCCTTCGGTGGTGTTGAAGACGAGCTGGACGTCGCCATTGGTGATGGCGTCGACGATGTGCGGCCGGCCCTCCAGCACCTTGTTCACCTTCTCGGTCGGGATGCCCTGATCGGTCAGGAAGCGCTGGGTGCCCGAGGTCGCCAGCACCTTGAAGCCGAGCGAATGCAGTTCGCGCACAGCCTCGGCGATGCGCGTCTTGTCGCTCTCGCGCACCGAGACGAACACCGTGCCCTTGCGCGGCACCCGCGTGCCGCCGCCGAGCTGGCTCTTGGCGAACGCCACCGCAAACGAGCGGTCGATGCCCATGACCTCGCCCGTCGAGCGCATCTCCGGGCCGAGCACCGTGTCGACGCCGGGGAAGCGCGCGAACGGGAATACCGATTCCTTGACGCCAACGTGCTTGAGCTCCGCCTTCTTTAGCTTGAAATCGGCGAGCTTCTCGCCGGCCATGATGCGCGCGGCGATCTTCGCGACCGGCGTGCCGATCACCTTGGCGACGAACGGCACTGTGCGCGAAGCGCGCGGATTGACTTCGAGCACGTAGATCTCGCTGTCCTTGATGGCGTATTGCACGTTCATCAGGCCGACCACGTCGAGGCCGAGCGCGAGCTCGCGGGTCTGCCGCTCCAGCTCCTCGATCATCCCGGCATCGAGCGAATGCGGCGGCAGCGAGCAGGCGCTATCGCCGGAATGGATGCCGGCTTCCTCGATGTGCTCCATGATGCCGACGATGAAAGTGTCCTTGCCGTCGCAGAGGCAGTCGACGTCGATTTCGGTCGCGTCCGAGAGATAGCGGTCGAACAGCAGCGGGTTCTTGCCGAGCACGGTGTTGATCTGCCCGGTCTTGTCGTTGGGATAGCGCGCCTTGACGTCGGCCGGCACCAGCTCCGGCAGCGTGCCGAGCAGATAGTCGTTGAGCTGGTTCTCCTCGCGGATGATCTGCATGGCGCGGCCGCCGAGCACATAGGACGGACGCACCACCAGCGGCAGGCCGAGATCGGCGGAGACGAGCCTCGCCTGCTCGACCGAATAAGCGATACCGTTCTTCGGCTGCTTGAGCCGCAGCTTGTCGAGCACGCGCTTGAAGCGGTCGCGATCCTCGGCAAGATCGATGGCATCGGGCGAGGTGCCGAGGATCGGCACTTCGGCTGCTTCCAGCGCGCGCGCCAGCTTCAGCGGGGTCTGGCCGCCGAACTGCACGATCACGCCGTGCAGCGTGCCTTTGCTGCGCTCCTTGGCGATGATCTCCAGCACGTCCTCGGCGGTGAGCGGCTCGAAATAGAGCCGGTCGGCAGTGTCGTAATCGGTCGACACGGTCTCCGGATTGCAGTTGACCATGATGGATTCGTAGCCGGCATCGTGCAGCGCGAAGCAGGCGTGACAGCAGCAATAGTCGAACTCGATGCCCTGGCCGATGCGGTTCGGTCCGCCGCCGAGGATGATGACCTTCTTCTTGTCGGACGGAGTGCTCTCGTCCGCAGGCGCACCCGCAAACGGCGCCTCATAGGTCGAATACATATAGGCGGTGGGAGAGGCGAACTCGGCCGCACAGGTGTCGATGCGCTTGTAGACGGGACGGACGCCGAGCGCGTGGCGCTTCGCCGTGACGTCGGCTTCCGTCGTCCCGGCGAGCACTGCGAGGCGCGCATCGGAGAAGCCCATGGACTTGAGCGTGCGCATGCCGAAGGCATTGCCCGGCAGGCCGTTCTTGCGAACCTTCTCCTCCATGTCCACGATGCCGCGCATCTCGCCGAGGAACCACGGATCGATCTTGCAGGAGTTGAAGATGTCCTCGTTGGACCAGCCGAGCCGCATCGCCTGGGCGACCTGGAGCAGCCGGTTCGGCGTCGGCGTGCCGAGCGCGGCGCGGATCGCATTCTTGTCGTCGTCGCGGCCGAGTCCCTCGATCTCGATCTCGTCGAGGCCGGTCAATCCGGTCTCGAGCCCGCGCAAGGCCTTCTGAAGACTTTCCTGGAAGGTGCGGCCGATCGCCATGACTTCGCCGACCGACTTCATCGAGGTCGTCAGCGTGGTCGAGGCACCCGGAAATTTCTCGAAGGCGAAGCGCGGCACCTTGGTGACGACGTAATCGATCGTCGGCTCGAACGAGGCCGGCGTGGCGCCGCCGGTGATGTCGTTGGCGATCTCGTCGAGGGTGTAGCCGACCGCGAGCTTGGCAGCGACCTTGGCGATCGGAAAGCCGGTGGCCTTGGAGGCCAGTGCGGACGAGCGCGACACGCGCGGATTCATCTCGATGACGACCATGCGGCCGTCTTCGGGATTGACGCCGAACTGCACGTTGGAGCCGCCGGTCTCGACCCCGATCTCGCGCAGCACCGCCAGCGAGGCGTCGCGCATGATCTGGTATTCCTTGTCGGTCAACGTCAGGGCGGGCGCCACGGTGATGGAATCGCCGGTATGCACGCCCATCGGATCGAGGTTCTCGATCGAGCAGACGATGATGCAATTGTCCTTCTTGTCGCGCACGACCTCCATCTCGTACTCTTTCCAGCCGAGCACGGATTCTTCGATCAGCACTTCGTTGGTGGGCGATGCATCAAGGCCGCGCTCGATGATGTCGAGGAACTCTTCCTTGTTGTAGGCGATGCCGCCGCCGGTGCCGCCCATCGTGAAGGAGGGCCGGATGATTGCGGGCAGGCCGATCTCGGAGAGCGCCATCATCGCCTGGCCCAGCGCATATTCCTGATAGCGCTTGCGGCGGTCGCCTTCGCCGAGCGTCCATTGCCGGTCGAGCTCTTCGAGGGCCGCGCCCGACAGCTTCTCGCGTTCGGCATGGTATTTGTCGCGGAACGACTTCTTCAGCTCGGACGCGTTGGCGAGCCGCGACTTCGGCGTCTGCAGACCGATCTTCTCCATGGCGTTGCGGAACAACTGGCGGTCCTCGGCCTTGTCGATCGCATCCGCGGTCGCGCCGATCATCTCGACGTCGAACTTTTCCAGCGTGCCCTGCCGGCGCAGCGACAGCGCGCAGTTCAGGGCTGTTTGACCGCCCATGGTCGGCAGCAGCGCGAAGCCGCCGGGAATGACGTGGCGCTCCTTCTCGATGATCTTGGCGACGATCTCGGGCGTGATCGGCTCGATATAGGTCGCATCGGCCAATTCCGGATCGGTCATGATGGTGGCCGGGTTGGAATTGACGAGGACGATGCGATAGCCCTCTTCCTTCAGCGTCTTCACCGCCTGCGTGCCCGAATAGTCGAACTCGCAGGCCTGGCCGATCACGATGGGACCGGCGCCGATGATCAGGATGGTGGTGATGTCTGTACGTTTGGGCATCAACTCTCGCCGGACTGGGATTTGGGCAAAAAAAAGGGCGCGCTACCGCGCGTCCCTGTGGCCGAGAGCGCGGTGGTCTCCCTCGCGCGCGGGTGGGTCTTAGACCAGTTTTCAGGGCGGCGAAACCCCGAAAAACGCCCATCAACCGGCAATTTTGACCGGTTTTGGCCGCGCCTGCCAGCCGCGGGCGAGATGCACCAGAAGCGAGGCGGCAACGCTCGTTCCGCCGATCCAGCCGAGGTCATTGGGCGAGAGTGTGGCCAGCACCGCGCCGCCCAGGGCGCCGCCGATGGCGAAGCCGAGATACATCGCCGAGGCGTTGAGCGAGAGCGCGATCATCGAGGCCTGCGGCTCGATCCGGATGATGCTGGCGATCTGGGCCGGATAAAACGCCCAGCCCGAGACGCCCCAGAGGAAGATCGCGCCCAGCACCGTATAATGCGCCTGTCCGGGCATCAGCTTCAGCACCAGCAATGCAGGATCAGCGCACTCGCCATGCCGGCGAGCCCGAGCGCGGCGGTGGCGAGCGTGCCGAGCCGGTCGGCCAGGACGCCGCCGAGCATGTTGCCGATCGCGGCGGCGCCGCCGAACACCAGCAGTGCCAGACTGATCTGCGAGGCGTCAAAGCCGAGGCTGCGCAGAGGAACGGCGAAATAGGTGAACACGGTGAAGCCGCCGAGCGCCCATAAAATTGTGATCACAAGCGCGATCAAGACATTGCTGTGACGCGCCACCGCCAGCCGCTCGCTCAGCGAGGCGGTGTTGCGCGGCAGGCCTTTGGGTAGCCCAAGCAGAAGGCCGGCGAGTGCCACCGTGCCGATCAGGGCGACCATGGCAAACGTGGCGCGCCAGCCGAGCAGGCTGCCGACGAGATTGCCAAGGGGGACGCCGATGACGGTTGCGACCGTAAGGCCCGAGGTGACGAGGGCCACCGCACGTCCGCGCCGTTCGGGCGAGGCGACCGCCACGGACACTGCCAGTGCCGTCGGCATGCACAGTCCCGAGCCCAGCGCCATCAGCATACGCGAGGCCAGCAGCAGGGCGTAGCTTGAGGCCGCCATTGCGGCGAGGTTGCCGGCGACGAAGGTCGTCAACGCCAGAGCCAACACGGTGCGGCGGTCGATGTTGTTGAGCGTGACCGCCAGGATCGGCGAGCCCACGGCATAGGTGAGGGCGTAAGCGGTGACCAGCTGGCCGGCGGCCGAGACCGAAATCGAGAGGTCAGTGGCGATCGCCGGTAAAAGTCCTGCAATGACAAATCCTTCAGTGCCGATCGCGAAGGCCGCCAGGGCCAGCCAGAACACGCTCATGGGAGAAATCCTTATGTTCAACGTTTATTGAACTATTGGTTGAACCGGCCTAGAAGTCAATTGGTTCAAGAACTGTTGAACATTTCGGTCTCGTCGCTATGATGGACCCATGAGCCGAATGCCATTTCACCCGACCCGCGAGCAGATCGAGCTGCCGATGGTCCTGGATTGCCTGAGCGATCCGATCCGGTTGGCGATCGTCTACCAGCTCGCGCAGCAAGAACGTGTCAGCAGCGAGCTCTGCTGTGGCGATTTCAGCGGCCTCGGCGGCAAGTCCAACCTCGCCTATCACTTTGCCAAACTGCGCGAATGCGGCCTGATGCAGACCCGCGTGGCCGGCACCAACCGCTTCATGCGGCTGCGCCGCGAGGATCTGGATGCGCGCTTCCCGGGCGTGCTCGATGCCGTGATCAAGTCAGCGGCCAAGGACGCCGACCGGCTTCAGCTGCTGTCCGAGTGCGAGATGGTCGACGCCGACCGAAAATGAGACGATTGCGCGCGAGCAGTCCGTCTTCGCTTTCGCTTCGCTGAAGCTACGCCGGACACGCTTCGCCCCTGCCGGTCTAGCATGGCTGCGCCACGCGTAGCCCCGCAGGGGCGAAGCGTGGAGACCCGGCCTGGATTTGAACCAGGATGAAGAGCGTTGCACCGCCCTCGCGTAGACGCTTCCGCCACCGGGCCGCATCGATCATTACCGATCGGAGGCGCGGCAGGCCACCTCGGCTGGTTGTTATACTTAACGGATCAGAGGTGGCCGCGCGATGAAGGTCATGCGCCAGTGATTGTGGCCGATATTGGTGTGCGCGCGCTGGACGACGAACCCGGCCGCCGTCAGCTTCGCGGTGATCTCCGCCTCGCTGTAGCGCTGGAGCCCGATGCGTGAGCGCAGCTGGCGATAGTCCGAGAGCGCGGTGCTGATCAGCCCGACCAGCGCGTCCTTCAGGAAGCCGTGCCGCACGCCGAAGCTGAGCAGCGCCATCACGTCCCTGACCATGCCGACATTGGGCTGGAGGATATCCCCGAGCACCAGCTTGCCGGAGGGTTTTAGGATCCGGCGGATGTTGAGGAGAGCGCCATCCAGCTCCTCCGGCGTCATGTATTGCGCGACCGAGTTCATCACGACGAGATCGATCGACCGGTCCTGCATCTTGCGGACGTCATCGAGCGAACGGACGCGGATCTTGGTGTTCGGAGCGAACCGCGCGATCAGCCGGCCGCGCACTCCCGGCGCGGGCTCGGCCAGGATCAGCTTGCCACACGCGGCGGCCACCTGGTTCGCCGACAGCGCCTCGCCGCAGGCATAGTCCAGCACCACGGCGTCGGACGAGGGGATATAGCCGATGATGTCCCGCGCAATGATCTGGAAGTGCAAGTCGCGATGCAGCTTGCTGACATAGATCGTATGCGTGGAGTCGTAATAATCGATCCAATCGTCCATGGTATTTGAACATCCCGGCCAAACGGTTCCGCCAACGGAACCGGCGCTGCCCGCCTTGCGTTAGGGGTGCGACGGCGCGCCGTCAATGTCCGCGTCCTAACAGGAAGGTCTCCCGTGAGCAAAACCAACAACAAGGTCTCGCCCGATCTCGACACCCCCACCGATCTGCCGCCCGATGGGGTCAAGAAGGTCTCGGAGGCGCTCAACGTGCTTCTGGCCGACGCATTCGCGCTGTATCTGAAAACCAAGAATTTCCACTGGCACATCAGCGGCCGGCATTTCCGCGATTATCATTTGCTGCTCGACGAGCAGTCCGACCAGATCTTCGCCACCACCGACCAGCTCGCCGAGCGCGTCCGCAAGATCGGCGGCACCACGCTGAGGTCGATCGGCCAGGTTGCAAAACTCCAGACCATCAAGGACAACAACGAGGACTACGTTCCGCCGCGCGAGATGCTGCGCGAGCTGATGCAGGACAACAAGCACGTCGCGGCTGCGATGCGTAAGGCGCATGAGGTCTGCGACGAAGCCGGCGATGTCGCCAGCGCCAGCATCCTCGAAAACTTCATCGATGAGACCGAGCGCCGCACCTGGTTCCTGTTCGAAGCCACAAGGCAGGAGGGCAGCAACGCGGGGTAGGGCGCTAATTCTTCCGCAACGTCGTCCCGGACAAGCGCGCCCCAAGCGCGCGCAGATCCGGGACCCGTCGCCACAGGCTTGAGTTTGGCGAAGACTCGCGGCCGCCATTTCCCGCCAAAACGTCTTCCTGAGGGTATGGGTGCGGCCGGCGCCGGGACGACGACCGCGTGTTTGGCCGGCGTTCTCGACTCACGACCGCCACAACCTCATCAGCGCGCCTTCCTTGCCCGTCACCGGATCGGCCGGCGGCATCGCGACTTGCGGAATCGTCTTCAGCGCCTTGGCGTGATTTTCAGCCGTCGCCCGCGTGATCTCCATCTTGGCGCCTGGCGGATAAGCGCCGATCACGCAGAAATCGTCGCTCGCCTTGATGCATTGGTGGCCGGTACCGGCCGGCAGGATCGCAACGTCGCCCGCCTTGATCTGAAGCTCCTGGCCATGGTCGCCGCCGAAGCGGACGCGAGCGCTGCCGCGCGCAACGCCGAGCACCTCATGCACGGTCGAATGATAGTGCAGATAATCGTAGACGCCGTTGCGCCACGTGCCGCCCCAGCCGTTCGCTTCGAACAGCTCTTCGATAGTCTCTTCCGGCTGCTCCGGATCGAGCTTCACCGCGCCCTGGTAAACCAGGAACGGGAGGATGTTGTTTGGCACGAGCCCGTCATCTTCGAACACGATGGCGAGCGGCTCGGCCTTGTCGCGGACGACGGACATGGCGGGGCTCCTGCTACACGAGAGTGCCCGGACAACATTTCATCCTGTGCAGGCGTTCCTGGACAGGTGTCGTGTCCCGGACGCGAAGCCGCGCGAAGCGATGCGTCGCTGAGCCCGGACCCGGAACGCCGTGTCTATGGCCCCCGGTTCAGCAGTGCATCACGCCGCAAAGGCGATAGCGCCCTTACGCGCTCTTCTTCTGCCGCATCAGATCGGCAAAGCGCTGGAACAGATAGTGCGAGTCGCGCGGGCCGGGCGAAGCCTCGGGGTGGTACTGCACCGAGAACACCGGCTTGCCGTCGAGCTGGATGCCGCAATTGGAGCCGTCGAACAGCGAGATGTGGGTCTGCGTCGCACCCTTCGGCAAAGTCGTCTCGTCCACGGCAAAGCCGTGGTTCATCGAGGTGATCTCGACCTTGCCGGTGGTCTCGTCCTTGACGGGATGGTTGGCGCCGTGATGGCCCTGGTGCATCTTCTTGGTCTTGGCGCCGACGGCGAGACCGAGCATCTGGTGACCGAGGCAAATGCCGAAGGTCGGCGTGCCCGACTTGATCACGTCCCGGATCACAGGTACGGCATATTTGCCGGTCGCCGCCGGATCGCCCGGGCCGTTCGACAGAAACACGCCGTCCGGCTTCATCGCAAGGATATCCTCAGATGAAGTCGTTGCCGGCACCACCGTCACCTTGCAGCCGACGCCGGCGAGCAGGCGCAAGATGTTGCGCTTGATGCCGTAATCGATCGCCACCACGTTGAACTCGGGCTTGTCCTGGCGGCCGAAACCCTTGTCCCACAGCCAGGGAGTCTCGTCCCAGGTGAAGCGCTGGCCGGACGTGACCATCGGCACGAGGTCCATGCCTTCGAGGCCCGGCCACTCGCGCGCCTCTTCCTTGAGACCGTGCAGATCGAACTCACCCTTCTTGGAATGCGCGATCACGGCGTTGGGCATGCCGTTGGAGCGGATCAGCGCGGTCAGCGCGCGGGTGTCGATGCCGGAGAGGCCGATGATGCCGCGAGCCCTCAGCCACTGGTCGAGGTGCTTGGTGGCGCGGTAGTTCGAGGGATCGGTGATCGCGGTGCGCAGGATCACGCCGCGCGCCCCGGGCGTTGCCGCCATGTTCACCGTCTCGATATCTTCCTCGTTGGTTCCGACATTGCCGATATGCGGGAACGTGAAGGTGATGAGCTGGCCGGCATAGGAGGGATCGGTCAGGATCTCCTCATAGCCGGTCATCGCGGTGTTGAAGCAGACCTCGCCGACGGCGTGGCCTTCGGCGCCGAGACCGAAGCCTTCGAGCACCGTGCCGTCGGCAAGCACGAGGAGCGCGGTCGGTTTGTGGTCCGGCCAAGCGGGATCGTTGTCATGTTGTGTCATGAGCGCGTTTCATAGTCTGCGCTGGCCCCGCCGTCAAAGCGGGACAGGCCGGATTCACATGCGTTTTTGCACATTTGACGGGCGGCTTCGGGCACTTAAGCCGGAACTGGCAACTTTGAGCCATTTCGAGCCCCGGCAAGGAAACAATGCACCGGCGGGCCGGTCCGGTATGGCCTCTTGCCCGCGAACGGCTTAGATCAGGCGCGACAGATTGAGAGGACCCGACCATGCTGCGCGACAACATCAACAATGCGGTCAAGGAGGCCATGAAGGCCAAGGACGAGCGCAAGCTGTCCACGCTACGCATGGTCAATTCGACCATCAAGAATGCCGACATCGACGCTCGCGGCAGTGGCAAGCCGCCGCTGTCGGACGCCGACATCCTCGCGGTGCTGCAGAAAATGATCAAGCAGCGCCAGGAGGCGGTTGAGCTCTACGACAAGGGCGGTCGCGCCGAGCTCGCCACCCAGGAGCGCGAGGAGATCGTGGTGATCTCGGCGTATTTGCCGAAGCAGATGTCGGACGACGAGGTGAAGAAAGCGATCTCGGATGCGGTCACTGAAACCGGCGCGGCCGGCATGAAAGACATGGGCAAGGTGATCGCAGCGTTGCGGGCGAAGTACGCGGGACAGATGGACTTCGGTAAAGCCAGCGGCTTGGTGAAGGCCGCACTGTCGGGCTAGGCTTTTCCTCTCTCCCCTTGCGGGTGAGGGTGGCTCGCTTTGATGCCGCGTCAGTTCGGTCTATTCTCTCTTTAAGGAAAATGGGGAGGCATGATGACCGGCGCCATCAAACCGTTCCGCATCGCCATCAGCGACGACGTCCTCGCCGACCTCAAGTCGCGCCTCGCCCGCACCCGCTGGCCGGAGGCGGAGCTGGTCGATGATTGGAGCCAGGGCGCGCCGCTGCAATGGATCCGGGAGATCTGCACCTATTGGGCTGATGGCTATGACTGGCGCGCCCGCGAAGCAGAGCTGAACCGCTTCGAGCAGTTCACCACCGAGATCGACGGGCTCGACCTCCATTTCCTGCATGTGCGGTCGACGCAGCCGTCCGCGCTGCCGCTGATCATCACCCATGGCTGGCCCGGCTCGATCGTCGAATTCCAGAAAGTGATCGCGCCGCTGGTCGATCCTGCCGCGCATGGCGGCAATCCGGCTGATGCGTTTCATGTCGTCTGTCCCTCGCTGCCGGGCTTCGGCTTCTCGGCCAAGCCGAAGACCACGGGCTGGGGCGTCGACCGCATCGCGGCGACCTGGGCGAAGCTGATGGACCGGCTGGGCTACGCGCGATACGGCGCGCAGGGCGGCGACTGGGGCTCGGCGGTGACGAGCTCGCTCGGCGCGCAGGACGCCGAGCATTGCGCTGGCATCCACATCACGTTGTCCTTCAATTCGCCGCCACGGATCGAGGGCGAGCCGACGGCGGAAGAGAAGCGCGCGCTCGCCGGGCTCAAGCATTATGTCGATCTCGATTCCGGCTATTCCAAGCAGCAATCGACGCGGCCGCAGACGCTCGGCTATGGCCTGACGGATTCGCCGAGCGGGCAGGCGGCCTGGATCTTGGAAAAATTCTGGGCCTGGACCGATTGCAACGGCCATCCCGAGAACATCTTCACCAAGGACGAGCTGCTTGACAACGTCATGCTGTACTGGGCGACGGAGACCGCGACCTCCTCTGCGCGGCTCTATTGGGAAAGTTTCGGCAAGCGCCGCACCACGCCTGTCGTGAAGGTGCCGACGGGCGTCGCGGTGTTTCCCAAGGAGATCATCACGCCGGTGCGACGCTGGATGGAGCCCAACTTCCCCAACATCACGCATTGGAGCGAGATGGAGAAGGGCGGCCATTTCGCCGCTTTCGAGCAGCCGGAGCTGTTCGTGCGCGATGTCCGGACGTTTTTTGCGACGGTGCGCTAACTCTCACCGTCATGCCGGGGCGCCCCGGCTTGTTCGCCGAAGCTTGATGAGCGAAGGCAGAAGGGCGAGCCCGGAATCTATCGCGCCACGGGAAATGCCGCATGATGGATTCCGGGTTCGAAGCTGGTGCGTCGGCCGCAATGACCGCGGCGGGGCTTGTCCCGAGCATCCACGGCTCTAAACTGGGCGACAACTACTCTGGAAACGTGCTGCCATGCTGACCGAAGCCGCAACTTACGACGAGCTCTATCGCAATTTCCGCTGGGACATTCCGGCGCGATTCAACATCGCGGAGGCGTGCTGCGATCGCCATGCCGACGGCAGCGGCCGGCTCGCGCTGATCTATGTCGACGAGAACCGCGTGACCACGCGCACGTCCTTTGACGAGGTCGCCGAGATGTCGCGCCGCTTCGCCAACGTGCTGAAGGCGGATGGGCTGTCGCGCGGTGACCGCGTCGCGGTGTTCCTGTCGCAGTCATTGGAGCTGCCGATCGTACACATGGCTGCGTTCCGGACAGGCCTGATCTCGATTCCGCTATTCGCGCTGTTCGGCGAGGACGCGCTGGAATTCCGCCTGTCGAATTCCGAGGCCAAGGCGATCGTGACTGACGAAGGAGGCTGGGAGAAGCTGTCGAGGATCCGCGATCGCCTGCCGGAGCTGACGAACGTCTATGTTGTCGGCGAGCGCGTTCCGGCAGGCGCGAAATCGTTCTGGGATTCGGTGAAAGCGGCCTCACCCGATTTCGTGCGGGTCGACACCTCCGCCGATGATCCCGCACTGATCATCTATACCTCTGGCACGACCGGCAATCCCAAAGGCGCCCTGCATGCGCACCGCGTCGTGCTCGGCCATCTGCCGAATGTGGAGATGTGCCACAACTTCCTGCCGCGCGCCGGCGATCTTATGTGGACGCCGGCGGACTGGGCCTGGATCGGCGGCCTCGTCAACGGCCTCTTGGCGTTCTGGTATCACGGCATTCCCCTGGTCGGTCATCGCGCGCGCAAATTCGAGCCGCAGGCAGCGATGCAGATGATGGCCGATCTCGGCGTGCGCAATGTCTTTCTGCCGCCGACGGCACTGAAGCTGATGCGACAGGCCGGTGTGAAGCACCCCGGCGTCAAGCTGCGCAGCATTTTTACCGGGGGTGAATCTCTGGGTGGCGAATTGCTCGGCTGGGTGCGCGAGACCTTCGGCATCGATGCGCACGAAGTGTTCGGCCAGACCGAATGCAACCTGGTGATTGGCAGCAATTCCAACCTGTTTCCGATCCGCCCCGGCGCGATGGGCAAGGCGACGCCAGGCTTCGACGTTCGCATCGTCAACGACAAGGGCGAGGAATTGGCGCGCGGTCAGCGCGGCATCATCGGCGTGCGCCAGCCATGTCCCGTCACCATGCTCGAATATTGGCGCAATCCGGAGGCGACGGCGAAGAAATATGCCGGCGAATTCCTGCTCACCGGCGATCTCGGCGTGCAGGATGAGGACGGCTATTTCTGGTATGTCAGCCGTGAGGACGACGTCATCACCACCGCCGGCTATCGCGTCGGCCCGTCCGAGATCGAGCACACGCTGATGAAGCATCCGTCCGTGGCGATGGCCGCGGTGGTCGGCATTCCCGATCCGATCCGGACCGAATCGATCAAGGCTTGGATCGTGCTGCGCCCCGGCTTCACCGGCAGCGACGCACTCGCGCACGAGATCCAGGAGTTCGTCAAGGTGCAGCTCGCCGCGCACGAATATCCGCGCTTCGTCGCCTTCGCGGAGACGCTGCCGATGACCGCCACCGGCAAGGTGCTGCGGCGCGAGCTGCGGGCGAAAGGTTAGCCTCTGACAATGGCAAAGACGCCTCAAGCCGCGGGCCCATAGCCGTATGGGATGTTGTTGGCGCGAAGCCGTAACCACGAGTCTTCGCCAAAAACTTCACCCTTTCGCTATGGCGCCCGGATCGGCGCGCGCTTGAGGCGCGCTTTGTCCGGGACGACGACACGGAGGCCGTCGCCCTACGGCGTCTTGATCCCCATCGCCTTCAGCGCATCGAGCATCCGCTGCGGCGGGCCCGGCTTGACGACCAGCGGCTTGCCGGTCTCGAGCAGGCTCTTGAGGCTCGACAGGATCGCCGGCCAGCCGGAGCGCCCGCCTGCAAGAATGTCATCGCTGAGCGGGCGGTCGTGGCCTTCGCTCATGGTGAGCCGGACGGCATCGCCGGCCTGTGCGATCTCGTAGGTGACGAGGGTCGGGCCGAGCTTCTCGATCAGATCGGGCCAGTTCACGTTGAACGTGACCGCGAGCTTTCGCGGCGGATCGTAGGCGAGGACCTCGCCGCTGATGTGCACGGCGCCGTCGGGCGTGCGCACGATGAAGGCGCCGCCGAGCCGTGGCTCGACCTCGACGGCATTGCCGAAGAAATACTGTCGGCTGAACTCTGCCGAAGTCAGCGCCTCCCACACCTTCTCGGGCGTGGAGGCGATGTAGATGGTGTAGACAGTCAGCGGCGTGAACTGCTCGAGCTTCATTTTGCGTCGAATCCCTTGTTGAGCGCCGTGCGCGGGATGGCGAGTACTTTGCCTCTCTCCAGCAGGCTCTTGAGCCCGGACAGGATCGCCGGCCAGCCATTGGAGACGGCGCCGAGATACTTGCCGCCCTCGACAAAACCGTCATGCAGCACGGTCAAACGCACCAGCGAGCCGAACGGTTCGATGGTGAAGACGACACGCGATATCGGCTCGCCGCGCAGCTCCTCGTATTTCTGGTGCTTGAAACTGTAGGACAATCGCCGCGGCGGATCGGCCTCGAGGATTTCGCCGGAATCGGTGATCTCGCCGTCGAGCGTGAGGGCGAAGGAAGAGCCTACCTTCCAGTCGGATCTGACCTCGGCGCCGAACCAGTACTGCCGCGTAAACGCGCTGTTGGTTAGCGCCTCCCAAGCCTTTTCCGGTGTGGTCTCGATGTAGGTGACGTAGACGAATTCCGGCTTACTCATCGCGTTTCTCCAGCTGACGTTTCAACTCGCTAAGTGCGGCGAGCTTGCCGCGCTCGAATTTCCTGATCCAGCGTTCGCCGATCTGATGGATCGGCACGGGGTTGAGATAGTGCAGCTTCTCGCGGCCATGCCTGATGGTGGTGACGAGATTGGCCTCCTCCAGAATGCCAAGGTGCTTGGTCACCGCCTGACGCGTCATGGCAAGGCCTTCGCAGAGCTCGTTCAGGGTCTGGCCGTTCCGGGTGTGAAGCCTGTCCAGCAGCGACCGTCGTGACGCATCGGCGAGCGCTTTGAAGACCTCATCCATGGTTATGATGATAGGCAACCAAATGGTTGCATGTCAAGCGGCGCTTGAGAAATCATGTTTTTGGTCGCGTGCAATCTCTCCGCTGCGGGACGAGGCGAAGAGCTCCCCGCAAGCGGGAACACGAGATCTGCGAGCTTCCGTTCCGGCCTCCGCCATGCATTAATGCGTACAAACCGCAGCGAGTCCTCCCCATGATGTCCATGCAAGCCTATCTCGCCTTCGTCGCTGCCTGCATCGCGCTGGCGTTGCTGCCGGGGCCGATCGTCACGCTCGTCATTGCCAACGGCCTGCGGCACGGCACCCGCGCGGCGCTCACCAACGTTGCCGGCGCGCAAGCGGGTCTTGCCATCGTGATTGGCATCGTCGCGGTCGGTCTGACCTCGCTGATGGCGACCATGGGGTACTGGTTTGACTGGGTACGCTTTGCTGGCGCCGCCTATCTGGTGTGGCTCGGCATCAAGTTGATCTGGACGCCGGTCGACGGCGTTGACGTCGACGCGCCGCCTCCGCCGCCGCGCGGCGGCTTCTTCCTGCAAGGATTCCTGGTGCTGCTGTCGAACCCTAAAGTGCTGGTGTTCTTCGGCGCCTTCATTCCGCAGTTCATGGACATGAACCACCCGCACTTTCCGCAAGTCGCGCTGCTTGGTGCCACCTTCATGGTCACGGCGGTCATGACCGACGCGCTCTACGCCATCGCCGCCGGCCGCGCCCGAAAATTCTTCTCGGCCCGCCGCACGCGGATGATGTCGCGCATTTCCGGCGGCTTCATGATCGGCGGCGGCATCTGGCTGGCGCTGACCAGGGCGAAGTGAGGCTTACACCAACAGCTCCGCCTTCAGCTCAACCTCGATCTCGGCAAGGATCCGCGCCAGCCGTTCCGCCCATTGCTGCTGGCCGGACTGGTCGGCGATCAGATCCTGGCGGATCTCGATGCCGGTGTTGACGAGGCCCCGCGCCTCGCCGTGCACGGGGATGGTGTAGTCGGTGAGGTCGTTCACCGCATAGGGCTCGTTGTCGCCGACGACGAGATCGCTTTCAGCGCGGAGATGTTTCAAGAGAAGCTGCGGCAGCACGGTGTCGCGGTTATACAGGGCGCCGACGTGCCAGGGCCGCGCGACGCCGGCATAGACCGGCGTAAAGCTGTGCAGCGACACCAGTGCTGTCGGCCGCTTGTCGCGCAGGCGGCGGTTGAGGGCGGCGTCGATGCGATGATGATAGGGCGCGAAAATCTCGCGCCGCCGCGCCTCGCGCTCCCACTCCGAAATACCCTCGTTGCGCGGAATCGCGGTGGCTTCAGAGATCACGGGGATCGAGCTCACAGCGGCGGGCGGGCGGTTGCAGTCGATCACGAGCCGCGAATAGCGCTGCGCGATCAGATGCGCGTCGAGCATTTTTGCGAGCCGCTCGGCGACGCCGGCGATGCCGATGTCCCAGGCGATGTGCCTCACAAGCTCGCTTTCCGCGACACCGAGATTGCCGAGCGCGCGCGGCAGCACCCGCCCGTAATGATCCGCGGTGAGCAGGAAGGGCGATTGGCCTGCCGTATTCACCTCATGCACTGGCGCAATGTCGCCCTCGCCGAGGAGTTGATCGGTCGCGTCGGCCGTATCTAGAGCCATCCTGATTGCCTATGGAAAAACTGCCGCCCTGAAGTTCGAAGAAAATCGGTATAGATCGGTTCGCTTCAAATCACCATGCTCGACCGAGGATGCCGCTGAGAGCGTCATTGCCTGTACATCGTGGTCCTGGCTTTCGCCAGGACGACAGCGAATATGCGGCGTTGTCGTTCCGCGCCATTGCCAGCTATACACACCGGATGACCTGCGATCGTCTCTTCGTCTACGGCACCCTGATGCGCGGCTTCGATCATCCGATGGCGCGGCTGCTCGCGGCTCATGCGGATTTCCTTGCCGATGCGACCTGCCGCGGTCGGCTCGTCCTGGTGAAGCATTATCCGGGGCTATTGCTGTCGGACGCGCCGTCCGACATCGTCCATGGTGAGCTCTTTCACTTGCGCGCGGGCGACGAGCTGCTGCGCGAGCTCGACATGTACGAGGCCTGCGGCGAAGGCTTTCCGGAGCCGACCGAATATCTGCGCCAGCTGATCGACGTGTCGCTGCCGGACGGCACCAGCAGCAAGGCCTGGACCTATGTCTACAACTGGCCCGTCACCGATCTTCCGCGCATCGTGTCCGGCCGCTTCCTGAAGCATTAGGCCGACAGCACCTCCTTCACCATGCGCACGTCGACCTCGCGCTCGACATAGGTCCACTCCTCGGTCTGCCGCAGCATCGCCACCAGCTCTTCGAACAGCGCAGCATCAACCGGTGCGAATTCGAACCAGGTCAGAAAGTCGAAGGGGCTGCCGAGGTCGCGGCAATGATAGAGCTGGCGCGCGATGGCGGGCAGGTAGCGCAGGCTGCTCGCGATGTGGTGCGATCTGTCCTCGAAGATCTTGCGGCGCTCTTCCTGCGTCAGCTCCCACCAGGCCTGCGACTTGCGGATCGGGATCAGCGCTGCGCTGGTCGCCTCTAACCGGCCGAGGCCGGCCTGCACGGCGACGAGCTGCTGCTTCTCAGGCCGCTCGGTGTAACGCAAGCTGCTCGCGACGCCGACCAGCCGCCAGGCGTTGCGCGAGGGCACCAGCGGCAACGAGACGGCCTCGCTGTCGGTCACCGACAGCGCCGGCACGAAGGGCAGGGGCTCGCCCCTCACGGGCGAGATTGACGTCACGCGCCAGCCCCCGCTCTGGCCGCCTCGAAAGGTCCTGAACATGGGGGTATGGAAGCGTGGAACCGGGCGCGGTTCAAGGCCTCTCTCCACCGTCATTTGCGGGGCGCCCGAAGCGCGAGCCCGGAAATCCATTTCTGCCAGCGGTCCGGTGGCGCCATTGATTCCAGGCTCGTGCTCTGCGCGCCCCGGAATAACGCGGGGCTGTGAACAGCGCGTATAATCCCGACAAACCTGACTTTTGCGCAGGCGGCACCTATATGCCTGATCTTGGCCCGGCTCATCTCGCTCGGGCAAGACTGGATCTCATGCGCTTCACGCCCCAATTCCTCGACGAGCTTCGTGCCCGGCTTTCGGTCTCCGAAGTCGTCGGCAAGCGCGTCAAGCTGAAGAAGGCGGGGCGGGAGTGGAAGGGGTTATCGCCGTTCCAGCAGGAGAAGACGCCGTCCTTCTACGTCAACGACCAGAAGGGCTTTTACCACGATTTCTCCTCCGGTAAGCACGGCGACATCATCAACTTCGTGATGGAGACCGACGGCGTGCCGTTCGCCGAGGCCGTCGAGCGGCTCGCCAATATGGCGGGACTGCCGCTGCCGGCGGTGACGCCGGATGCGGCCCGGCATGAGCAGCGGCGCAAATCGCTGCATGACGTCATGGATCTTGCAGCAAAATTCTTCGCCGAGACGCTGGCGTCGCGCTTAGGTGCCAAAGCGCGCGGCTATCTGGCCGATCGCGCCATCTCGCCGGCGACGCAATTGCAGTTCCGCCTCGGCTATGCGCCGCCCGACCGCTTCGCGCTGAAGGAGCATCTTGGCAAGCTTGGCGTGTCCGTTGACGACATGGTCGAGACCGGCCTGCTCGTCGCCGGCGACGACATTCCGGTGCCGTACGACCGCTTCCGCGACCGCGTGATGTTTCCGATCACGGATTTGCGCGGCCGCGTCATCGCCTTCGGCGGGCGCGCGCTGGAGAAGGACGTTCCGGCCAAATATCTGAACTCGCCGGAGACGCCGCTCTTCCACAAGGGCGACAATCTCTACAACCACCAGACCGCGCGCAAAGCCACCCATGACGGCGGCGCCCTGATCGTGGTCGAAGGCTATGTCGACGTCATCGCCATGGTCACCGCGGGCTTCGCAGGCACCGTCGCGCCGCTCGGCACTGCGCTCACCGAAAGCCAGCTCGCGCTGCTGTGGAAGATGGCGGACGAGCCGATCCTCTGCTTCGACGGCGACCGCGCCGGCCAGAAGGCGGCTTACCGCGCCGCGGACCTTGCCTTGCCGTTCCTCGCGCCGGGCAAGAGCCTGCGCTTTGCGCTGCTGCCGGAGGGGCAGGACCCCGACGATCTCGTTCGCTCGGGTGGCCGCGGCGCGATCGAGGACGTGATCGCGGCGGCGCGACCGCTCGCGGAGATGATCTGGTCGCGCGAGCTCGAAGGCGGCAATTTTGCCACGCCCGAGCGCCGCGCCGCTCTGGAGGCGCGCATCAAGGAGCTCTCCAACGGCATCCGCGACGAGGTGGTGCGGCGCTATTACCGCGACGACTTTGCCAATCGGCTCCAGCGCGCCTTTGCCCCCGAAGGCGGGCGCGGCGGCTTTGGCGGCCGGGGCAGTTTCCGCCAAGGTGGCGGCGGCCGGCCGTTCCAGCCCAGGGGTGGGGGAGGCGCGAATCGATTCGGTGGCCAGGGATTTGGTGGCGCCCGCCGCGGCCCGCCCGGTCCCGTCCCGCTGCCGTCCGGTCCATACCAGGCGGCGAGCCCTCAGCTGGCGGCAAGCCCGATCATGCGCGGCCAGCGCAGTGCCATCTCCCGCCGGGAGGCCCTGATCCTGCAATGCCTGATCAACCACCCCTGGCTGCTGCATGAGCACTTGGAGGAGGTGGCCGCCCTGGAGCTGGCCCATCCCGAAGCCCATAAACTCAGGGCCGGCATCATCGCCGCCTTCGCCAACGATCATCACCACTCACCGGACCCGGGCGAGCAGGCCGAGAAGATGCGGGGCGACCTCGAGAAGGGCGGATTTTCGCAAGTTCTTCAAAGGGTTGAGAACGGCATCACGACCGCGGCGGTGTGGGGCGCCCGGGAGGGCGCGGCGCGGGATGACGTTCTTGCCACCTGGCATCAGCTGGTTGCCTTGCATCGGCAATGGCATTCACTACTTAGAGAGCTGAAGGACGCTGAGCTGGCCCTGGGGGAGGACCCCAGCGAGGCCAATTTGGCGTGGCTGCGTGACGTCAAGGCTCGGATGGGCGAAGTCGACGGTACCGAGGCCCTGATCGAGGGTTTTGGCGAACTGTCGGGTCGGCTCCAGAAGAGCATGTAATGAAAGAATCATGCGGACGGCCGGGGTCGGAACCGCTAAAAGACTCGCCAAATCCTTGGTTTGGCGGCAGAAACAGGGTTAATCGAGGCTTAACGGTCTTGTAGCACTTTGGCCCGAAGGCGGCCGCAGGCAGAACAGACGCGTCAGGAATGAATCCGCGCAACCGCTGTTGGCACTACACCTGCATCCGCTGCGACAAAGAGGCTCACGAAGCGTTAGGCAAATCCGGCGAGAGAAAGTTGGGGGTGGCGAGAAGTTTGTGCGCCGCCCTTTCCGTGTCGAGAGCTGCCGAAGCGAGAGCGTCGAGCAACAGGTTCATGTGAATTCAGGCAGGCGGGGCGCGCCGTCTGCATTGAAGCGCGTTGAGGAGCAATGGATGGCCACCAAGGCAAAGACGCTGCAGGCGAAGGACAAGGAAAAGGACGACAAGGCAGCGGATGCGCCGGAGAAGGACTCCCAGGACGCGCCCTCGCCCTTGCTCGACCTGTCCGACGCCGCCGTGAAGAAGATGATCAAGCAGGCCAAGAAGCGCGGCTTCGTGACCTTTGATCAGCTCAACGAAGTCTTGCCGTCCGACCAGACCTCGCCCGAACAGATCGAGGACATCATGTCGATGCTCTCGGACATGGGCATCAACGTCACCGAAGCCGACGACACCGAAGGCGAGGAAGACAAGGACGAGGGCGAGGACGAGACCGACAACGAGCTCGTCGAGGTCACCCAGAAGGCCGTCACCGAGGTCAAGAAGAGCGAGCCGGGCGAGCGCACCGACGATCCGGTGCGCATGTATCTGCGCGAGATGGGCACGGTCGAGCTGCTGTCCCGCGAGGGCGAAATCGCCATTGCAAAGCGCATCGAGGCCGGCCGCGAGGCGATGATCGCGGGTCTGTGCGAAAGCCCGCTGACGTTCCAGGCCATCATCATCTGGCGGGACGAGCTCAACGAAGGCAAGATCTTCCTCCGCGACATCATCGATCTCGAAGCGACCTATGCCGGCCCTGACGCCAAGGGCGGCATGAACACCGCGATGATCGCCGGCCCGAACGGCGAAGCGCCGGCCGAGGGTGGCGAAGCCACCGCGTCCGCCGCTGCCCCCGCGCATGTCGCGCCGCCCGCCGCGCCGCCGTCGCCCACCCCGTTCCGCGCCGCGCCTGCGCCCGGTGGCACTGAAGCCGGCGAAGACAAGGATCCAGCCGAGTCCGCCGCCGAGTCCGACATGGACGACGACGAGTTCGAGAACCAGATGTCGCTCGCGGCAATCGAGGCCGAGCTCAAGCCGAAGGTGGTCGAGATCTTCGACAAGATCGCCGACAGCTATAAGAAGCTGCGCAAGCTTCAGGAGCAGGACATCCAGAACCAGCTCCAGAACGAGTCGCTCTCGCCGCACCAGGAGCGCAAGTACAAGAAGCTGAAGGACGAGATCATCGTCGAGGTGAAGTCGCTCCGCCTCAACCAAGCCCGTATCGACTCGCTGGTCGAGCAGCTCTACGACATCAACAAGCGCCTCGTCTCCTACGAGGGCCGCTTGATGCGTCTTGCCGACAGCCACGGCGTCGCGCGCGAGGACTTTTTGCGCAACTACACCGGCTCGGAGCTCGATCCGCGTTGGCTCAACCGCGTCTCGAAACTCTCGGCCAAGGGCTGGAAGAATTTCGTTCATCACGAGAAGGACCGCATCAAGGACCTTCGTCACGAAGTGCATCAGCTCGCCGCCCTGACCGGCCTCGAGATCGTCGAGTTCCGCAAGATCGTGCACTCCGTACAGAAGGGCGAGCGCGAGGCACGCCAGGCCAAGAAGGAGATGGTGGAAGCCAACCTCCGTCTGGTGATCTCGATCGCCAAAAAGTACACCAACCGCGGCCTGCAATTCCTCGACCTGATCCAGGAAGGCAACATCGGCCTGATGAAGGCGGTCGACAAGTTCGAGTATCGCCGCGGCTACAAGTTCTCGACCTACGCCACGTGGTGGATTCGGCAGGCGATCACCCGCTCGATCGCCGACCAGGCGCGCACCATCCGCATCCCCGTGCACATGATCGAGACGATCAACAAGATCGTGCGCACCTCGCGCCAGATGCTCAATGAGATCGGCCGCGAGCCGACTCCGGAAGAGCTCGCCGAGAAGCTCGGCATGCCGCTCGAAAAGGTCCGCAAGGTCCTCAAGATCGCCAAGGAGCCGCTGTCGCTGGAGACGCCGGTCGGTGACGAAGAGGATTCGCACCTCGGCGATTTCATCGAGGACAAGAACGCGATCCTCCCCATCGACGCCGCGATCCAGTCCAACCTGCGCGAGACCACGACGCGCGTGCTGGCATCTCTGACGCCGCGCGAAGAGCGTGTCCTGCGCATGCGCTTCGGCATCGGCATGAATACCGACCACACGTTGGAAGAAGTCGGCCAGCAGTTCAGCGTGACGCGCGAACGCATTCGCCAGATCGAAGCCAAGGCGCTGCGCAAGCTGAAGCATCCGTCAAGGTCGCGGAAGCTGCGCAGCTTCTTGGATAATTAATTCCGATCGTCAGGCCCCGGCCTGACCCGGGCATCCATCCGGACGAAACGGCAGGCGCAAGCCCGCCGTTTTTGTTCGTGCCTGTCTACCAGTAGCGTTCAGCCAAGAAGCTTCATCTGCTTTCTATCGGCTGCTTGTCTGCAATATGCGGCGCTGGTGAGCGCTGCCGATGTCTGCCTACTTCTTCTTCACCCCGACCCGCTCAATCCGCTTGATCTCGAGCGGCGGCCGACCGCTCTTTTCGGCGATCTCGCGGTCCTGCTCCATGATGAAGCCGCGGGCGGGCTCGTCGCCGTCGAGGCCGCCGAGCAGCTCGGTGGGCACGCGGCGGTTGGAGCGCTGGGTATCGTCCTCATAGACGACGTTGAAGAAGGCGAACTCGCCTTTGGGATTGGTTCCGGGTTTCTTGGCCATGGCGGCTTGTCGTCGATCAGGGCGCCGCAGTCAAATGACTTCGGCGGTTATCGACGTCGGCAATGCATTGAAGGCAAGGATGCCCGGCGCGGCTGCCGGATCAGATGTCGTTGCCTCGGAGTGACAGGCGTCGATGTGAACCCCAGTAGGCGGCGGGCCGCGAAGCCCGCCGTTTATCTTTGGCCGTCAGTTATCTTTGGTCTTCAGTGTCGCCCGGGGCTGGCGGGGGTGACAACCTAAAATAGAAGACTATCGAAGGCGCCGTGCGATGGCAAGGCAAATCGTGGCGGCGTTGATGTCGCAGCGGGCGGATCAGATATGCGTTGGCCGCGGCATGCCGACTTGATGCGCGTCGCAACAATAGTTTGGATCACCAAATCACTTTGTTCATTGTTCGGGCCGTCGCAATGCAGCGCAACTGAATCGAGGTCCACTATCGCGGTGCATGTCCCAAGGGCTGCGCCCTGCGCATCTGAGAATCCATGGAGCTGCGACGTTGTTGCGTCATGCATGATTCGGGCTTGCGGCCACCGGGCCGCTGCGCGCGACTCGTTAAACGCCGCCCGGAACGACGAGAGGAGAGTGTCGGACAATCGTCCATCTCGCGTCGCTTGGATACGATGTCGACGCGGATCAAGCTCGCGCGCCTTCACGGCGAGGCTTTGCTGCTTTGACGCCAATTCGGTTCCCGGGCATGATCGCGCGCTACTTTGCGCGCTCATTCTTCAGAGGATTTTCCGGCATGTTGAGACACGCTTTGGCCATCGCCTCCATCGTCTGTCTGGCCGGTGGGTCGGCGCAGGCCGCGCGCTGCGGCGGCGACTTCAACGCTTTCGTCGCCAGCATGGCCGCGGAGGCGCAAGCCGCCGGCGTTTCGGCGAGCGTGACCAATGCGGCGCTCAGTGGTGTGACCCAGGATGGCGCCGTGCTCGCCTTCGATCGGCGCCAGCGCCACACCTTCAATAAGAGCTTCGAACAGTACGTCTCGACCCGCGTCGGCCCCGGCCGCATCAATGGCGGGCGGGCGCTGCTCCAGCGCCATGCCGCGCTGCTCTCGCGGATCGAGCAGAAGTTCGGCGTGCCCCGCTACATCCTGGTCGCGATCTGGGGGCTGGAGAGCGATTTCGGCAAGGGCGATACCGGCAAGCTGCCGGTGATCCGCACGCTGGCAACCCTGGCGCATGACTGCCGCCGTACCGATCTGTTCCAGGGCGAATTGCTCGCCGCGCTCAAGATCGTGCAGCGCGGCGACCTGCCGCTGCGCGATCTCATCGGCGCCTATGCCGGCGAGATCGGCCAGACCCAGTTCCTGCCGTCGTCCTACATCAAATACGGCGTCGATTTCGACGGCGACGGCCATGTCGACCTCCGCCACAGCGTTCCCGACGTGCTCGCCTCGACTGCGAACCTGCTCCACACCAGCGGCTTCAAGATGGGCCAGCCTTACGGCGAAGGCACGCCGAATTTCGAAGCAATGCGCGAGTGGAACAGGGCGGTGGTCTATCGCAAGACGATCGGGTATTTCGCGGATCGGCTGATGGAGCAGTGAGGGGGCCATGGCTAACTAGGCTCGCAAATGACGGGGCGTCGCGCTGCTGTCGCGCCGCGCCCAGGCGCAAGCGCTGGAGCAGATCCATGAAACGGGCGTCGTTGCCGATCAGGATGCGAGGCTCGTTCCTCTCGATGCCTCTGATGATGCGCAGGGCGGCATCCTTCGGCGTGGTCTTCGCCGCGTTCTCCGGTCATGGCGGCGGCGCCGCGAATCGCAGTCATGGATCTCCTCGCCAAGTCCGGAAAGCGGGAACTATGATTTACATTTTTTCAGAATGGAACTGAACCACGACCGATTTGGGCCTTTAACATACGATACGAAGCAAGCATTGGGAGCCGCTCATGGGACAGGCACAGCCTTTTCGTGCAACAGCGCTGATCGTCGAAGACGACCACATGCAGCGGGAGATGCTTTGCGTTCTCCTCGAGGAAAGTGGGTACGACGTGATCCAGTGCGAGAGCGCGGAGGCGGCCGAACGCGTGCTGGAGAAGAATGCGGGCGCACTCTGCCTGATGCTGACTGACGTTCAGCTCGCTGGCCGCATGAACGGGGTCGAACTCGCTCATCTCGCCAAGGACCGTAATCCGAAGCTCGACGTCGTCGTCACCTCCGGGCGGCCTCTGATGCAGGCGCTGCCTGACGGTGCCAAGTTCTGGGCCAAGCCGTGGGCGCCGCTCGATGTGTTGCGCGAGGCCGAGATCGCGCAGCTGTCCTGAGGGCCGTTGCCGACCATCGCTTTTCCGACGCAAGGCGCGGTGATAACGTCCAATCATGACCTGGTCGTTCCTGCTCACCTCGCTCATCGTGGTCGCCTCGCCCGGCACCGGCGTGCTCTACACGCTGGCGGCGGCGCTCACCCGAGGCTCGCGCGCCAGCATCGCGGCGGCCTTGGGCTGCACGCTGGGGATTGTGCCGCACATGATGGCGGCGATGCTCGGCCTTGCCGCGGTGCTCCACACCAGCGCGCTCGCCTTCGCCGCGCTGAAATGGTGCGGCGTCGCCTATCTGCTCTACATGTCCTGGCAGGCGCTGCGCGAGCGAGGTGCGCTCGCGGTCGAGGGCAAGATCAAGGAGCGGTCGAGCGGCCGCGTCATCGTCACCGGCTTCCTGATCAACATCCTCAATCCCAAACTGTCGATCTTCTTCCTCGCCTTCCTGCCGCAGTTCATCGCGCTCGACGAGGCCCATGTGCTGGCGCGGATGCTGGAATTGAGCGGCGCCTTCATGGCGATGACCTTTGCGGTGTTCGTCGTCTATGGCCTCTGCGCTGCCTCGGTGCGCGAGCGCGTCATCTCCCGGCCCCGCGTCATGGCCTGGCTGCGCCGCAGCTTCGCCGCCGGCTTTGCCGCACTCGGCGCCAAGCTGGCGTTCGCGGAGCGGTAGTCTTTCTTTCTCCCAATAAAAAAGCGGGCCTTGCGCCCGCCACCCTTCAAACTCTCGATCTTGCCCGACGCCCGGGCGGAGCGAGGCTCCACCCGGGCAAAGAAAAAGAAGCCGCGTTACTTCTTCTTCGCCTTCTTGGCCTTCTTCGCCTTCTTCTTCGCCGCCTTCTTCGCTTTCTTAGCCATAGTATCCTCTTAGGGTTTAATGGTGGGAACGCGACACGAGGGATGCTCGGCGGAGGGCCAGCCTCGCAACATCCTCGACGACAAACTCAGCAGATTCGCGCTCCTCTGCCCCGCGTCGTCATATCTGTGTCATCGTGTTATCCACAGCTCAGATGCATTTTCAGGTGATTTTGCTGCGCGAATCCGCATCGCCGCGTCGGCGCACCGTCGCTTGCGACAGGCTTAACGATCGACAACAGCCAGGCGCCGTTCATGAATCCAAAACCAAAGGCGCGTTTTCAAGAGTCGCAGTGAGACTCCATTAAGCGCAACTCGCGCATTGTCGCCGGAAGAAAACGGGGATGGGTGATGGACGGACGGCTGCCAGGGACGGGGGGCGCGACGCTGCGCGTGCTGCACGCGCCATGCTGAACGTACCGACATTGTGGACGGTCTTCGTCGTCAACTTCCTGGCGCTCGGTGTGATCTGGGCCTACGTGACGCGCTCCTATCCGAAATTCGCAGCCGCGCGATTGTGGATGGCCTCGTCCTTCGTCGGCGCGGCCGGCGCCATGACGGCCCTGATCCGTCTGTTCGTCGCCTCGCCCCTGCCGCTTCTGCTCGGCGCAGCCGGCGTCATTGCCGCGAGCTGCCTCGCCGCCATGGGCATTCAGCGCTTCTATGACCGGCCGGTCTCGTGGCGTCTCATGACCGCAACGGGAGGCTTGAGCCTCACCGGCGTCGTGGTCTTTACGGTCGGCTTCGAGCACATGCAGCTGCGCATGCTCAGCTACACGCTCGGCCAAGCCTTGCCGTTGGCGCTGGCGCTGCGCCTCCTGCTGTCGCCGGAGGGGCGTGTCAGCCCCGGCGCGCGGCTGTCCGGCATCGTCATCCTCAGCATCATCGCGATCCTGTCCGCCCGTATGGTGGGCAATCTGCTTGGCCACGATCTCTCGGCGCGGGCCGGCGGCCAGACCCATGCCATCATGGTGCTGGGGCTGCTGTTCCTGTCGATGACGCTGAATTTCGGTTTCCTGCTGCTGGCAATGGACAGCTTGCGCAACGAGGTTGCCGACCTCGCGCTGCTCGACGATCTCACCGGCGTCGCCAACAGGCGGCATCTGCTGCAGCGCCTGACCGAGGAATGCGCGCGCTCGGAGCGCGGCGGCGCGCCGTTCTCGCTGCTGGTGATCGATCTCGACGGCTTCAAGACCATCAACGATACCCATGGCCATGCCGCGGGCGACGCCTGCCTGAAGCACTTCACGCTGATGGCGCAGACGCGCCTAAGGCCCGGCGACATGCTGGCTCGTACCGGCGGCGACGAGTTCTGCATCGTGCTGCCGTCGTCGTCGCTGCGCGAGGCTGCCGCGATCGCCCGCCGCGTGCTCGAGGTCTGCCGTCAGGACGCCGCGGCCTGCACCGGCCGCGACATTCCGATCGCGATCTCGATTGGGGTTGCGCAGTGGGACCGCGGCATCGGTCAATTCCCGGACCGCCTGATCGCGCGTGCCGACCACGCCCTCTACGCTGCCAAGAAGAACGGCAAGAACGATCTTGCCGTCTACGATCCGGCCCCGCCGCTCTCGCCCGAGCCGATCGGTCGAGGTGAGGCCGCGCACAACTTCGCGTAAGGGCGTGCTACATCAGGGGTCGCATTGGACCCGCATCACGATGTCCCGCCTGCTCGCGGCCGTTCTCGCCGCTCTGTATCTGACCATCCCCGCCGCCGCTGAGGATGCCGAGCTCGAAAAACTCGCGCGCGCCTCCGGCACGCCCGAGATTCCCGGCCTGAAGATCGTGTGGCTGGCACCATGGCGCGACGTCGACAGCGCAAACCGTTGGCGCAACATCATCGTGCACCAGACCGAGGGGCCGGCCGGTTCGGCGCGGGGCGGCGCGCTGGCGCAGGCGAAGAACCCGACCCGGCGCGGGGTCACGGTGTGGGTCGAGACCGACGGCACGGTCTATTGGGCGGCGGCGGAGAATTTGGTGCCGACCCATGGCGACGGCGCCAACCGCAACGACAACAAATACATCGACAACAGGTCGACCTATCGCCAGGTCGTGCGCGACAATTCGATCGGCGTCGAGTTCGCCGGAAATTATCCTGACGTCGCGGCCGGGCCGACCGAGGCGCAGGTCGCGGCCTGGAAGATCCTCGTTAAGGTGCTGCGCATGCGCTACGGCATCCCGGCCGATCGCGTCTACGCGCACAATTGGATCGACTACAAGGATGCCCGCTATTGCGAAGGCTGCTGGCTCGCGACGCTGGCGAGGGTTTGGGGGGAGTAGCAAGTGCGCTCCTCGCCCCGCTTGCGGAAGGTGAATGACCAGCGGCCGGGACGAGCTAAACCGCCGGCGACATCCAGCCGAAAAGCCGCTGGATCAATCCCGGCCGCCGCGGCACCACCGGCGGGCCGTCTGCGGCCAGCACGCGTTTGAAGAAATAATCCAGGAACACCACGTCGTTCGGTTCGGTGACGGTGAATTGCTCCTCGCCGAAGAACACGCTGTAGCTGTAGAAGAACGGGCCCATCAGCGGGATCGTCGCCGTGCCGGCATAATCCTTCGAGATCACGAATTCCGACGGCTCGAGCCCGTGCTCGCGCATCGCCTGCTCGACCAGCGGCAGCTTGCGCAGGAACTGGGCTTCGAAGCCGCCGACGGTGGATTGCAGGATGATCGACACGGTGCGTCCATTGGCTTGATTGTTGTCGCCCGGTCATTTTGGGTCGGTTGACCGGACGCGCGGGTTCAAGGCAAGCTCGGTTTCGACCCACGTTGGGTGAGGTTGATCACTCAATCCAGCATAGGCATCAGGCATGGGAATACTGACGTTCGAAGAACGCGCTGTGGAATATCAGTGGGCCAGCGACATTTCTTTCGACGGTGTCCGACTGGAAGTCCTTTCGAGCGGAGGGAATGTGATCTTCGAGGTCAGCGAGCCGGACGAAGGTCCGATCACGGGTCAACACTTTCGGCAAAGACGTCGCCGCAAACCTGTTAATGGCAGCGATAGAGGTTGCACAGCGTCCGCGATAGTCAACCCGCCGCTCAAAAGGGCAGGCCACTAACACCACATCCGGCGATCCCGCAGTACTGCGCTTCACCACCCAAACAAAAAAGCCGGCGTTGCCGCCGGCTTTTCGTCTCTTTCGATCCGCCAATCCTTTAGCGCGCAAGCCCGCTTAATGCGCAGCTTCCAGCGCAGCCTGTTCCTGTCTTGCGATCGTGCCCTTGACCGCGGACTGCACCTTCTCGAAGGCGCGGACCTCGATCTGGCGGACGCGCTCGCGCGACACGCCGAACTCGGCAGCAAGGTCTTCCAGCGTCATCGGCTCATCGGCGAGGCGGCGGGCCTCGAAGATGCGGCGTTCGCGCGGGTTGAGCACGCCCATGGCGCCGTTCAGCGCGTCACGGCGGTGATCATACTCCTCGTGCTCCGCCATCATGGCTTCCTGGTTGGGCGTATTGTCGACCAGCCAGTCCTGCCATTCGCCGGCTTCGCCGTCGTCGCGGATCGGCGCGTTGAGCGAGGCGTCGCCGCCGAGACGGCGGTTCATGTCGATCACGTCCTGATCCGTCACGCCCAGCCGCTTGGCAATGGTCGCGACCTGGTCGGGGCGGAGATCGCCTTCGTCCAGCGCGTTGATCTTGCTCTTCGCCTTGCGCAGGTTGAAGAACAGCTTCTTCTGGTTCGCGGTGGTGCCCATCTTCACGAGCGACCAGGAACGCAGGATGTACTCTTGAATCGACGCCTTGATCCACCACATCGCGTAGGTGGCGAGACGGAACCCCTTCTCGGGTTCGAATCGCTTCACCGCCTGCATCAGGCCGACATTGCCTTCCGAGACGACCTCGGAGATCGGCAGGCCGTAGCCGCGATAGCCCATGGCAATCTTGGCCACGAGGCGGAGATGGCTGGTGACGAGTTGGTGCGCCGCGTCGCGATCGTCATGCTCGCGCCAACGCTTGGCGAGCATGTATTCCTGCTGGGGTTCGAGCATCGGAAACTTGCGGATCTCGGCGAGGTAGCGAGAAAGGCCGGATTCTCCATTGAGGACCGGCAAAGCAGCGGTACGGGCCATAGTGCGCCCTCCAAAAGGTTCAGGCCCCCGATAGCGGCGGGCCAGGCAGACGACCGCTGTGTCAAAGCCGGTCGGGCTGCGATGTTCCGCGTTGGTCAATTTCAACGCAGGCGCAATATATCCTATCGGGGGTCGAAAAGGGAAGGATTGCTGACGTCACGTCCCCGTGTGGCAGCTATAACTTTTTGTAATGTAAAGGCTTTCTGAAAGGGGCTGCGTCATAGCGCCGCTTTGAGGCAGCTTCGAAGGAGAAGCAAATCCTCCGGCAGCGGCACCTCCCAGTGCAGTAATTCTCCGGTTCTTGGGTGCTCAAATACGAGCAGGTAAGCATGTAAGGCCTGTCGCCCCAGCGCCGTCAGGGCTGCCTGCGACCCAGGCCCGAGCTGGTTCGCCTTGGTCTTGAAATGCGGGCCATAGACCGCGTCGCCCAGCAGGGGGTGGCCGATATGGGCGAGGTGGACACGGATCTGGTGGGTGCGCCCGGTCTCGAGCTCGCAGGCGAGCAGGGCAGCGACGGGTTTGCCATCGCGGCCAGCAAAGCTCTCCAGAATTTGCCAATGTGTCACCGCCTCGCGGCCGCCTTGGCGAACCGCCATCTTCTCGCGCGCATGCGGATGGCGGTCGATCGGCGCGTCCACCGTGCCGCGATGCCGGTTCGGCACACCCCAAGCGAAGGCCATGTAGCCGCGCCGCATCTCGCCCGTGCGGCCGTGGTCGGCGAATTGCGTGGACAGCGAGGCATGGGCGAGGTCGTTCTTGGCGACCACCATCAGCCCTGTCGTGTCCTTGTCGAGCCGGTGCACGATGCCGGGCCTGCGCACCCCGCCGATGCCGGAGAGGGAGGCGCCGCAATGGGCGATCAGCGCGTTCACCAGCGTGCCGGTCTCGTGCCCGGCCGCGGGGTGCACGACGAGGCCCTTCGGCTTGTTGATGACGACGATGTCGTTGTCCTCGAACACGATGTCGAGGGCGATATCCTCGCCCTTCGGCTCCGCCGGCGCCGCCTCCGGCACGTCGATTGTGATCGTATCGCCGGGACTGACGTGATAAGCGGGGTCGCGGACCGCGGAGGCCTTCAGGTGTACTGCGCCCGCCAGGATCAGGGCTTTCAGCCTCGATCGCGACAGTTCGGTAAGGTGCGCCGCCAGCACGCGGTCGAGCCGGGCCGAGCCCTCGTCGCCGGCGACGACAACCTCCAACCTTTGCGCAGAGCCCGAGCTTTCCATGACGACCGAAACCGCTGTTCCCGAACCGACCCCCGAGCAGGCCGCGCTGTTCGCGCGGGTGCGGCGGATGATGCTGATCGCGGGGTTGACCACGGCGCTGGCGATCTGCGCCGTCCTGATCGCGGTGGGCTACCGTCTTTTCAAGTCGGAGGGAAGGGCGGTCGAGGTGGCCGGCGACGTCATCGCCACCCTGCCGAAGGGCGCCAGGATCGTCTCCACCGGCGTCGCGGGCGATCGCCTCGTGGTCACACTGGACATCGGCGGCGCCACCGAGCTCCGCACCTTCGATGCCCGCACCTTGAAACCGGCCGGAATGTTGAAATTTGCCAATGAGCCCTAAAACGGCTGCTGGGTCCTTGCGGCGGACAAATTTCGAGGTTATTGGCTAACCCCCACGCTCCCTTCGTCTAGCGGTTAGGACGCGGCCCTCTCAAGGCTGAAACAGGGGTTCGATTCCCCTAGGGAGCGCCATTTGCCTGCGAGCTGGGCACTCCAAAATTGGCCGTTTTACTGCTCGAAGCCGCAACGAGCGCTTGAGCAAGCTCTTGGCGTGGCTTGGCACCGCGCTCCCTTACGCCGTCGTGCCGTCGATCGAGCGGCGGATCACCCGCTGCACTTCCGCATTCGACAGAAACAGATCGTGGTTGACGATGCCCCAGCCTTCCTGGGACGCATCGATCACCCGCACACCGAGCCGCGAGATCGCAGCCTTCTCGGCGGCGCCGACCCTCGTCATTCCACCTGCGATTTGTCCCGACAGCGCCAATGCGCGATCGTTCGTCGCGGCAATCACGGTGATCTTGCCGGCGAGCGGGCCGATGCGCTGGATCGCCGACGAGAATACGTCCATGTCGATATCGGGCGCGGCAAACACGACCGAGCCGATCTTGCTCGCAACGGTGTCGCCGTAGCGGGCATAGAGCTGACGCAGGCTTTCGAGCGTCAGCATGGTTCCCATGCTGTGCGCAACGATGTGCACGCGACCGGCGCTTGGGGCCGACACCAGCGCAGAGAGCACGCGTTCGAAATCGTCGCGAGACCACATCGCGCTGTCGCGGTCATAGGCATAGTCGAACAATCCCGCCTTGGAGGGCCAGGAGAACACCATGGTCCGGCCGCGGAACTTGATCCCATCGGAGAGATGGGCACCGTCCAGCACCGCCGTCTCGAATGTCTGCTTGAAGCCGTGCACATAGATCAGCACGTCTCCTCCGCCAGCCTGCGCAACGAGATCGGCAACGTCGGCCGACACCGGCTCGACCCGATCCAGGCGCCAATCGCCAAGTCCAACAGAGGCGAGAGAAAGACGGCTTTCGTCCGGCGCCACCAGCTTCGCCCGCGCGACCGTCATGCTGGTCGCGCGCTCCGGCCCGAACCAGGGTTTGGTGCGACCGCCGCTCACGGGCTTGCGCGTGGTGGTGACAAGCAATGTGGGGTCGATCGAGAGGGACGAGGCGTCGAAGCGCGCGCCGGTCGCACCCAAGCCGGCGCATCCGCCGAGCGCGAGGGCACTCCCTGCCGACACAAATCCGCCGAGCAGAGCGCGGCGGGAAACGGCATGACGGGAGTCGCGTTGCAGGAGACGTCGGATGATCACAGGAACCTTTGGGAACTTTGCCCACCGTAACGCCGCCCCGGCTAGCTCCCTGAATGACAATGGAGGCGAGAAGACGGCGGAGCCGCTTCGCGATTGGTTGCATGATCATGGCGTCCGCGTCCGCTGCCGCAGGACGTGCGAGCGTCCGGTGAAGTTCTGGAACCGGCTGGCGTCGTTTCAATGATGACCCTCCGACACCCTTGCGGCATAGCAACCTAGCCCCGGTCGTAAAAATTGCCGCGCCGTCGCGCGGTATCGGCGGCGGCTCGGATGGGACCCACCGACGTCGGGCAAAACAGCTAAATTGGCGTCAAGCCTTCCTTGCAAAAATATTCCACTTTACCGAAATTCGGATTTGTCGTATGTGTCGCCCATTCCAGCCCTCCAAAGGGGCGGTCGTACGTCGTCACGAACGCGGGCTGGAGTTGCGGTGGACGCGGGCGGCGTTAAAGGCGGGCTTGTTGCGTGCAGGGCGAGATGAACCTCGTGAGCATGGCACGTCCCGCGAAGGCGGACGGCGCCCATGTCCGGCGAGGCCTTTTGGCGGAGCCGGATGGCTCGCGTGCGGCGAAACCGTGTGGTCCTGGCCGTCGTTGCTACGGTCAAGCTCTTGCGGATGCGGCATTGGCGTCAACCGGCGCGGTGTCCGTGACTTCTGCGAGGGCGAGGGAGGCCAGAACGAATTCGGCTCCCGGGAGAGCGCGGCATAGGCCGTCAAACCATCGCGCAGGGAAGGCCTGGTTTCGGCTGCCCTGTGTCTCCCCTGTGCATTGCGTGTGCATTCGTTCAGCGCAGGGGTCCTATGGGTGCCAGCCGGCGCCCGGTCTTCCCGGCGCCCTTTCTTTCGAGAGGGTGTTAAGAGGAGAGCACAGCTCGGGCACAACATGCCGCGGGGCTGCAAGCGCGCCTCCGTGATCTGCTGCCAAACGACCTTCCGGGGAAGCATGATGCGTCGGCCTCGGTGGAGGTGGTCGTTGCCCGCGGAATCTGCCTTGATGCGATATCAGCGCGGAGGAGTTTCGACATGAGCGGCTTGGTGATCTCTGGCGGTCGGGTAGTGGATCCCGCCAGCGGAATGGACGCCATCGGCGACGTTGCGGTGGTGGACGGCAAGATCGCCGCGGTCGGCGCCTCGCTCGGCAGCGCCGAGCGGGTGATCGACGCGACCGGCCTCGTGGTCGCGCCCGGCTTCATCGATCTGCACGCGCATGGCCAGTCGGTCCCGGCCGACCGCATGCAGGCCTTCGACGGCGTGACGACGACGCTCGATCTCGAGGCCGGCGTGCTGCCGGTCGCATCCTGGTATGAACGCCAGGCCAGGAAGGGGCGCGTGCTGAATTACGGCGCCGCCGCCAACTGGGCATTTGCGCGCATCGGCGCGATGACGGGCTCTAATGCGGAGAGTTCGCTGGAGGCTTTCGGCAATGCCATGCGCGACCGCCGCTGGATCGAGAACGTCGCGACCGATGCGGAGGTCGCCGGCATCCTCGATCGCCTTTCGCGCGGCCTCAACGAGGGCGGCATCGGCATCGGCATTTTGAACGCCTACGCGCCCGGCGCCGGGGTGCAGGAGTTGACCGCGGTCTGCCAGCTCGCGGCCGCCAAGGACGTGCCGACCTTCACCCACGTCGCCTTCATGTCGCGCATCGACCCTGAGAGCGCGGCGGAAGCCTATATCCGCCTGATCGGCTATGCCGGCGCCACCGGCGCGCACATGCACATCTGCCATTTCAATTCATCGAGCAAGACCGACATCGAGCGCTGCCGCGTGCTGGTCGAGAAGGCGCAGGCGCAGGGCCTGCCGATCACGGTCGAGGCCTATCCTTACGGCACGGGCTCGACCGTGCTCGCCGCCGCCTTCTTCAGCGATCCCGAGTTCGTCGAGCGCAACGGCACCGGCTATGATTCGGTGCAGCGGGTGACTGACGGCCATCGCTTTCGCGACCGCGAGGAGCTGCTCAAGGCGCAAACCGAAGAGCCGTCCTCGCTGGTGCTCTGGCACATTCTCGACACCGAGAACAATGCGCATCACCGCGACCTGCTCGACCTGTCGGTGCTGTATCCCGGCGGCGCGATCGCTTCCGACGCGATGCCGTGGACGCTGCCTGACGGCTCGACCTACACCGGCGATGCCTGGCCGCTGCCGGATGATGCCACCTCGCATCCACGCTCGGCCGGCTGCTTCACGAAATTCATCCGCGAATGGGTGCGTGAGCGCAAGACGGTGTCGCTGCTCGAAGGCGTGCGCAAATGCGCGCTGATCCCCGCGGAGATATTGTCGCAGAGCACGCCGGCGATGCGCGCCAAGGGCCGGCTCGACAGGGGCGCGGATGCCGACATCGTCGTGTTCGACTACGAGAAGCTCTCGGACCGCGCGACATTCACGGCGATGAACCGTCCCTCTGAAGGCGTGCGGCATCTGATCGTCAGCGGCGAGCCGCTGATTAGTGACGGCGTGCTGGACGTGGCGGCGCGGCCCGGCCGCCCCGTGCGCCGGCCCGTCATCGGGAGCTGATTCATGCCGGTCCCCATCCTCCTGGTGACGGGCTTTCTGGGGGCGGGCAAGACCACGGTCGTGAACCATCTGCTGGCGCATGCGGACGGGCGACGTATTGCCGCCGTGGTCAACGATTTCGGCGCGATCAACATCGATGCCGAGTTGATCGCCGGTGCGAGCGACGGCGTGGTTAGCCTCGCCAACGGCTGCATCTGCTGCTCGCTCGAAGGAGATCTCTTGCGCACGCTGTCGACGTTGCTGCGGCGTGATCCTAAGCCCGAATATATCGTCATCGAGACCAGCGGCGTCGCGGATCCCGTCGACATCGTGCGCAATCTGATGGATCCGGTGATCCTGCGCGAGGCGCCGCTAGAGACAGTGCTCTGCGTGATGGATGCGACGGCACCGACGGCCTCCCTGGAGGATGCGCTCCAGCGGTCGCAATTGCGCGTTGCTGATATCGTGGCGTTGACCAAGCTGGATCTGGCGGATGCCAGCGCAGGGCTGCGCATGCGCGAGGCCATCCGGGCACAGCGCGTCCCTGCCGCGGTCGTCGATGCGAACCATGGCGAGATTCCTGCCGCGCTGCTGTTTCCTGCGAATGTCGACCGCGCGCCCGCGCTGCGCGAGCCCGGGCCGAAACGTCCCGCCGAGGAGCGCTTCGAGACGCTGAGCTGGACCTCGGAGCAGCCCATCTCGCTGCCGCGTTTGCAGCAGGCCATCAGCCGCCTTGCGCCAAAGCTGGCGCGCGCCAAAGGTCTGTTCGAGACTATCGAGCAGCCCGGCCGCCTGATGGTGTTTCAATTCGCCTCCGGCCGCGCCACGCTGGTGCCGGGTGAAGCGCCGGCACCAGGCGTGCCGCGAGCACGCATCGTTTTCATCGCCGAGCTCGGGGTGCTCTCGAAGGCGGAGCTGGATGGAATCATGGAGGCGTGCGTTGCAGGCTGAAGCTGCAACTCGTACCAATCAGGCGAATTGCGCGATGCCGTTTCCGACGGACCAGTTCTCCTTGGGCGCATCGAGCACGTTCACGAACACGTCCGCGGGCCGGATGCCCGGGCTTTCGCCGAGCAGGTCCGCGATCCGGCGATACAGCGCCATCTTCTGCTCTGCGGTGCGCGAGGCGAACACCGTGATCTGGATCAGCACGGCGTCATCGCTGCGCTGGACGCCGTAGGCGTTGCCGCAGCGGAAATTCGCGGGCGCGAGCTCGCTGATAGTCATGAATTGGTCGCCCTCGGGCACGTTCAGCGTCTCGCGCATGGCGCCGTAGAGACCGTCGAGGATCGCCTGCCGATAGGCTTCCGGCTTGCCGGCGCGCATCGAGATGTGGAGCAGAGGCATCGGGATTGCCCTTTTGGTTTTCGGCGCGACCGCCTGCTAGCGGGCCGGCGCATAGACGATGCTGGCGATCAATTTGTTTTTGACGTAGTTGTCAAGAAATCACGTTCTTGACACCTTGTCAAATACCATCGGCCAAGTCAGGACCGGCAGTTAAAGAGGATCGCCATTGAGACCGCGCGAGTTCGACCACGACGACGTCCTGCGCATCGCGTTCGAGCAGTTCTGGCGCAAGGGTGTGCGCGGCACGTCGCTGTCGGACATCGCGCGTGATGCCGGCGTCCAGCGCGGCAGCCTCTACAATGCGTTCGGCAGCAAGGAGGCGCTGTTCTTGCAAGCCTATGAACGCTACGCAGGCGATTATCTCCTCGTCCTGCAAAAGGCGCTCGGCGCGGGCTCATTGCGCAAACGCCTCACCGCGTTCTTCGACTTGACCATCAGCAACTTCCGCTCCGGCTCTCCCCCGCGGGGATGTCCGACCACGCGTGGCTTGATGGAGCTCGGCGCGGCCAAAGGCGAAGGGCTGGATGAAGAGGCACGGCAGGCTTTTGCAAGCCTCGTCTCGCGCATCACTGCTCTGGTCCAGGATACGTTGTCAGCGGGCGCCGAACGTGGCGAGTTCAGCGGCAACCCCGCCGCCGCAGCCCTGCACATCGTTGCGGTGACGCGCGGTCTCGCCGTGCTCGAACGTGCATTCGGCGACGAGCCGCAATTGCGCAAGATCGCCGCCCACACAATCGACCTCGTGCTGGGTAAGAAGGGTGGCTAGGTGGATATGCGAGAAACGACGATCCCAGCGGTGGTCGCGCCGGGATCGTCTGGAGGTTTTATGGAAGGCGTCGAGCTCCGCCTCTCCATGGCGACGTTGATAGCGCAAGGCCGCGCCGGATGCGACTAGAAGCCGTCAAAATGTCAGCACAACGTCAGTGCAGCGTGGGACTGCCCACAAACCAACTTTTCACGGCCATCGTCCGATCATGTGCGAGTGAGCGGACGTGCCGGTCGGGCAGGATGAGACCTGCCACGCGGAAGATCGTTGCAAGCCCGCGCACCGGCGCCAGCGCCCAATCGGCTCCCTCCGGCAGCAGCCAGCACTCGAACTGCTCGCGCGCGACGCCGATGCGCTCCTGCTGGGCCGCGGCAATCGCCCGCAGGACTCCGTGCTCACTATCGGACATGCGCGGGCAGGTGGGGCAGTGCACTTCGATCGCCGTATGCGCCGTGCACGCAAAGATCTCGATGATGGATTCCAGCGAGGGCACGGCATCGCCGACGCGAAAATGGTCGTACACCTGCTTGATCTCGGCGGCCGTCGGGACGGCGCTTCCGCTGCGTGCTTTCGCCCGAAATCCCCAGATGAAGAGCCGCTCCGCCGCGCTCAGCGCGGGAAGGTTGAGAGACCCGGTATATGTCGATTGATGCATTGAGGCTCCGGCCTTCGGCTGTGCTCACGCCACGGCTGGCGTTGATCATCTGCGCCGATGCTTCTGCCAGAGCCCTCTGCAAGTCAACGTTCGCAGGGGCGATATCGAAGTCTTCTAGATTTGAGAAGCTTCAATCTCGGATGCAAGCCAGCTTTGCAGGCCCGCGAAGCCGGGCGGTGCACCTGCACTCGTCCCCACGCAATTTTGCGGAGACTTGGGAAAGCCAATGCTTAAAGCTTTGCTAAGGAGCGCAGGATAAAACTGACATATCTGCCCTTCCAATTCCTGCGAGCACCGATGATTTTCTCCCGCATCAGTTTCAAGCTGGTCCTGATTGTCGGCATCAGCCTCCTCGGCATGGTCGCGCTGGTGCCGCTCGCGCTATCCACCCTGCGCGCGCAGATGATCGCCGACCGTCAGGCCAAGACGCAGCACATGGTGGATGTCGGCTACGGCATCCTGGCGCATTACCAGAAGCTCGAGAGCGAAGGAAAACTCTCGCGCGAGCAGGCCCAGGCCGGGGCAATGGCCGAAATCAAGAGCCTGCGCTATGACAAGGTCGAGTATTTCTGGATCAATGACATGGCCCCCAAGATGGTCATGCACCCGATCAAGCCCGAGCTCGACGGCAAGGACCTCTCCGGGATGAAGGATCCCGCGGGCAACGCGCTGTTCATGGGCTTCGTAGACGTCGTCAACAAGCAGGGCGCGGGCTTCTACGGCTATCTCTGGCCGAAGCCCGGGTTCGACCAGCCGGTCGGGAAAATCTCCTATGTGAAGGGCTTTGCGCCCTGGGGCTGGATCATCGGTACCGGCATCTATCTCGATGATGTCGACGCCGTCTTCCGCCAGAATGCGATGACGTTCGGCTATTTATGCCTCGCCGTGCTGGTCCTGGTCCTCGGCGCCTCCTTCCTGATTGGGCGAAGCGTCACCCGGCCGCTGGCCAGGATCACCGGGCTGACCGAGCGGCTCGCCGCCGGCGATAGCGCGTTCGATGTGCCCTACACCGACCGCCGCGACGAGGTTGGCGGGCTCGCCAAGGCGCTCGCCATATTCAAGGACAATGCGTCGGCGGTCAGCCGGATGCATGACGAGCAGCAGGAGTTGAAGCAGAAGGCCGACGACGAGAAGCGCAGGGCGATGGCCGATCTTGCCGGCAAGTTCGAGGCAAGCGTTCAGGCTGTCGTGCGCGATGTCTTCAACGAGGCGCGCGCGATGCAGCAGGCCGCGCAGGGCATGGCGGAGACCGCGAACAAGGCGACCGACCGCGCGAGCTTCGTCGCCACCGCCTGCCAGCAGGCCTCGAGCAACGTGCAGACGGTGGCCTCGGCCGCCGGCGAGCTGTCGTCCTCGATCGCCGAAATCAGCCAGCGCGTCGCGCAGGCCGCCAGCGTGGCCGACAAGGCCGCCGCCGATGGTCAGCGCACCAACGACACCGTGCAGGGACTGGCCGCCGCCGCGCACAAGATCGGCGAGGTCATCGACCTCATCAATCAGATCGCCTCGCAGACCAATCTGCTCGCGCTCAACGCCACCATCGAGGCAGCGCGCGCCGGCGAAGCCGGCAAGGGCTTTGCGGTGGTCGCGAGCGAAGTGAAATCGCTGGCGAGCCAGACCGCCAAGGCGACCGACGAGATCGGGGCGCAGATCACCGCGATCCAGGCCGAGACCAACCAGGTGGTTGGCAACATCGAGAGCATTCGCAAAACCATCATGGAGGTCAACGAGATCTCCTCGTCGATCGCAGCGGCGGTCGAGGAGCAGGGCGCTGCGACCCAGGCGATCGCCCACAGCGTGCAGGAGGCGGCCGCCGGTACCGACCAGGTCTCGCAAAATATCTCCGGCGTCACCGATGCCACGGCGGCGACAGGCCAGGCCGCCGGTCTCGTGCTGCAATCGAGCGGCCGGCTGACGCAGAAGCTGCAATCGCTGGAGAACGAGGTCAGCGTCTTCGTTGCGGGCGTGCGGGCGGCCTGATCGTCGCCGATCCGTCTGCCGTGACGTGGACTATTGGCCTCGTCACGGCGCATGCGACTGGATCGAAATTCCGGCCTGCGGGAGCGGTCATTGCGACCGTCCTTCTCGCTCTTGACCGCTGCGGTTAAAGTGAAGAAGCAGGATCATCGAACCTGCCGACCCGCGCCGGGCCTCGCGGGCAAGGAGACCGTTGCATGTCGTTCAAGAAGCTCCTGATCGCCAACCGCGGCGAGATCGCCATCCGCATCGCGCGCGCCGCGGCCGAGGCCGGCATCATGACCGTTGCGATCCACCCCGCCGACGATGCGCTGTCGCTGCATGTGCGTGTTGCCGACGATGCGATCGAGATCGCCGGCCGTGGTGCGCGGGCCTATCTCGACATCGATGCGGTGGTGACGGCAGCGAAAGCGGCCGGTTGCGATGCCGTGCATCCCGGCTACGGCTTTCTCAGCGAGAACGCGGCATTCGCAAGAGCCTGCGCTGACGCGGGCGTCGCTTTCGTCGGGCCGAAGCCGGCAGCGCTCGAGCTGTTCGGCGACAAGGTTGCGGCACGGCAATTGGCGAAGCGCTGCGGTGTGCCGATCATCGCGGGCACCAGCGGGCCGTCCTCACTGGAGGAGATCACAGCCTTCTTCGCCTCGCTCGGCAGCAGCGCCGCGATTGTGATCAAGGCGATGGCCGGCGGTGGCGGTCGCGGCATGCGCGTCGTGGACAATGCCACCGATCTCGCGGAAGCCTATGCGCGCTGCCAGTCCGAAGCCAAGGCGGCGTTCGGCTTCGACGGTGTCTATGCCGAGCGGCTGATCCGGCAGGCCCGCCATATCGAGGTGCAGATCATCGGCGACCGCTTTGGCGCGATCTCTCACCTCTGGGAGCGCGAATGCACCATCCAGCGCCGGCACCAGAAGCTGATCGAGGTCGCGCCGAGTCCCTCGCTGAGCGATGGCTTGCGCGGCCGCATCATCGAGGCGGCAAAGCACCTCGCCGCGGCGGCCTCTTACGACAACCTCGGCACGTTCGAGTTCCTGGTCGATGGCAGCGCCGACGACAGCTTTGCCTTCATCGAGGCCAATCCGCGGCTCCAGGTCGAGCACACCGTGACGGAAGAGGTGCTCGGCCTCGACCTCGTCCGCGCTCAGCTCGCGGTCACCGCAGGTGCGACGCTCGCCTCGATCGGCTTTGCGCAAGTGGATATTCCGAAGCCGCGCGGCTATGCCATGCAGCTTCGCGTCAACATGGAGACGCTGGACGAAACGGGGGCGACGCACCCGACCGGCGGCGTGCTTGCCGTGTTCGAGCCGCCGTCAGGGCCCGGCGTTCGCGTCGATAGCTTTGGCTATGCCGGCTATAAGACCAGCGCGGCATTCGACTCGCTGCTGGCGAAGGTCATCGTGCATACGCCAGTCGATGCCTGGCACGACGTTGTCGCGAAGGCCTCGCGCGCCTTGCGCGAGTTCCGGATCGACGGCGTCGTCACCAACATCGCCTTCCTTCAGGCCGTGCTTGCGCATCCCGATTTCAGGATCAACCGCATCGCGACCGATTTCATCGACCGCAATATCGGCAAGCTCGTGGACGCATCCGACGGTGCTGCAAAGCCGCTGTACTTTGCCGCGAGCGAGCGAAGCAGCGCTCACGGCACCGAGGCGAACGTCGCGCAAGTCGTGCCCGAAGGGGCGGTGATGGTCGCGGCCCCCTTGCAGGGAACCATCGTCACCGTCCAAGTGAAGGAAGGCGAGATCGTCCGCCCCGGCCAGCAGCTCGCCGTGATCGAATCCATGAAGATGGAGCACCTCGTCATGGCCGAGCAGGGTGGCCGGGTCATGAAGCTCGCTGCCGCCGACGGCGTCACGCTGATGCATGGCGAGCCGATTCTTTTTCTGGAACCGCTCGACGTCGCGGCGGATAGCACGGCGGCGGAAGCCGACATCGATCTCGATCACATCCGTCCCGACCTCGCGGAGCTGATCGCCCGTCAGGCCAATACGCTCGACGAGAACCGCCCCGCCGCGGTCGAACGCCGCCGCAACACCAACCAGCGCACCGCGCGCGAGAACGTTGCCCAGCTCGTCGACGCCGGCTCGTTCATGGAGTATGGCAGCCTCGCGATTGCGGCCCAGCGCCGCCGGCGCAAGCTCGACGATCTCATCAAGAACACGCCGGCCGACGGCCTCGTCATGGGCATTGCCACCGTCAACGCCGAGAAGTTCGGCCCGCAAGGCGGGCGCTGCATCGTCGTGGCTTATGACTACACCGTGCTCGCGGGTACGCAGGGCCACATGAACCACAAGAAGATCGACCGCATGCTGACGCTGGCGGAGGATTGGCGCGTGCCGCTGGTGTTCTACGCCGAAGGCGGCGGGGGCCGGCCCGGCGACACCGACCGGCTCGGCATGACCGGCCTGGACGGGCCGTCCTTCGTGCAGTTCGCAAGGTTGTCCGGCCTCGTGCCCGTAGTCGGTGTCGTCTCCGGCTATTGCTTCGCCGGCAATGCTGCGATGCTCGGCTGCTGCGACGTCATCATCGCGACCAAGAGCGCCTCGATCGGCATGGGCGGCCCGGCAATGATCGAGGGCGGCGGGCTCGGCGTCTATCATCCGGCCGAGGTCGGGCCGGTCTCGTTCCAGGCGCCGAACGGAGTCATCGACATCCTCGTCGAAGACGAAGAGGAGGCAACGCGCGTTGCGCAGAAATACCTGTCCTATTTCCAGGGCGCGGTGTCGAATTGGGAGGCCGCCGACCAGCGCCTGCTCCGCCGCGCCATCCCCGAAAACCGTCTTCGCGTCTACGACATCCGCCGCGTGATCGAGCTCGTCGCGGACAAGGGCTCCGTGCTGGAGCTGCGCCGCGACTACGGCGTCGGCATGATCACCGCGCTGATCCGCATCGAGGGCAAGCCGTTCGGCCTGATTGCCAACAATCCGCGCCATCTCGGCGGCGCGATCGATGCCGATGCCGGCGACAAGGCCGCGCGTTTCCTCCAGCTCTGCGACGCTTTCGATCTGCCCATCGTCTCGCTCTGCGACACACCCGGCTTCATGGTCGGCCCGGAAGCGGAGAAGACCGCGATCGTGCGCCACGTCTCGCGCATGTTCGTGACCGGCGCCAGCCTCACCGTGCCTTTATTCGGCGTCGTGCTGCGCAAGGGCTACGGGCTCGGCGCGCAGTCGATGATCGGCGGCGGCTTCCACGCCTCGTTCTTCACCGCGGCTTGGCCGACCGGCGAGTTTGGCGGCATGGGGCTGGAGGGCTATGTCCGTCTCGGCTTCCGCAAGGAGATGGAGGCGATCGCCGATCCCGCAGAGCGCGAGACCTACTACCGCAACAAGGTCGCCGAGCTCTATGCCAACGGCAAGGCAGTTTCGATTGCCTCGGTGTTCGAGATCGACAACGTCATCGACCCCGCCGAGACGCGGCGCTGGATCATGGCGGGCCTGCGCTCAGTGCCGAAGCCGCCCGCGCGGACGGGCAAGAAGCGGCCGTGCATCGATACGTGGTGAGCGCGGTGCAGCAATTTTGACCGCGCCGCGTACGTTCCCGGTTCCCGATTGACATCCCCGCCCGCAGTGCCAGACTTTGCACAATAATACAGGGTGGAGACGTCCGCGATGGCCAGCCTTTCGGCCTCGAACCATGTCGCCCGTGTCTTGTCCGTCGCCAATCACGTGGCCGACGTCGATGCCTCTTCGCGGATTGCCAATTCCTGGCGGCGCTGCCTGGTCAATCACAAGCTCGATCCCGCCCGCCGCGGGCCGCCGCAGACGCTGACCGAAGCCGAGATCCGTCACGTTGCCGAGCCGATGGAGGAGACGATCAGGCTCGCAACGCCCGAGCTCGACGATCTCGCCACGGTGCTGCGCGAGGCCGGCTATTGCGTCAATCTCGCGGACGCGAGCGCGACCATGCTGTTAAGCCGGTTGCCGGGCGAGGCCGACGCCGACATCTTCCTGCGCTGGAAGGTCTACACCGGCTCCAATTTTTCGGAGGCCTTCGAAGGCACCAACGGACTCGGCACCTGCCTTGCGGAGCAGAAACCGATCCTGGTGCATCGGGACGAGCATTTTCGCGAGCAGTGGAGCATCTTCTCCTGCGCGGTGACGCCCTTGTTCGACCAAGCGGGTCGCATTGCTGGCGCCGTCAACATCACGTCGTGTCGTGATGACCTCAGCCGCGCCGCGCATCAGCTTGCGCTCGCGGTGACGATGGCTGCGGCGCGGCGAATGGAGGACGCGATCTTCCGCGGTCATTTCCGCGACGCCTGGGTTGCGACCGTGCCTGGAGACGGCGGCCGCGGCCTGCTCGCCTATGACGATGATCGGCGCATCGTCGGCGCCTGCCGTTCGGCGCGTGCGCTGCTGGGCCTGACCGACGGCATGATCGCGTCCGGCATCGATCTATCACGCTATGTCAGGTTCGTTCGTCACGCAGCGCGCGGCGCGGACGAGATCGTCGAGCTGCGCCGGGCCGACGGCAGTCCGTTAGGCCGGGGCCGTGTCGCGCCGCCGTTGCGTGCGAGGGCGCGTCGGCCGGCCCCGCGCGGCGACGGCTCCGTCGATCGCTTCGTCGCGCTGCACCGGCTCGCCGGTGGCGACCCCGGACTGATCAGAAGCGTGAAACGGCTCAAGCGCGTCAGTGACCACAATCTGCCGGTGCTGCTGCATGGCGAGACCGGCGTCGGCAAGGACGTGTTCGCGCGCGCCATTCATGCGGCCAGCAACCGCGCGCGCAACAATTATGTCGCGCTGAACTGCGCGGCGATGCCGGAGAGCCTGATCGACGCCGAGCTGTTCGGCTACGAGGCCGGCGCCTTCACCGGCGCGCGGCGCGACGGCTCGAAAGGCCTGATCGTGCAGGCCGATGGCGGCACGCTGTTCCTGGACGAGATCGGCGACATGCCGATCGCGCTCCAGACCCGCTTGCTGCGCGTGCTGGAAAACCGCGAGGTCTGGCCGCTCGGCGCGCTCAAGCCTGTCGCCGTCGACATCCGCCTGATCAGCGCCACCCACCGCGATCTCGGCCGCATGGCCGAGGAGGGCGCCTTCCGCGCCGACCTCTATTTCCGCCTGCGCGGCATGGAGGTGCGATTGCCGGCGTTGCGTGAGCGCGCCGACCGCGACGACGTCATTCGGCAGATCGCACGCGAGGAGGCGCCGAACTGCCGAGTCTCGGATGAAGCCTGGTCGCAGCTCGTGGCCTATCCGTTCCCCGGCAACATGCGCCAACTCCGCCACGTGCTGCGGCTTGCCGGCTGCACCGCGGAGGACGGTGTCATCACCGATGCCGATCTCGATTTGCCGCGGTTCGGAAAGGCGGAGCCGGATCTCGAAGCGGCCGAGCGCGCCACGATCGTCGAGGCGCTGCGCAGGCAGGGTGGTCGCGTCACCGAGGCAGCACGCGCGCTGAAGCTCAGCCGCGCGACGCTCTATCGCAAGATCAAGCTGCTGAAGATCGAGACGACGCAGTAGTGTCGAGAAAACGAGCCGCTCCCGCGAGCGGGGCGAGAGAGCACACCGCCACTGCCGCCGTCACGAAAAATCCGTCCAGCTCAGATGCCGTGCATCGATGTCGCCAATCGTCACGCCCTCGCGGATCTCCTGCGGCCTGTGAAAATTACCGCGCAGATAGACCAGCGGCTTGGCGGCATCCGCATGCGACACGCCGCGCACCTCGCCGATGAAGATCGAATGCGTCTTCGTCTCGAACTCCTGCGCCAGCACGCAGTCGAAAGCCGCGACCGCGTCCGTCAGCACCGGCGCGCCGGTCTTGCCTCGCGTCCATTGTCCGAAAGCGAAGCGGTCGTCGCCGTTGACGCCTTTCTGGCCGCTGAAAGTCAGCGCCAGCAGGGCGTGATCCTCGTGCAGGAAGTTGATTGCAAATGCGCCTTCCTCGCGGATGCGCCCGTGTGCGCTGGCGCTACGGTTGACGCAGACGATCAGCGACGGCGGATTGTCAGAGAGCGAGCAGGCCGACGTCACGGTCAGTCCGGTGCGTTTGCCGTGCTGGGCGCCGACCGTCACCAGCGCAACCGCGCCGGCGCATTGGCGCATCGCCTGCTTGAAATCCTTGGCGTCGACCGTCACGCGGAAATCTCCGAGATTGGGTGGGTGCGGCACGATCGCGCCGCACCCATACCGGGTCAAGCCGCCTTGCGCGCCGAGCCGAGATGCGTCAGGCGCGGCATCACCTCGTTTTTCAGCAGCGACAGCGAATGATGCCAGGCTTCGGCCTTGTGCTTGTAGTCGAAGCCGAACACCAGGAGGACGCCGAAGCCGCCGACCTCGTCGTAGATCTTCTCGATCTTCTCGGCGACGGTCGCCGGCGAGCCGACGATCCAGTTCCGCTTGGCGCAATATTCGACGGTGACGTCGCTGTCGGGCACGTCAGGCGCGTGCTTGAGGTAGTCCTTGAAGCCGAAATGGCCGAGCAGCGGCAGGAAGTATTCGCTCATCATCCGGCCCATCATGTCGCCGGTCGAGAGCTTCCAGGCTTCCTCGTCGGTATCGGCAACGAACACTTCTCGCACCAGCCGCCAGTCCTGTCGGTTCGGTTTGCGTCCGGTCTTGGCGGCGCCGATCTCGACCGAATCCCAATGGCTCGAGACATAGGCCGGGTTGAGGTTGAGGCTCATCGGAATGAATCCGCGCTCGCCCGCCAGTTTTAGCGTGTCCGAATTCTTGGAAAGCCCGGCGACGCCGATCGGCGGATGCGGCGCCTGGAACGGCTTGATGTGAGGCTTGAGGAAGTCGAACATCGTGTCAGGCTTGGTCACCGTCCAGAACTTGCCCTTGTGGGTGAAGGGCGCCGGCTCGGTCCACAGCTTCAGGATGATCTCCAGCGCCTCGCGGGTCATGTCGCGGTTCTGCCCGCTCATGCCGTCGACGTTGAACATCGCCCAGTCGCTCGGCAGGCCGCTCGCCGCGACGCCGAAATTGAGACGGCCCTCGGAGAGATGATCGAGCATCGCGACGCGATTGGCGAGCTCGGCCGGGTGATGGTAGGGCAGCAGGAAGCCGCCCGGTCCGATGCGAAGATTCTTGGTCTGCATCAGCGCCTGTGCGATTAGAAGATCCGGCGTCGGGTTGGGTTCCCAGGGCGCGGTGTGGTGCTCGCCGACCCAGGCCTCCTGATAACCGAGCTCGTCGAGCCAGCGCATGACCTGCAGGTCCCAGTCGTTCCCTTCCTTCAGGCCGCACTCCGGCGGATGCGAGGGCATCGTGAAATAGCCGATCTCCATGGGTTTCCTCATCTGATGTTGACGCGTCTTGTTGCGCGTTGACGGAGTTGAGTGGCGAAGCTTCAGCAAGCGGTGTGCCAGCGCGGCGGGGCTTCAAATCGATGAGAAAGGGCTGGTTTGCCCTCGCAATCGCCGGTATCTCGGCACAGACTTGCAACATGTCGTCTCATTGTCGCGAGACGACGTCTTAGCTGCAAGACGAGGACAGTTTCGAATGACCGAACCCGCCTACGCCGCGGTGGACTGGGGCACCAGCAGCTTTCGGCTCTGGCTGATCGATCGTGCCGGTCAGGTGCTGGCGGAACGCCGCAGCGGCGAGGGCATGCTGGCTGCGGCCAAGACCGGCTTCCCTGCCGTGCTGCAATCGCATCTTGCAGCCGTCGAAGCGCCGGATCATCTGCCGGTTCTCGTCTGCGGCATGGCCGGCGCCAAGACGGGCTGGGTCGAGACCGGCTATGTCGACACGCCGGCGCCACTTGCCGCCATCCTGAAGCAGGCTGCGCTCGTACCGGGCGAGCTGCGCGACATCCGCATCCTGCCGGGCATCGCGCAGCGCGATGCAAACACGCCGGACGTGATGCGCGGCGAGGAGACGCAATTGCTCGGCGCGCTCGGACTCGATGCCGCCGGCGAGGCGCTGGTCTGCATGCCCGGCACGCATTCGAAATGGGTCCGCGTGAAGGGTGGCATTGTCGAGCACTTCTCGACCTTCATGACCGGCGAGCTCTTCAGTGTCGTCTCGCGCGAGACGATCCTGTCGCTCGCGGTCGTCGGAGCCGATGACGCCGAGGACGTCGCAAGCTTCAAGGCGGCGGTGGTTGCTGCATTCAAGGCGCCGGCCTTCGCCGCCAATCTTCTGTTCACCGCGCGCTCGCGGCAGCTCCTGTTCGGCGGCACGCCGGCCGCGGCGCGCGAAACGGTATCGGGTACCCTCATTGGCGTTGAGCTCGCAGCGGGCCTTTCGGGCGCCGTCCCGAAAGCCGGCGTCACGCTGATTGCCTCCGGCCGGCTCGCGACGCTGTATCGGCTCGCCTTCGAGGCGTTAGCAGTCACCGTGCAGCCGATTGACGCCGATGAAGCCGTTCGCCGCGGTCTTTCGATGGCGGCCGCCGCGATCTGGATGAAATGAGAGGAATCTTGAAATGAGCGTTGCCTTTCCGCCGATGAAGCGTCCGCTGGTCGCGATCCTGCGCGGCGTCAAACCGGAGGAAACCGAGGCGATCGTCGGCGTGCTGATCGAGGCTGGCATGACCGCGATCGAGATCCCGCTGAACTCGCCAGATCCGTTCCGCTCGATCGGGACCGCCGCGAAGCTCGCGCCCGCCGGCGTGTTGATCGGCGCCGGCACTGTGCTGACGGCCGCAGACGTCGATCGTCTCAACGACGTCGGCGGCAAGCTGATGGTCTCGCCGAATGTCGATACCGGAGTGCTGGCGCGCGCGCATCAGCACGGCATGGTGACGATGCCCGGCGTGTTCTCGCCGACCGAAGCGCTTCTGGCGGCGCGCGCCGACGCATCGAGCCTGAAGTTCTTTCCGGCGAGCGTGCTCGGCGCGTCCGGCATCGCCGCGATCCGCGCCGTGCTGCCGGCCGGCGTGATGATCGCCGCTGTCGGCGGTGTCTCCGACCAGAATTTTGCCGAATACATCAAGGGCGGCGTGACGGCGTTCGGGCTCGGCTCAAGCCTCTACAAGCCCGGCATGACGGCGACGGACGTTGCCGCTCGCGCAAAGTTGACGATCGCGGCGTACGATCGGGCGATTGCGCAAGCCTGAGCCGCCAATAAACAAGCCGTGATGCCGTCACGGTCCTGCGTTATCCTATCTTGCTGCACCAGCGAGTTCAGGAGACCGACATGGCGATCAACAACATAGCCGATCTGTTCGTGGCGACGCTCGAACAGGCCGGCGTCAAGCGCATCTATGGCATCGTCGGCGATAGCCTGAACGGCCTCACCGAGGCGCTGCGCCGCCGCGGCACCATCGACTGGATCCATGTCCGGCACGAAGAGGTCGCGGCGTTTGCCGCCGCCGGCGAAGCCGAGATGACGGGAAGCCTTGCGGTGTGCGCCGGCTCCTGCGGCCCCGGCAATCTGCATCTGATCAACGGCCTGTTCGACGCGCATCGCAGTCGCGTTCCGGTGCTGGCAATCGCGGCGCAGATCCCCTCGGCCGAGATCGGCGGCGGCTATTTCCAGGAAACGCATCCGCAAAGCCTGTTCCGCGAATGCAGCCATTATTGCGCGCTGGTCTCCGACCCTAGCCAGCTTCCTTACGTGCTGGAGAATGCGATCCGTGCGGCGGTCGGCCTGCGCGGTGTCGCCGTCGTCGCCATGCCCGGCGATGTCGCTTTTCGCAGCCCGCCGAAGCGCGCGCAGTCGACGACGCGCGGGCTTACGCCGGCAGCGCCGAAGGTCGTGCCACAGACGGGTGAGTTGCAAGCGCTCGCGGATCTCTTGAACGGTGCCGAACGCATCACCTTGTTCTGCGGTCGTGGCTGCGCCGGCGCGCATGCGCCGCTGATGCAGTTTGCCGAAACGCTCAAGAGCCCGATCGTGCACGCGCTCGGTGGTAAGGAGCATGTCGAATACGACAATCCCTACGACGTCGGAATGACCGGCTTCATCGGCTTTTCCTCGGGCTACGCGGCCATGCACGCCTGCGACGCGCTGGTGATGCTCGGCACCGATTTCCCCTACAAGCAGTTCTTCCCGACCGACTGCCAGGTCGCGCAGATCGACATCCGCCCCGAAAATCTCGGCCGGCGCTGCAAGATCGATCTCGGCCTCGTCGGCGATGTCCGGCTGACCATCGAGGCGCTGCTGCCGCTCTTGAAGACCAAGACGCAGCGCAGGCATCTCGACGATGCCCTCGCGCACTACAAGAAGGCGCGCGAGGGTCTCGACCAGCTCGCCAGGGGGACGCCGGGAGCCAAGCCGATCCATCCGCAATATCTGGCAAAAGTCATCAGCGACCATGCGTCCGACGATGCCGTGTTCACCGCCGACGTCGGCACGCCCACGGTGTGGGCCGCGCGCTATCTCGACATGAACGGCCGCCGTCGGCTGATCGGCTCCTTCGTGCACGGCTCGATGGCCAATGCCATGCCGCAGGCGATCGGCGCGCAGGCTTCCCAACCCGGCCGCCAGGTGATCTCACTGTCGGGCGACGGCGGCTTCACCATGCTGATGGGCGATCTGATCACCCTGACGCAGATGAAGCTGCCGGTGAAGGTAGTCGTCTTCAACAACGGCGTGCTCGGCTTCGTCGCGCTGGAGATGAAGGCCGCGGGGTTCGTCGATACCAATGTCGATCTGGAGAACCCGGATTTCGCGGCGATGGCGCGCGCGATGGGTATCTTTGCCCAACGCGTCGAAGACCCCGGCGAGCTGCCCGGCGCGATGAAGGAGATGCTGGCTCATAACGGGCCGGCACTGCTCGACGTAGTCACCGCCAAGCAGGAGCTGTCGATGCCGCCGACCATCACGCCCGAGCAGCTCAAGGGCTTCAGCCTCTGGGTGCTGCGCGCCGTGATGAACGGTCGTGGCGACGAGGTGCTGGACCTTGCGAAGACGAATCTGCTGCCGCGTTAACTGCGCTTGGCTGACGGCACCGGTAGCCGCTCGTGGCGGTGCTGGAAGCGCTGCCAGTGCAGCACGGTGCCGATCAGCAGCGCCGGCACGAAGCCGAGCACGATCAGCAAATGCGGCAGCGCCTTCGGCGAGATGAAGGCAATGGCAACGTCCGAAATCAGCCAGAGCGCCGCGAACATCACCGCGAAATCCGTCCGTGGGCAGCGCAGATAATAGAACACGGCAGTGATGACGATGGCAGGCCCGATCGCAATGGCGATCATCACCGCCGTCAGCTCCTTCGGCGTCAGCGCGTCGAGCACCATCGATGCCAGCAGCCAGAGTGCGGCGAACATGGCGACGATGTCGAGCGGATGCCGCAACCCAATACCTCTCGCGGGAACGCGCTATCGTTGTGTCCTGCGCCCCGCCCGTCAAGTGAAATACGCCTATTCCTCGTCACTTCCGGGCGTTGGCCGCAACATGAAATGACCGAAGGCCGTGGCGATCGGCTTGTCCGGATCGTCCTGCCAGGCCCGCGCCTCGAAGGCGACGATGCGCCGCCCCTGCTTCACAATTGATACGTCGGCGAAGGTGTCGAGCGCCCGGCCGGAGCGCAGATAGTTGACGGTGAGGCCGATCGGTTTGGGTGGCGCCGCAGTGCCGAGCTCGCGCGCCACGCCGACGATCGCGGTGGTTTCGAGAAAAGCGCCGGTCATGCCGCCATGGATCGCGGGCAGGATCGGATTGCCGATGATCTTCGGCGAGAACGGCATCGTCAGCGTGGCGTCTCCGTTGACGCGAATGCCGAGGCAGCGCGCGAACGGGCTATTCGCGAACGGGCCATCCGGATCCTCGGGCGCCTCCAGCGTCGGAATGCTGCGCGAATCCATTCTCCGGTCCGCGAGCATGTTGGTGCGGTTGGCGCCGATCATGAAGCAGGCGGTCGCGGTCGCGACCGGATCGTCTTCGGACTCCTGATAGGCGGTGGAGCGGACGAAGGCGATCGAGCGTGTGGTGCGGTAGCAGACGGAATGCGCCTTGATATCGAGGCCCGGCGTTGCCGGCTTCTGATAGTCGATCCGCAGGTCGAGCGTTGCGATCGCGCGCGTGCCGTCGAGCGCGAGCTGCACCGCCATGCCGCAGCTCTCGTCCAGCATCGCGGTGACGACACCGCCATGCAGAACGCCGGTCTCGGTGTCGCCGACGAAGACGGGACGGTAAGGCAGGCTGGACCAGGCCTCACCGGGCGCGAAGCGGTCGAGCTGGAGCCCGCTGATATGGCCGTAATCGGAGCGCCGGCCCTTGATGGCCTCGGCGAGTTCCTCGAAGGGAAGCGTGGTCGATGAGCAAGACATAGCGACGTTCTAGACCAGTGCCGCGCATTGCGCAAAACCCCGCATGTAACCTTCGCACGGTCCTGCAAGGCCGGTTTGGTCTCGACAGAGGCGGCCGAAGCGACGATGGTGGGTGCTTCGTTCGTTCGACCTATCCGCAAGGAGCGCCCATGACCGACCCCGAAACACCCTCGACCGCCCAGGGGCCCGTCACCATTTCGACCTCCAGCTCGGAGCGGGCGCCGATCATCTATTTCGACGGCGCCTCATGCTTCGGCCATCATAACGGCGCGATCCAGATCGAGCTTGCCGCGAATCTCCTGATGCCGGTCGGCGCCGCAGTCAGGGTCGACGTGGTCCAGACCGCGCACCTGCGTTGCAGCGTGGCCGCGGCGCTTGCCCTGCGCGAGGCGCTCGACAAGGCGCTGACGATGTACAAGCAGGGCCAGCAGCAGCCGACGGAGGAGATTCCGGCAGTGAAGAATTGATGGCAGTCGCGCCATTGCAGGGCCTTCATGGTTCGAGACGCGCCGTAAGGCGGCGCTCCTCACCATGAGGGTCAAAATGAGGGTCAAAGATCGCGCTGCGAGGATGACCTCATCTTGAGGGCCCGCCAACGGCAGGCGTCTCGAAGGATGGGCCGCGAGGAATCCGTCGCCAGCTTCCTTGCGGCGGCACTCAGCCCACATGCACCTTCGGCTTCTTGCCGCCGTTCCACTTGCCGTCGAGCGCGCGCTCGATCTGGGCGGCGAGTTGCAGCAAGAGCCCGTCATTGGCCTGCTTGGCGATCGCCTGGATGCCGAGCGGCAGGCCGTGCTCGTGGGTCGCCATTGGCAGCGAGATCGCCGGGATGCCGCAGAGATTGGCGAGCGGCGTGAAGGCGAAATTGCGCCAGAGATTGCCGAACCAGTCGAGCACGTCGGGATTGTCGGAGATCGTGAGATATTCCTTTGTGCCGACCTTCGGCGTCGGCAGCGCGGTGACCGGCGTCAGGATCACGTCCCACTGCTCGAAGAAAGCGCCGAAGCCGCGGGAGGCCGTGTTGAATACGCCTTGCATCTTCGCGCGCTCGGCGAAGCTCGTGTGTCGGCCGGCTTCCCAGATGCGGATGTTCATGGGTTCGATCAGATCTTCCGGCGGCTTCTCCAGCCCGCGCGCGGCGAGCATGTTGGAGATCACCACCGCAAAGTTCGAGATGTAGCAGGTGGTCTGCGCCGCGAACGCAGCGCGGAAATCGAGCTCGGGCAGCGCATAGTCGACGTGATGGCCGAGCCCTTCGAGGAAGCGGCCGGTCTTCTCCAGCTCGGTGGCGATGTGCGACGTTGCGGTGTAATCGCCCCAGGTGTGCGATAGCGCGATCCGGAGCTTGCCGGGATCGCGCTTGATCATCTCGGAATAAGGCTGCGCCGTGGTCCAGAACGGCATGAACTCGCCGGGGGCAGGTCCCCTTGCATGATCGACAAAGGTGGCAGTGTCGCGCACACTGCGCGACTGGCAGCCCTGGATCGAGACGAGGCCGGTGAGATCGGACATGTGCGGTGCGAGCGAGAACACGCCACGCGATACTTTGAGCCCGATATTGCCGTTGACGCCCGCGGGAATGCGGATCGAGCCGCCGCCGTCGGTTGCATGCGCGATCGGCACCACGCCGGCCGCGACCATCGCGGCGCTGCCGGCCGACGAGCCGCAAGTGGTGTAGTCGGTATTCCAGGGATTGCGCGTGACATAGACGGCGGGATTGTCGGCCGAGCTGCAGACGCCGAATTCCGGCGTCGTGGTACGTCCGATCAGGTTGAGGCCAGCCTGGCGGAATTTGCCGGTCAGGAAGGTATCGGCGTCCGCGCGATTGCCGCGCATCAGGAGCGAACCCATCTCCTGGAGGCGGCCCTTCATGGTCGGTCCCAGATCCTTCATCAGGAAAGGCAGGCCGGCGAACGGGCCGGAGAGGTTGGCGCCGTCCTTGGCGGGATCGGCGATCACGTCCTCGAACAGCTCGACCACGCCCGACAGCGCCGGATTGACCTTGGCGACGCCCGCCGCGGCCTGCCGCGCCAGTTCCTTCGCCGTCAGCTCGCCGTTGCGGACGCGCGCGGCCAGCGCCACGCCGTCGTGCTGCGCCCATTCATTCCAGCTCATCGGCAAAGTCATGTCGGCAAAATCCTCTTGATGCGGCGCTACCTTTCCTTTCGCAAGGATCTTCGTGAATCAACTGAGCCGGCGCGGGGGGCAGGGTTGCATGGGGCGGAGAGGTGGAGGCGCAGAGCTGCCGATCGTCTCAATCCGACAGTCGCGCGATCACTGCAACCGGCCCGCCGCCCGGCGGTCCCTGATGCTCGGCCCCGCCGGAGATGTAGATGGCGCCGGTGCCGGCAAGTCCCGCAATCAGGCCGCCGACCGCAGCGCGGGCGTGGCGGGTGGCGCTGATGTCGGTGTCTTCCAGCATGGTGTGGCGAAAGCCGCGCACGCTGCCGCTCGGTGAAGCCTCCGCCTTGGCGAAGATATTGACCAGTTCGCGACCCGTCTTTGCCTGCGGCGCCACGCCGAGCCCGACGCTGTTCAGCGCCGATACCACCGCCGGGGCATCGATCGCGTCGGTCATCACGGCATGCCCGATCTCGAACGCGCTTGCTGAAGACAAGGAGTTGCCGAGCACGATGACGACGTTGTGCATCAACTCGATTCCGGCCGAAGTGGAGGCAACGGACGAGAACAGATCATCGCGCCGCAGCACGTCCTCGTCGCCGACGTCAGGCGCTATCTCGCCGAGCGCGACTGCGACGCCGAGCGCGGAGGCGCCGCGCGAATAGGCCATCGAGCCATAGGCGCTGGTCGTCGCCGTCTTGCTGCCGCGAGCGTTGGCCGCTTCGACGCGATCGCTGGTGAGCAGTGGACACTTGATCTGCACGAAATGAACGTCGGCAGAGTCAGTGATGCCGGCATCCGCCATTGCCGCCTTCACGGCTTTCGCCGTCTCGGTGATCTGTGCCGAGTGGCCGAACTCCTCGGGGAGGAAATCACGGGTGTGTGCCATGCCGATGCTCAGGCGCTTGCCGGACATGCCCGCCGGCCGCCCCTCGACGTCGCGCCGCGTAAACACCGTGATATGCGGGCTGAGCACGCCTTCGGTGCCGCCCGACATCACGAAGGCGATGCGCTGCTCGACCTCCTCTGGAGACAGGCCGAGCCGCGGCGCAAGCGCCGCGCACAACGCGGCCACAGCATATTCCCGCGTGAAATCGTTGACTCCGCCATTGCCCTCGGTCTTGCCGAGGATTGCGAGGATTTCGCTTGGATCGATCGCGCCTGAGCTGATCATACTGATGAGGCCGGACACGTCGCCGGGGCCCTTGGTGGCGATCCTGATGGCGTCGACCGATGTCGTCTGCATTGCACTTCTCTTTGGGGGTTCGGTGGTCCGGCAGACAAAACAGTCGTCCAAGCTTGGCGCCTGTCAATCCCCGTCGTCGTCCTGGCGAAAGCCAGGACCCATTACCCCAGGGAGCAATTTGGCGAAGATTCGTCGTTCGGTATTGCTTCCGGCCGTGATCGACAGACTAGCGGTGAGTCCTGGTCTCTGCCAGGACGACAGCGGAATTTGTGCGCCGTCTTCGCCATCTCCACGAATGTGGCGAGATCGCATCGGTTCAATAAAAAATCCTCTGTCGACGGCCGTCCGCTGCACCTTGATGAATCAACCCCGGTTGGTTCATAAGCGGCGTCCCGTGGCCGGTGGTTCGCCGCCGTTGCTAGGATAGAGGAATTCTCGCGTGGCAAATATCAACCAGAAAATTGCGCAGGAGCTTGGGGTTCGTGCCGAGCAGGTCGAGTCAGCGGTGACGCTGCTCGACGGCGGCGCCACGGTTCCCTTCATCGCCCGCTACCGCAAGGAAGCGACCGGTGCGCTCGACGACGCGCAATTGCGCACCCTGGAGGAGCGCCTGGTTTACCTGCGTGAACTTGAAGACCGCCGCAAGGCCATCCTCGAATCGGTCCGCGAGCAGGGCAAGCTCGACGCGGCTCTCGAAGCCAGCATTCTTGCCGCCGACAGCAAGGCGCGCCTCGAAGACATCTATCTGCCGTTCAAGCCGAAGCGCCGCACCAAGGCCGAGATCGCCAAGGAAGCCGGCCTCGAGCCGCTCGCCAATCAGCTGATGGCAGAGCCTGGCAATGATCCCAAGGCCGTGGCCGAAGCCTTTGTCGACGCCGAGAAGGGCGTTGCCGATGCCGCTGCCGCGCTCGACGGCGCCCGCGCCATCCTGGTCGAACGTTTCGACGAGGACGCCGATCTGATCGGCGCTCTGCGCGAGGAGATGTGGACCAATGCGCGCATGGTCTCCAAGGTGCGCAACGGCAAGAAGACCGAGGGCGAGAAGTTCGCCGATTATTTCGATTTCTCCGAGCCGCTGACGAAGCTGCCGTCGCACCGCATCCTGGCGATGTTCCGCGGCGAGAAGGAAGAGATCCTCGACCTCCAGATCCAGGCCGAGGCCGAGGCGCCGCCGCCGGGCGTGCCGAGCGCCTATGAGCTGAAGATCATGAAGCGGTTCGGCATCGCCGACCTGAAGCGCCCCGGCGACCGCTGGCTGATCGACACCGTGCGCTGGGCTTGGCGCACCAAGATCCAGGTGCATCTCAACATCGATCTGCGCATGCGGTTGTGGAATTCGGCCGAGACCGAGGCCGTCCGGGTGTTCGCCTCGAACCTGCGCGACCTCCTGCTCGCCGCGCCCGCCGGCACCCGCGTCACCATGGGGCTCGATCCCGGCTACCGCACCGGCGTCAAGGTCGCGGTGGTCGATGCGACCGGCAAGGTGGTCGACACCACCGCAATCTACCCGCACGAGCCGCAGCGGCAATGGAACGAGTCGCTGGCGACCCTCGGCAGGCTCGCGCTGAAGCATCGCGTCGAGCTGATCGCGATCGGCAACGGCACCGCCTCGCGCGAGACCGACAAGCTCGCGGCAGACCTCGTCAAAGGCCTGCCCGAACTGAAGATGACCAAGATCGTCGTGTCCGAAGCGGGCGCGTCGGTCTATTCGGCCTCGGCTTTCGCCTCGGAGGAATTGCCTGATCTCGACGTCACCTTACGCGGTGCGGTCTCGATCGCGCGGCGGCTCCAGGACCCGCTCGCCGAGCTTGTCAAGATCGAGCCCAAGGCGATCGGCGTTGGCCAGTACCAGCACGACCTCGGCCAGGCCAAGCTCGCCAAATCGCTCGATGCCGTGGTCGAAGATTGCGTGAACGCCGTCGGCGTCGATGTCAACACTGCGTCCGCACCGCTACTGGCCCGCGTGTCGGGCGTCGGCACAGGTCTTGCGCAGAGCATCGTGGCGCACCGTGACGTCAACGGCCCGTTCAAATCGCGCAAGGCGCTCAAGGACGTGCCGCGGCTCGGGCCGAAGGCATTCGAGCAGTGTGCGGGCTTCCTGCGCATCGTCGGCGGCGAGGATCCGCTCGACGCCTCTGGCGTGCATCCGGAAGCCTATCCGGTGGTGCGCCGGATTCTCGCGGCGACCAAGAGCGACATCAAGGCGCTGATCGGCAGCAGCGAGATCGTGCGCACGCTGAAGCCGAAGGATTTCGTCGACGAGACCTTCGGTCTGCCGACCGTCACCGACATTCTGCGCGAGCTCGAAAAGCCCGGTCGCGACCCGCGCCCGGCGTTCAAGGCCGCGGTGTTCAAGGAAGGCGTCGAGGAGATCAAGGATCTCAAGAAGGGCATGATCCTCGAGGGCACAGTGACCAACGTCGCCGCCTTCGGGGCCTTCGTCGACATCGGCGTGCACCAGGATGGCCTCGTGCACATCTCGGCGATGTCCAAGACCTACATCAAGGATCCGCGCGAGGTGGTGAAGCCCGGCGACATCGTCAAGGTGAAGGTGCTGGACTTCGAGGTCGCCCGCAAGCGCATCTCGCTGACGCTGCGGCTGGATGACGAGATCGGCGCCAAGAAGGACGCGCCCGGCATGCAGCGCGACAACAATTCGCGCAACAGCGCGCGCATGACCTCGTCGGCGCCGCGCAAGCAGGAATCCTCCGGCGGCGGCGCGCTTGCGGAGGCGTTGCGACGTGCAGCCGAGAAGAACGGCGGCAAGCGGGTGTGAGTCTCTCCTCGCCCATCGGGGAGAGGCGATCTGCTCCGCGGATAGCGAGTTCTATCGCGTCGTCATTGCGAGCGTAGCGAAGCAATCCAGACTGCCTCCACTGGACAGTCTGGATTTGCTTCGTCGCAAGAGCTGCTTGCAACTGACGAGGAGAGAGCGGTGGCCCGCCTCCCTAACACGCGCGTCAGAATCTGGCGCATTTGTAAGTTGAAGGAGACGGCGCGTTCTCCTCTTCTGAACCTTCGAGTGCGGCTGTGTGACCACCGCACTGTAGGGAGGATTTTCCGATGAAACACAGGCTTCTCACAGGCCTCGCCGCAGCGGCAGTTGCCGCGACGCTGGCGGTCGCGTCGCCCGTTCTTGCCCGCGCCGGCGGTGGCGGACATGGCGGGTTTGGCGGCGGTGGCCACTTCGGGGGTGGCGGCATGCATGTCGGTGGTGGCGGCATGGGTGGCGGGGGCATGCGAGTGGGCGGCATGGGCGGCGCTCATTTCGGTGGCGCGCGCTTCGCCGGTTCGCCAATGGCCGCCCGCGCCGCCATCGGGCCGCGCTTTGCCGCTGCTCCGCTCGCGACCCGTGCCGCCTTTGGACCGCGGTTTGCCGGCACGGGCTGGCACGGCAGGCCTTTCATCGGCCGGCATGCGTTCTTCCATCATCATCATCGCTTCCACCGGTTCGCCTTCTTTGGCGCGCCCTTCATCTACGCCAGCTATTACGACGACGGCTGCTGGCGCAGGAGCTGGACGCCCTATGGCTGGCGATGGGTCAATGTGTGCGGAGACTATTGGTAGAGCATCGCCGGACCGCACCATTGTCGCGGTCGCCACCGGGCAGTTCCGCTCAGCCCCGGAACGGGATAGTCTGGTGGCGATCGTCGCGCGGAGTTCGTCATGACCGGAGGTCACCGCCGCATCCTGGTCGTCGAGGACGATCCGGAGACTGCAGGCCAGCTCGTCGAGGAACTGACGACCTCCGGTTACGAGGTCGATCTTGCCGGCACGGGCCGCGAAGCGCTTCACCAGGGCGGCGCGCGCGACTATGCCGTGATCACTATCGACCGCATGCTGCCCGATATCGACGGCATCACCGTGATGCGCCAATTGCGCGACGACGGCATCGCTGCGCCGTTCCTGATCATTTCCGCGCTTGGCGAGGTGGATGATCGCGTGCGCGGCCTGCGCGCCGGCGGCGACGATTATCTCGTCAAGCCGTTCTCGTTCGTCGAGCTACTCGCACGGCTGGAGGCGCTTGGCCGCCGCAGCGAGACCATCGCCAAGGAGACGCTGCTGCGGGTCGGCGATCTCGCCGTCGACCTGATCGCACGCAGCGCCAGTCGCCGCGGCCGCAAGATCCCGCTGCTGCCGCGCGAATTCCAGCTGCTTGAATATCTCGTTCGTAACGAGGGCCGCGTCGTCTCCCGCGCAATGCTGCTCCAGCACGTCTGGGACCTGCATTTCGATCCCTCCACCAACATCATCGACGTCTATGTCGGGCGCGTTCGCCGCAAGGTCGACGATGCCCAAGCCTATCCGCTGATCCACACCATCCGCGGCATCGGATATTGCCTCCGTGCTCCTGGCTAAGACGCTCCGCTCCTCGACCTTCCGCCTCGCGCTGATCGCGATCGCGGCGTTCGGGCTGATCGTCGCGGCGATCATGGCTTACGTCTATTTCGGCACGCTCGCCTATGTGCAGAGCCGGCTCGGCGAGGCCGGCGATCACGATGCCTTCGCGCGCATGATCGAGCTCGCGATCGCTGCGGTCGCCGTGCTGCTTCTGGTGCTCGCCGGGCTCGCGGCCGTGCTGGTGACGCGGCGCACGGTCGGGCGGATCGAGCAAATCAACGCCACCAGCCGCGCCATCATGCTCGCCGGCCTCGACCAGCGCATTCCCCTGCGCGGCAGCAACGACGAATGGGACCGCGTCGCGGAAAACCTCAACCAAATGCTCGACCGCATCGAGACGCTGATGGGGGAGGTCAAACAGGTCAGCGACAACGTCGCCCACGATCTGCGCACCCCGCTGACGCGCATGCGCGGACGGCTGGAAAAGGCCTATCACACCCCGCGCAACAGCGAGGCGGATGCGGCGCTGATCGGCGACACCATCGCCGATCTCGACGCCGTGCTCGGCATGTTCGCTTCCATCACCCGGATATCGGAGATCGAGACCCGGGCCCGCACCGGCGCCTTCCGCGGGCTCGACCTCGCCGAGATCGCCGGCGAGGTCGTCGAGCTCTACGATGCCGCCGCCGAGCAGGTCGCCACAAAGCTCAGTCTCGCCAGCGACCGCGAGGTGCCGGTGACCGGCGACCGCGACCTCTTGTTCGATGCCATCGCCAATCTCGTCGACAACGCGATCAAGCACGGCCGCAAAGGCGGGCAGGTGACCGTCACCTGCCGCAGCGCCGATGGCGGCGCGGTGATCGCGATCGCCGACGACGGCCCGGGCATTCCCGCGGAGGAACGCGATTACGTGTTCAAGCGCTTCTACCGGCTCGAGCAGAGCCGCTATACGCCGGGCAATGGCCTCGGTCTCAGTCTCGTTGCCGCAGTCGCGCGCCTCCATGGCGCCGAGATCGCGCTGCATGACAATGCGCCGGGCCTCACCGTCCAGCTCAGCTTCAAGGCGGCACTAGCGACGTGAATTGGTGGTGTCACAGCTCGATCACGCCGCGGCGCGCCGCATGCGCGACCGCGTCGGTGCGGCCGGTGGCATCCAGCTTGTCGAGCAGCGAGCCGACATGGAATTTCACGGTGTGCACGGAGATGCCGAGCTGGCGCGCGATCATCTTGTTGGAGGCGCCCTCGGCCATCAGCGCCAGCACGTCGAGCTCGCGCTGGGTCAGCGCGATGTCGCCGGGCATGATGCGCGGATCGCGGGCAACAATCGTCGCCGCGGCGGCTTCGCCAGGCGCGACGAGGCGAAGTCCGGCGACGTTGCCGAGCAGCTTGGCCAGCCGATCGGCGAGGGCTGGGTCGTCGATCTCCAGCGCGAGCACGATCTCCGGCGCGTTGTCCTCGCTCACGCCTCCGGCCTCTCGCCGACCGTGACCTTGAAGCTGACCGGCTCGCCGCCGCGGCGAACTGCGACATCGACCACCGCGCCGACGCTGGAAGGTCCCAGCGTCCGCGACAGCGCGCGCACGCCGGACAGTTTCTGGTCGTTGACCGCCACGATCACGTCGCCCTGGCGGATGCCGGCCGCGGCCGAAGGCCCGGTCTTATCGACATTCATCACCATCGCACCGATACCGTCGTCGAGCCGCACCGGCTGCAGCCCGACGCCGAGATAACCGCGCGCGATGCGGCCGCGCGCCTCGAGCTGCGGCGCGACGCGCTCGATCGTCGCCGTCGGGATCACCAGCACCCGCCGCGGTCCGAGCACGGCCATGCCGAAGGCTTCACCCGATGCATCGAGCGCAAGGCCGCCCTGCTGGCTACCGCGCAGGCGGACGTCGAGCTCGATCCGTGCATCGATGTCGCCGCCGCGTAAGGAGCGCCAGCTCTTGCCGGACGCCGATACCATCCCGAGCGCCGCACTCGGCGCATCGCGATTGGTGGCGACAACGATCGACAGCGTGCCTAGCGCAGGGACCGATGTGGTCAGCTTGACCGGGGCAATCGCGGCCTCAGTGCGCAGCAGCGCGATATCGGTCGTATGGTCGCGACCGGCGATAGCGGCGGCCACTCGGCTGCCGTCGGGAAGGCCGATCTCGACCGCACCCTCGTCGGCGAGGGCCTCGTCGGCCGTGACGATCAGGCCTGGCTTCCACACGAAGCCGCTCGCGCGGGAGCGATGCGAGTAGACGGAGACGACGGACGGTGCGGTGCGCGCCACCATGTCCGCGAGCGCGGACGACAGTGAAGACAGAGGAGTTGGGTCGGTCATGGCAGGCTCCTGTAGCTGTGCTCAATCTGGGATGTCGCAGGCAATCCGGAAACTGGCCGGGTGGCCAGGGCAGCGTCAGTGCCGGCCGACGAACATGTGATTGGGACCCACTCACGGAAACGTGTAGCAACCGGCCCGACATTGCGCTGTACGGCGTCAAACCATTTCCGCGAGCCCTGACTGAATGAGCATCGATCTCACCCGCCGCACCCTGCTTCAGCTCGCCGGCGCGGCCTCTCTCGCAATGGCGGCGGCTGCCGCGGCGCGCGCCGAAGGCAATGCGCAGGGCGGTGGCCCGACCTATGCCAGCCGAACGCCGATGCGGGTCGGCATGGTGACGCTCCGGGTGAAGAACCTCGACAAGCTCGCCGATTACTACCGCGACGTGATCGGGCTCACCGTGATGGAGCGCTCGGCGACTGGCGCGAAGCTCGGCACGGCCGGCCTCGCGCTGCTGGTGCTGGAAGCCCGTCCCAATGCCGCAATCGAGCCGCGCAACGCCGCCGGCCTCTATCACACCGCCTTCCTGATGCCGACGCGCAAGGATCTCGCGCGTTGGCTGGTGCATGCCGCCGCACATCGCGTGCCGCTGTCGGGATTTGCCGATCACCTTGTCAGCGAATCCATCTATCTCGACGATCCCGAAGGTAACGGCATCGAGGTCTATGCCGACCGCGATCCATCGCAATGGCAGTGGAGCGAGGGCGGCGTGAAGATGGCAACCGACGAGCTCAACATCCCCGACTTGCTGTCGCTGACCAATACACGCGTGGCCGACTATGCCGGTGCGCCGGAAGGGTTGCGCATCGGCCACATGCATCTGCGCGTCGGCGATCTCGCGCAGGCCGAGAGCTTCTATCACGCCAGCATCGGCCTCGACCCGACCCGCCGCCGCAGCGGTGTCGCGTTCCTGTCTTCGGGCCGCTATCATCATCACCTCGGCATGAATGTCTGGCAGAGCCAGGGTGCCGGCCAACGCGACGATCAAATGACCGGTCTTGCCTGGTTCTCGCTGGTGACCGAGAAGCACGACATCCTCGCAGCCCAGGAGGAGCGCCTACGCAAGGTTGGCGCACGGGTCAGGGCGCTTGCGGACGGCCTGGAGGCTGTCGATCCCTGGGGCACGCGGGTGCGCCTTCTCAGGGTTTGATCGCCGGCGCAGGCGTTGGTAATACGCCTCAGGCGCAAACCAATTGACCGGGGTCCACGCCCGACATGTCCGAATTCCACGGTGTCTTTCCCTATCTCGTCTCGCCCGTCGATGCCGGTGGCACGGTGCGCACCGAAGTCCTCGGCAAGCTCTGCGACGATCTAATCGCCGCCGGCGTGCACGGGCTGACGCCGCTGGGCTCGACCGGCGAGTTCGCCTATCTCAATGCCGCGCAGCGCATGGCGATCGTGCAGACCACGATCGAGGCGGCCAAGGGCCGCGTGCCGGTGGTCGCGGGCGTCGCTTCAACCTCGATCGCGGACGCGGTGGCGCAGGCGAAAGCGTACCAGAAGCTCGGTGCCGACGGCATCCTGGCGATTTTGGAGGCGTATTTCCCGCTCGCCGATGCCCAGGTCGAATCCTACTTCCGCGCCATCGCCGATGCCGTGGACATCCCCATCGTGATCTACACCAATCCGCAATTCCAACGCTCCGACCTTACCCTCGATGTCATCGCGCGCCTCGCCGAGCATCCGCGCATCGGCTACATCAAGGACGCCTCGACCAACACCGGCCGGCTGCTCTCCATCATCAACCGCTGCGGCGATGGCTTGCGGGTGTTCTCGGCCTCCGCCCATATCCCGGTCGCGGTGATGCTGATCGGCGGTCTCGGCTGGATGGCAGGCCCGGCCTGCATCATCCCGCGCCAGAGCGTTGCGCTGTACGAACTGTGCAGGGCTGGTCGCTGGGAGGAGGCCATGAAGCTTCAGCGCAGGCTGTGGCGCATCAACGAGGCCTTTGCCCGCTTTAATCTCGCCGCCTGCATCAAGGCGGGGCTTTCGATCCAGGGCTACGACGTCGCCGACCCTGTGCCGCCGCAGGCCGCGCTGACGGCCGAGCAGCGCAGGATCGTGGAAGCGGCGTTGCGGGAGCTGGCATAGCCCGATTGTCACGCGGCAATATGCCCCCAGATGCTGCCGCAAGCCGACCTATTCCTATCTGCTTCGATCAGGAAACTTCCAGGCGCTTGCGACGTTGCTGCGTGAGCGAGATCCGCCACCTCAGGCATGAGCATTCTGAGCATTGTCTTCAGTACACCGCGGTGATCACCCATGAATCGTCGCTACGGAATTGCCGCGGCAGCCCTGGCCGCTCTGCTGCTCGTGGTCACTGCCGCGAAAATCCAGCATGCGCCGTGGACCACTCCCGCCGCGCGAGCCGTCGAGCAGCGCGGGCCGCTGTCGGAGGCCGAAAAGGCCACGATCGACATCTTCGAGCGCGTGTCGCCTTCGGTTGTCCAGGTAGCGGTGAGATCGGCGGCTAGTCCTCTCATGGGTGAGGAGGGCCAGGGCGGCGCTTCCGGCACGGGATTCGTTTGGGACGCCGAGGGGCACCTTGTGACGAACAATCATGTCGTGGCCAATGGCGGCGAGATGGCGGTGCGCTTTGCGTCGGGAGAGGTGGCCCAGGTTGACCTGGTCGGTACGGCTCCCAATTACGATCTTGCGGTCCTGCGAATCCGGAGTGTGCGCGAACTCCCTCCGCCGGTCGCTCTCGGCAGTTCGAACGATCTGAAGGTCGGGCAATCCGCCTTTGCGATCGGCAATCCCTTCGGGCTGGATCAATCCATGACCAGCGGCATCATCAGTGCTCTCAAGCGCAGGCTTCCGACCCATGGCGGCCGGGAGATTGCCAACGTCATCCAGACTGACGCCGCGATCAACCCGGGCAATTCAGGCGGGCCGCTGCTGGATTCCGCAGGCCGCCTGATTGGCGTCACGACGGCGATCATATCGCCGTCCGGCTCGAACGCCGGCATCGGCTTCGCGGTGCCGGTCGATGTCGTGAACCGGATTGTCCCCGAACTCATCCGCAACGGTCGCGTGCCGACCCCCGGCATCGGCATCGTGGCCGCCAGCGAGGATGTTTCGACGCGGCTTGGCGTCCAAGGCGTGATCGTGGTGCGGACGGCCCCCGGCAGCCCTGCGGAGCGGGCGGGGATTCGCGGGGTCAACTTGTCGACTGGCGCGGTCGGAGACATCATCACTGCGGTCGAAGGCAAGCCGGTGAGGCGCCTCTCCGACTTGACCGATGCGCTGGAGCAGGCCGGCGCCGGGAAGACCATTCGCCTCACTGTCAAGCGGGGCTCGGACAGCCGCGACGTGAATGTAGGCATCATCGACATCGAGCGTTCCTGACGTGGCAATCTGCGCGGCCAATGGGGGCGTGGCACGCAATGCTGATGTGCTGCGGCTCGGTTGTATCGACTGCAAAATCGGCTAAAACCGCCGCGGTCGTTTTCCGGATTTCAAGGACATAACGGAATGAACATTCTTCCCGGCAATTTGCGTTTCGGAGCGGGACAGCCCGTCAAGCGTTTGGAAGACCTTAGGCTGCTCACCGGGAAGGGGCAATTCATCGACGACAAACCGGCAGACGGCGCGTTGTGGTTGCACGTGCTGCGCTCGCCGCATGCGCACGCGAAGATCGTCTCGATTGACACCAGCGCCGCGGCGTCGATGCCTGGCGTCACCGCGATCTATACCGGCGCCGAGCTCGTCAAGGACGACATCGGCAGCATTCCGACGCTGAACATTTTCAAACGTCCCGACGGCAAGCCGATGACGGTGCCCCCGCGCCGGCTGCTGGCCCATGAAGTCGTGCGCTACGCCGGCGAAGCGGTTGCCGCCGTCGTGGCCGCCTCGCGCGTGGAGGCGCAGAGCGCGGCCGAAGCGATCGTGGTCGAATACGACGTGCTGCCTGCGGTGGTCGACCCGGTGGAGGCCGTAAAGCCCGGTGCGCCCGTGGTGTGGCCGGAAGCGCCCGATAACATCGTCGGCGCGATGAGCTATGGCGATGCCGCCAAGGTGGACGAGGCTTTTGCCAAAGCGGCGCACACGGTCGAGCTCGATCTCGTCAGCCAACGCCTCGTTCCATCCGCAATGGAGCCGCGCTCGACCATCGCCGAAGTCGACAAGAAGACGGGACGGCTCCTGCTGCACGTGCAGTCGCAGACACCGGCCTCGACTCGCGACGTGCTGGCGGAGGCCGTGCTCAAGCGTCCCAAGGACAGCGTGCGGGTGCTGGTCGGCGACATCGGCGGCGGCTTCGGCCAGAAGACCAACCTCTATCCCGAGGACGGCATCGTCGCCTATGCCGCGACCAAGCTGAACAAGAAGATCCGCTGGCGCGGCGACCGCACCGACGAGTTCGTCGGCGGCACCCATGGCCGCGATCTCACCTCGACCGCTTCCTTCGCGCTGGATGAGAAGGGCAAGGTGCTGGCCTATCGCGTCAAGTCGATCGGCTGCACCGGCGCCTATTCCTCGGGTGCGGCCAACATCATCCCGCTGGTGCTCGGGCCGTTCGTGCAGACCGGCGTCTACGATCTGCCGCTGGTGCATTTCGAGGTGAAGTCGGTGATGACCCACACCGCACCCGTCGGCGCCTATCGCGGTGCGGGCCGTCCCGAAGCCGTCTTCATCGTCGAGCGCCTGTTCGACGCGGCTGCGCGAAAGATCGGCATGGATCCGCGCGCGATCCGCAAGGCCAACTACATCAAGCCGGCGCAGCTGCCTTATACGAACGCCGCGGGCCAGATTTATGACTCCGGCGCCTTTGCGCACATGCTCGACCGCGCCGTGAAGCTCGCCGACTGGGACGGCTTTGCCGCGCGCAAGAAGGCGGCCAGGAAGAAGGGCCTGCTCTACGGTCGCGGTCTCACCTCCTATATCGAATGGACTGGCGGGCGCGCGCATACCGAGAAGGTCAGCCTGCACGCGACCTCGCAAGGCCGCGTCGTGCTGCATTCCGGCACCATGGCGATGGGGCAGGGCTTGCAGACCACCTACACCCAGATGATCTCCGACACCCTCGGCATTCCCATGGACAAGATCGACGTCGTCCAAGGCGACACTGATCTCGCCATGGGCTTTGGCAGCGTCGGCTCCCGTTCGCTGTTCGTCGGCGGCACGGCCGTGGCCGTCTCCTCCAATGACCTCATCCAGAAGGCGCGCGAGAAGGCCGCGAACGTGCTGGAGACCTCGGTCGAGGACATCGAGTATCAGGGCGGCATGCTCACCGTGGTCGGCACCGACCGCCGCATCAGCCTGTTCGATCTCGCCGAGAAGGAGAGCGGCGCCAAGCTCAGCGTCGATTCCGAAGGCGAGGTGGACGGACCGAGCTGGCCGAACGGCACGCATATCTGCGAGGTCGAGATCGATCCCGAGACCGGCGTCTCCCGCGTCGTGCGCTACACCACCGTCGACGACGTCGGCGTTGCCGTGAACCCGATGCTGGTCACCGGGCAGATCCATGGCGGCGTTGTGCAAGGCATTGGTCAGGCGTTGTATGAGGGCGTGTCCTACGATGCCGACGGTCAGCTCCTCACCGCGAGCTACCAGGACTACTGCATCCCGCGCGCCGCCGACGTGCCGCCGATTGTGGTGACGCTCGACGATTCCGCGCCCTGCCGCACCAATCCGCTCGGGGCCAAGGGCTGCGGCGAATCCGGCGCCATCGGCGGCCCGCCCTGCGTCGCCAATGGCGTGATGGATGCGCTCGCCGAGCTTGGCATCACCCAGCTCAACACGCCGCTGACGCCGCAGAAGATCTGGCAGGCGATCCGGGACGCGAAGGCGGGTGGTTAATATTTCAGGTGCACCGTCTTTGCGAGCGCAGCGAAGTAATCCAGATTCTCTCCGCGGAAAATTCTGGATTGCTTCGTCGCAAGCGCTCCTCGCAATGACGGATGAGCGAGCCGTAACTCCTATTGCGCTTCGCTCCGTCCGGGCTACAGGCCTCAAATCCCCAGCATCATCTTCGCGATGATATCGCGCTGGATCTCCGACGTGCCGCCGAAGATCGTATACGCTCGCCCGTTGAGATATTCCGGGATCACCGTCAGCATCTCCTCCGGGATCGGCGGCTCGTGGTTGAGCCTGTAGAGCGGCCGCATCGGCTCCACCGCGAGGGCGTCGTGACCGATCACGTCGGCCCCTAACCGCGTCACGGCTTGCCGGATTTCGCTGTTGCGCAGCTTCAGGATCGACGACACCGCGCCGGGATTTTGTCCGGTCTGCAGCGCCGAGAGCACGCGCAGCTCGGTCATTTCAAGCGCATCAATGTCGACCTCGACCTCGGAGATGCGCGTTGCGATGTCAGGGCTGTCGATCGCGCGGCCCGTGAGATCGGACTCGGCAAGGTCCGCGATCGCCTTCAATCCCTCGCGCAGCTTCGCCGAGGCGATGCCGGAGCCGCGCTCGAACTCGAGCAGATATTTGCCATAGGTCCAGCCCTTGCCTTCCTCGCCGACGCGGTTGGCGACGGGCACGCGCACGTCGTCGAAGAACACCTGGTTGACCTCGTGGTCGCCGCCGATGGTGAGGATCGGGCGCGTGGTGATGCCCGGCGTGTTCATGTCGATCAGGATGAAGCTGATGCCGTCCTGCTGCCGCGGCCCGTCGCTGGTGCGCACCAGCGCGAACATGCGGTTGGCGTGGTGGGCATGCGTGGTCCAGATTTTCGTGCCGTTGATGATGTAGTCGTCGCCGTCGCGCACCGCGCGCGTCTTCAGTGACGACAGATCGGAGCCCGAGCCTGGCTCGGAATAGCCCTGGCACCAATAATCGTCACCTGAGAGAATACGCGGCAGATAAAAATTCTTCTGCTCGGGGCTGCCGAAGCCGATGATGACGGGGCCGACCATCTTCACGCCCATCACGTTGACGTTCGGCACGCCGGCGCGTGCGCATTCGGTCTCGAAGATCCAGCGCTGCGCCGGGGTCCAGTCCGGCCCGCCATATTCGACCGGCCAGCCCGGCGCGCCCCAGCCCTGCCGGTGCAGCGCGCGCTGCCAGGCCTTGCCGATGTCAGGATCGGAGAACACCGAGGGCGTCAGCGCGGTTGCGCGCTTCATCTCCTCTGTGAGGTTTTTCGCAATGAAGCCGCGCACCTCGTCCTGGAAGGCGCGCTCCTCGGCATTGAACGACAGGTCCATGATGCGCTCCTCGTATCAGGCCGGCACTTTGGTACGGCCAAGCTGGGCGTGGCGGGCATAGTGGTACGAGCTGCCGCCGAACAGCGTGTCGAAGGCGACCAGCCGCTTGAAATAGGCGCCGACCTCGAGCTCCTCGGTGACGCCCATGCCGCCATGGAGCTGGATCGACTGCTCGCCGACGAAGCGCGCACACTTGCCGATCTTGGCCTTCGCGCCCGACGCAGCCCGCGCGCGCTCAACGGGTTCGGCGTCGGCTTTCAGTGCGGCGCGCAGCGCCATCGAGCGCGCCTCGTCGACCTGCATCGCCATGTCGGCGAGGCGGTGGCGGATCACCTGGTTGGCGGAGAGTGGACGGCCGAACTGCTTTCGGATCTTGGTGTATTCCAGCGTGGTGTCGAGCAGCGTCTGCATGATGCCGATGGCTTCCGCACCTAGCGCGGCCATGGCGCGGTCGACGGCCCATTCGATCGCGGGCAGAGCATCGCTGCCGTCGCCGAGCAGGGCGTCCGCAGGCAGCTGCACGTCCGACAGCTCGATGTTGCAGGCGCGTCCGCCGCCGAGGCGAGCGTAGTCGGAGATTGTGAGGCCCGGTGCCGCCGCCGGCACCACGAACAGGCCGATCCGTTCCGAAGGTCCGTGATGGTCATGCATGAGTGCGGAGACGATGATCTCGTCGGCAGCATGCCCGTCGAGCACCGCGATCTTTTTGCCGGCCAGATGCCAGCCCTGCGACGTCTTGTTGGCGCTGGTTGCGACCTTAGCGAGATCGAACCGCGCCGTGCGCTCGGAATGCGCCAAGGTGAGCTTCAGTGATCCGTCCCCGACCTTGGGCAGGCTCGCCTGCTTTTGCGCCGTGGTGCCGCATCTAGCGATCAGCGCGGCCCCTAGCACCACGGTTGCGACATAGGGCTCCGACACCAGCCCGCGGCCAAAAGCTTCCATCAGGATGCCGACATCGATCGCGCCGCCGCCAAGCCCACCGAACTCTTCAGGAAGCGGCAACGCCAGCCAGCCGAGCTCGGCGAACTGCCTCCAGACGGCCAGGCTGAAGCCGAGCGGATCGCTTGCCATCGTGCGGCGGTGAGCGGCATCGTAGCTTTCGGCTACGAAGCGTTCCGCGCTCTCGCGCAGCAGGCGCTGCTCGTCGCTGAGATTGAGGTCCATGTGTCTACTCCGACGCCGGCGGCTTGCGTACCGAGGGATGCAGGCCGGAGGGATCGACGATCATGCCGTACTCCTGGAGATTGTGGGCATGGCAGAGCTGATGCAGCGCAAAGGCCTGGTCGATCGCGGCGGGCTGGCCCATCACGTCCACCGAGCGGTTGACGGCCTCCTTGGTCAGCTTCAGCGCGAAGGACGGTTTCGTCGCGATCCGGCGCGCCAGCGCCAGCACGCTTGATGACAGCTCCGCGCGCGACACGACCTGATTGACCATACCGAGCTGATGCGCCTCCTGGGCGCTCCAGCTATCGGCGGTGAACAGGAACTCCTTGGCCTTGCGTGGGCCGAGCTCCCAGGGATGGACGAACCATTCGACGCCGCAGACGCCCATGGTGACGACAGGGTCGCAGAACTGCGCATCGTCGCTGGCGATAATGAGGTCGCAGGCCCAGGCCAGCATCAGCCCGCCGGCGATGCACTTTCCGTGCACTTCGGCGATAGTCGGCTTGGCGAGGTTGCGCCAGCGCCGCGTGATCTGGAGATAGATTTCCTGCTCGCGAGCGAAGCGGCCGTGAGCATTCGGCTCGGCAAAGCCACCCCAATTTCCGATCGGCGGAAAATCGACGCCCGCGGCATTCTTAGCCCCGGGACGCAGATCATGCCCGGACGAAAAGTGCGGACCGTTGCCGGCGAGGATGATCACCTTGACCGCGTCGTCCTGCACGGCCGCATCGAAGGCGGCGTTGAGGTCGTAGGTCATTTGCAGGTTTTGCGCGTTGCGCGCGTCGGGCCGGTTCATCACGATCCGGGCAATCGGCGGCTCCGGTCGCTCCACGAGGATGGTCTCGAACGAGCTCATCGCTTTCCCCTTGCCGTTTCCGTTCTTGTTTTATCCGAGTTGACTATGTCGTCGGGGCATAGGCAAGAGGCTTGCGTCAGTCGGCTGCTTTTCTCACGCGCCCAATCTGGTAGTTTGCGCCAGATTCCACCGGGAGAAATTTGATGCGCAAGATCCTGACCGTGCTGGCAGCGCTGGCCTCGCTGAGCCTGGCCAATTGCGGCTACAACGCGATCCAGAGCGAGGACCAGCAGATCAAGGCCAATTGGTCCGAAGTCGTGAACCAGTATCAGCGCCGCGCCGATCTCGTCCCCAATCTGGTCAATTCGGTGAAGGGTTTTGCCCAGCAGGAAAAGGACGTGCTGCTCGGCGTCACCAATGCGCGCGCCAAGGTCGGCAGCATCCAGGCAACGCCGGAGGTGCTGAACGATCCCGCCGCCTTCCAGAAATTCCAGGCCGCCCAAAGCGAGCTCTCCAGCGCGCTGTCGCGGCTCCTCGTCGTCACAGAGAACTATCCGCAGCTCAAATCGGATGCCCTGTTCAAGGATCTGATGTCGCAGCTCGAAGGCACCGAGAACCGCATCACGGTGGCGCGAAACCGCTACATCAAGGCCGTGCAGGAGTACAACATCACGGTCCGATCGTTCCCGACCAACCTCACCGCGATGGCATTCGGCTACAAGGAGAAGCCGAATTTCTCGGTCGAGAACGAGAAAGAGATCTCGACCGCGCCGAAGGTGGACTTCAACCCGGCTCCAGCGCCGTCGAAGTAGGCGCGTCGATTCGCGAATGCGCCAAGCCCCAATCACCGCCGTCATTCCCCGCGAAATCGGGGAATCCAGCTCGCCGCGGCCTCTCCGTATCTCGCCGCCATCTCTGGAATACTGGATCGCCCGGTCCCGGCTCCAAGGGCTTCGCCGGGCACCTCGGTATTGGGCCGGCGAAGCGTCAGCGAAGACGCAAAGCCGGGCGATGACAGCGAGGGTGTGGTGGGCCCTTTCGGTCTTCTCCTCGTTTGTTCTCGCCGTCGCACTTCTCTTCGCCTTCGCGCTCCCCGTCCACGCCGACGTCGCCGTGCCCCAACTCACCGGCCGCGTGGTTGACCAGACCGGCACGCTCTCGAGCGCCGAGATCGCTACGCTGTCGCAAAAGCTGCGCGACTTCGAGAATCGGAAGGGCAGCCAGCTCGCTGTCCTGATCGTGCCGACCACACAGCCGGAGACGATCGAGCAGTTCTCGATCCGCGTTGCCGAGGCCTGGAAGATCGGACGCAAGAAGGTCGACGACGGCGCCATCCTCATCGTCGCCAAGAACGACCGGCATTTGCGCATCGAAGTCGGCTATGGCCTCGAAGGCGCGCTCACCGACGTCACGTCGAGGCGGATCATCGATGAAGTCATCACGCCGAAATTCAGGACCGGCAATTTCAGCGGTGGCATCTCGGACGGTGTCGATCGCATGATGCGGGTCATCGATGGCGAACCGCTGCCGGTTCCCTCGCCGACTGTCAGCTTCGGCCATCTGGACGACCTCGCGCCGGTCTTCCTTGTGACGCTGTTCGCCTCGATCGGGGTCGGCGGGGTCTTCCGGGCCATGCTGGGCCGGCTGCTCGGATCGCTGGCGACCGGCGGCATCATCGCAGCACTGACCTGGCTCATTCTCGGCTCTTTCACCCTCGCCGTGGCGGTCGGCGTTCTCGGCTTCATCATCGGGTTCATCGCCGATCTGTTTTCGGCGATGGGACCAAGCACAGGGTGGTCGCGTGGCGGCTCTTGGTCGAGTGGCTCCCCATCGGGCGGCTGGAGCGGCGGCTCATCGAGCGACAGCGATAGCGGCAGCTTTAGCGGCGGCGGGGGCAGTTTTGGCGGCGGCGGCGCCTCGGGGAGTTGGTAGGTCATGAGCATCAAGCGCATCACCAGGCACCTCGTGCAGCATCATTGGCGGGCGAAGCGGATTTTTCCGCAGGCCGTGCTCGACCGCATCGAGCAGGCGATCAAGCGGGGCGAAGCCACCCATTCCGGCCAGGTCCGCTTCGTCGTCGAAGGCGCGCTCGACGGTGCGCCGCTGTTCCACAACCAGCCGGCGCGCGCGCGCGCGCTCGACATGTTCTCGCATCTGCGCATCTGGGACACCGAGCACAACAACGGCGTTCTCATCTATCTCCTGCTCGCCGACCGCGACGTCGAGATCGTCGCCGACCGTGGCATCGACGCGAAGGTTGGAGCCGAGCGCTGGGAGAGCATCTGCCACGCGATGGAAACCGAGTTCAGGGCGGGCCAGTTCGAGCGCGGCGTGATCGCTGGCATCGAGGCCGTGTCGCGCGAACTGGCGCGGCATTTCCCGCCGCAAAGACCGCATTCGAACGAGCTGCCGGATGCGCCCGTGGTGATGTGATCTCGCCGGTACTGGCCAAGGCCAGAACCACGTCGGAGAGGCGCCCTGCCTCGCGAGTGAATTCTACGGGCGCAATGCGCCCCAATGCCGCCTCCGCTGACAATTTGTTGCACGTCGCCACGCCGGTTCCACTTTCCCGGCCAAATTCGGCCTCGGACGAGTTCCTAAAATTTCGGTAAGCGGGTCCCGAGGTAAGGATTTCGCAAGCAATGAAAGTTACCAAAAGGTCAACCTAGACTGGAGTATTTGAGCCGTGAGCGAACCAATGCCCGAGCAGGCCTCCCTGGATCATGGCGCCGTCGAAGCCGCAGCAAGCGCCTCGCAGACGGTCGAGGCTGCCGGGATCGACGCCCCCTCGATCGCCCCTGACCACGAGGCGCCGCCGAAGCCCGACCCGGTCAAGATCGAGCCGCCAAAAATCGAGACATCAAGGATCGAGGTGCCGAAGTTCGAATCCAAGACTGAACCCAAGGCTCAGTCCAAGGCGGAGTCCAGGGCTGAATCCAAGCCCGAGCCGGAGCCCGGCAAGCTGATTGTGATGGCGCCATCGGAACGCTCCTGGGATCGCGAGGACTTTGCCCCGCATGTGAAGGCGGAGGAGCCGCGCGAAGCCGGCGGCAAGCGCCGCCTGTCGGCGATGGCTGCGGTGGTGGCGATCGCTGCTTGCGTCGGCGCGATCAGCGGCACGCTCGCGACCGCAGGGATGATGCACTTTGCCGCCACGGCCCCGGCGCCGGTACAGGTCGCCGATACCAGCGCGCTGGACGCTTCCGTCGCGCGGATCGATGCCGACCTCGTCGCGCTGAAGGCCAATGTCGAGCGCTCCTCCAAGACCGACGTGAGCCAGTTCAACCGGACCAACGACCGCCTCGACAAGCTCGAGAAGGCGCAGGCCGAGCCGTTGGCCAAGATCGCAAAACTGTCGGAGGCCGTCGACAAACTCCGCGCCGCGCCGCCGGCGGCCCTCGCGCCGGCCGCAGCCGCCGCGTCCGCCAAGGAGACCACCGGCTCGATCGCGCCGACCCAGGTTGCCACCGCCGCGGCTGCGCCCGCACCCGCCGCGCCCAAGACCGAGGTCGGCCGCCTGCCGACGATCGAAGGCTGGAGGCTGCGCAACGCCGCCAATGGCGGCGCGCTGATCGAAGGCCGCGACGGCCTCTACGAGGTATATCCCGGCGATCCCATCCCCGGCGTCGGCCGCGTCGATGCGATCCGCCGCCAGGACGGCCGCTGGGTGGTTGTCACCAGCAAGGGCCTGATCGTCGCGCGTTGAGCCCTCATATCCGGCCTTCGAAAAGGCGCTTCACCACTGCGTGAGGCGCCTTTTTGCTTGAATAGGCTGGTCGCCGCGGTGTTACTTGGGGCATGAGCCGCGCCTTGCGAATTGTCGTTGCTGCCGCCGCATTGTTTGGCGGTGTCGTCTCGCTTTCTGCGGCGGAGAACGTGCAATTGGCGCGCGGCACGGCGATCACCGATCCTGATCTGTTGCGCCGGCTCGATCAGAGCGATGCTCTCACGATCGCGAGCCTGCTAAGGCCGGAGCGGAACGCCGACATCCCGCTCACGACCGACCTGCTGTTCTCGTCGTTGCCGCAGCTCAAAGCGATTCCGCCGGCGATCAATGCGGAACTTGACCGCTACATTTCTCGGTACAAGGCGACATATCCGGGCGAGACCATCGGCGTCGGCGAAGGCTTTGACGTGCAATTGTTCGACCGAGCCAATCTGAGATCGCGCGACACGCGTTTCGTGCTGGCCGGCATCGTCAACCGTATGGACCGCGCCTATGTCTCGGAAGAGTCCTGCGGTGAGATCCGGCTGATCTACCGTCTCGCGCGTTACGAGAGCAGGCCGGAGGGCGGCAAGACCGCAACGCGCCTGCCGATGACGCTCAATCTGGTGATGAAGGCGCGCGACGCGCGCCAGACGGACGGGAATAATCCCGTCACCTGCGCCGCGATCGCGCGGCGCTGGCTCGACGATGGCGACTGGCAGGAGTTGATCGGCAGTCGCTCTTCGCCTCACGATGCCATGCTCGACCGCATCGAGACCAACATCCAGGTCTCCGTCGCGCCGAAATCGGCGCTGCACGATTTTCGCTCGGACTATCTACTCAAGGTGTTCAAGTACGACGCTGCGAGGAAAACGTTCGAGGAAGCGACGCTGGAGAACCAAATCGACCGTGACCGAATCCTTGCCGACGATGCGCTTCGGCGCGACTTTAGGGATTGGTTGCTCGCGCCCGAAAATCTGCGCGAATTCGATCGCGGCACGGTGCTGATCCCGGAAAGATTCCTGGCGACGTCTGCGGTGGTGCCGACACCTGCCGGGCTCGATGCCTCGGCGTTGCAGCCAGAGTTCGGCATGATGCAAGGAGAAGGAAAAGGGGAGGGCAGCGACGTTCCCGTCTTCGGCGATGACGACGTGGTCGGTGCCTTGAACCAGGCTGCCGCGCGCGGCATCGATCTGCAGAACGTCCGCTCGGTCGCTGGCTTTCAGCGCCGTCTCAACGACGTCACTTGTGCCGGCTGCCACCAGACCCGCGGCATCGGCGGCTTCCATTTCCCGGGCGTGGATTGGCTTGTGGACAAGTCCTCGAACTCCGCCAACGTGCCGGCATCGCCGCATTTCTTCGGTGACCAGCTCCGCCGCCGCGACATCCTGACCGCATTCGCCGCGGGCAAACGTCCCGATTTCTCACGCGGATTTGCCAGCCGGCCACAGACCCGCGGTGGCCGCGAGCTGGCCGGGACCGAATATCAGGACGGCTGGGGGGCGCATTGTTCCCTGCAAAATGCGGGATCAGGAACGACGGACAAGAGTTTTACGTCATGGAGCTGTGCTAAAGGCCTCACCTGTCAGGCTGCCGCGGCCTCGCGCCGCATCGGCATGTGCTTCATCAAGACGCGCTAAACCGATTTGGATGACCCATGACGGACCCGAGCGAAGCCAACAAGGAGCGCAATCGCAAGATTGCGCACAACGAGGAAGCCAAGCAGGTCACCGGCAGCATCCGCGTTAGCACCTGGGCGGTCGCGATGGTGGTCATCATCGGCGGGATCCTGTTTACGCTCGGCTGGCTGGCCTTGCGGTAGTCGGCGCCCTCACTTGGCGTAATTCGTCATCCGTTTTCCTGGCAGCAGTTCATAGGCCGGCTTCCAGCCGGGCAGTGCGGCCATGCGGCCGAGCCAGGCGTGGATCGCCGGATGGCTCGCCGCGAAGTCGAAGCCGTGCTCGTCACTCGGATAATGCAGATAGGCCATCATCGAGATATCGGCGACCGTCGGCTTTGCGCCGATCGCGAATTCATTGTGCTGGAGGTGTCCATCGAGGATGCCGAGGAAGTCCTCGAGCCGTCGGCGAAAATGCTTCAGTACCTGCGGATCGTTTTTCGCGGTGAAGGCGCGCATGAAGCGATAGGTCGCCATGTAGCCGGTGAGCTTGTGGTTGTCCCAGAACAGCCAGCGCAACAGCTCGAATTTTTCCTCGTCCGTATCAGCGCCAAAGCGCCCGTACTGATCGGCAAGCTTGAGCAGGAGCGGCGCGGTCTGCGTCATCTTCACGCCGTCGATTTCGAGCACGGGGATCTCACCCATCGGGTTCACCGCCCTGCGCCATTCCGCGGTGCGCGTGACGCCGCCGCCGAAATCGGTCCAGACCGGCTCGAATTTTTCGCCGCAAAGCGTCAGCATCAGCGCCAGCTTGTAGCTGTTGCCGGATTCGGGGAAGTAGTGCAGGCGGTAGCTGGGCATGGGACCTCGCAGGCGGACGGGATGCGCTGCCGATCATTATACCGAGACGGTCTCACGCCGTCATTGCGAGCATAGCGAAGCAATCCAGCAATGCATCCGCGGAGGGATTCTGGATTGCTTCGCAGCGCTCGCGATGACGATGCCGTGCGAGCGCGGCTCCTAACCCACCGCCCCCGTACCCCGCAGCTGCTTGATCGCCGCCTCGTCGTATCCCGCCCCACGCAAAATCTCGTCGCTGTGCTCGCCAACAGCGGGCGGCTTGCGCGGCTGCACCTTCCTGGCGCCGTCGATCCAGATCGGGCTGTTGATGGTGAGCATGGTGTCGTTCTCGAACGGCACCAGAACCTCATTGTCGAGCATTTGCTTGTCGTTGGGGATGTCGTCGAGAATGGCAACGACGCCGAACACGAGGCCGTTGCCGTCGAGGATCCTGCGCCATTCGCCGAGATCCTTGGTGGCGAAGGTGTCGTCCAGAATCTTGATCAGCTCGACCGAGCGGGCGTGGCGGTCGGCCTTGGTGACGAAGCGCGGATCGTCGATCAAGTCCTCGCGCCCGAGGCAGCGCGCCAGCGTCGGCCACTGCCGCTCCTCGTTGAGCAGGGACAGGATCAGCCAGCGGCCGTCCTTGCACTGGTAGTGGTTGGCCACCGCGTTCAGCGCGCGCTCGCGCGGGCGCCGCTCGCCGAACTTGGCGCCGCAGAGTTTTGCCTGTGCCAGCACGCTGGCGGCCCAGACGCCATTGGCCATCAGATTGGAAGCGACATGCGATCCCTTGCCGGTCTTCTCGCGCTGATAGAGCGCGGTGACGATGGCGCCGTAGAAGGCCATGGCGCAGGGATGGTCGCCCATGCCGGCGACGGAGCGGGCCGGTGTCGTGTCGGTATCGGCGCGGACGAGGTCCATCAGGCCGGAGCGCGCCCAATAGGCATTGCTGTCGAAGCCGGGCTTGTTGGCTTCCTCGCCCTTCTCGCCATAGCCGGTGAAGGAGGCGTAGATCAGCCGGTCGTTGAGATGGGCGAGGTGGTCATAGGTGATGCCGAGCTTGGCGCGCACCGGCGGCGGCATATTGGTGATGAAGACGTCGGCCTCCGCCACCAGCTTATAGAGCACGGCCTGCGCTTCCGGCTTGGAGAGGTCGAGCGCGATGCTCTTCTTGTTGCGGGCTTCCAGCAGCCAGGCGAAATTGTGCTCACCGGTCGGATAGCCCGGAAGGTTCGGCAGATTGCGGTAGGGATCCCCGGTGCCGGGCGGCTCGATCTTGACGACGTCGGCGCCGAAATCCGACAGCACGGTCGCGGCCGCGGGCGCTGCGATGAAGCTCGCGCAGTCCAGAACCTTCAGCCCAGCAAAGATGCCCTTTTCCATCGCGGCGTTGCTCCCTCGCTCTTGTCGTTTCCCGCGCGCTGGAATTGGCGCGGGCGCCTCGTGGGAGCATTAGACCGATGTTTCGGCAGGATGCAACGGCGCCCGCTGCAGGGCCTCACTCCTCCCCCGCAAGCAACGCAGCATTGCCGCCGGCCGCCGCGGTGTTGATGGTCACGGTCTGCTCGGTGGCAAAGCGCGCGAGATAGTGCGGGCCGCCGGCCTTGGGGCCAGTTCCGGACAGGCCATTGCCGCCAAACGGCTGCACGCCGACAACGGCGCCGATCATGTTGCGGTTGACGTAGATGTTGCCGACCTGGACTCGATCGATAATGGCCTCGATGGTGTCGTCGATGCGGGAGTGGACGCCGAGGGTGAGGCCGTAGCCGGTGCGCTCGATCGCTTGCAGGACACGTCCCAGATTCTCGGCGCGGTAGCGTACGACATGCAGGATCGGCCCAAACACCTCCTCGGTGAGCTGGCTGGCTTCTTTGAGCTCGAAGATGTGCGGCGCGACGAAGCAGCCCTCCGGTGCGTGCCCTGCAAAGTGCAGCCGCGCCTCGCCCTTCATTCGCGCGATGTGTGCATCGAGACGCTGCTTGGCCTCGCGATCGATCACCGGCCCGACATGGGTCGCGACATCGCTTGGGTCGCCGATTCTGAGCTCGCGCGCCGCGCCCGCGATCATCTCGATCATGCGGTCGGCGACGTCCTCCTGCACGAACAAGAGCCGCAGCGCCGAACAGCGCTGGCCGGCGGAACGGAAGGCAGAGGTCACGACATCGTCGGCGACCTGTTCGGGCAGCGCGGTCGCGTCCGCAATCATGGCGTTGATGCCGCCGGTCTCCGCGATCAGCGGCACGATCGGTCCGTCCTTGGCGGCGAGCGCGCGGTTGATGCTGCGAGCAACCTCGGTCGAGCCGGTAAAGACAATTCCCGCGATGTCGGCATGCGCGGTCAGCGCGGCACCGATGCGGCCGTCGCCAGTGACGAGATGCAGCGCGCTCTTGGGGATGCCAGCCTCGTGCAGCAGGGCTACGGCCTCGCGCGCGATGCGCGGCGTCTGCTCGGCAGGCTTTGCGACAACGCTGTTGCCGGCCATCAGCGCCGCTGTGACCTGGCCGAGGAAGATCGCGAGCGGAAAATTCCACGGCGAGATCGCGACGAAGACGCCGCGGCCGCGCATGGCGAGCGCATTGCTCTCGCCGGTCGGACCGGGCATGGCCGCGTCAACGCCGAACAATTTGCGGCCCTGCGCGGCATAATAGCGGCAGAAATCGGCGGCCTCGCGCAGCTCCGACAGCGCGTCGTCCAGCGTCTTGCCGCCCTCCGCTTGTAGCAGCGCGATGAAATGGGCCCTGCGGCTCTCCAAAAGATGCGCAGCCTGCTCCAGCGCCGCCGCGCGCGCAGCCGCCGGCGTCCGGCTCCAGGCGACAAAGCCGGCGCGCGTAGCAGTCACCGCTGCGTTGGCCCGATCCGGTGTCGCATCTGGGATGGGCTTGAGATCGATCGCCTCAGCCCTGACGTCGGCCAGCAGCTGGTCGAGTGCGGCACGCTCACCGAATTCGACCCCGCGCGAATTGCGGCGCTCCGGTGCAAAGAGATCGCGGGGCAGCGGAATCCTGGGATGAACCGCCTGTTGCGGACGTTCGATGGCGTCGGCCGGACGCTGCAACAGCGCCGACACCGGCACGCGATAATCAGCGGCCTGCGCCACGAAGGAGGAATTGGCGCCGTTCTCGAGCAGCCGCCGCACCAGATAAGCGAGCAGGTCGCGATGGCTGCCGACGGGCGCATAGGTGCGGTAGGCGATGTCAGCATGGTCCTTGGCAAGCTGCTCGTACAGCGCTTCGCCCATGCCATGCAGGCGCTGGAATTCGAAGCCGCCACTGCCTTGCGCAAGCTCGAGCACAGTCGCGACGGTTAGCGCGTTGTGGGTGGCGAATTGCGGGAAGATGCGCGGCCTCAAAGCCAGCAGCTTCGAAGCGCAGGCGATGTAGTTCAGGTCCGTCATCGCCTTGCGCGTGAACACGGGATAACCGTCGAGCCCGCGCTCCTGTGCACGCTTGATCTCGGTGTCCCAATAGGCGCCCTTCACCAGCCGCACCATCAGCTTGCGGTCGTGCGCGCGGGCCAGCGCATCGACATAGTCGATCACCGCGCTCGCGCGCTTCTGATAGGCCTGGATCGCCAGGCCAAATCCGTCCCAGCCGCTCAGCGAGCCATCGGCGAGTGTTGCCGCGATCACGTCGAGCGACAGCTCCAGCCGGTCGGCTTCCTCGGCATCGACGGTGAAGTTCAAATCATGGGCTTTGGCGCGCTGCGCGAGGTCCAGCAGCAGCGGCACCAGTTCGCGCATCACGCGTTCGCGGCTGGTCGCCTCGAAGCGCGGATGCAATGCCGAGAGCTTGACCGAGATGCCGGGCCGATCGGGCAGGGGATGGTTGCCCGCGGTCTTGCCGATGGTCTCGATCGCGCGCGCATAGGCGTCGAAATAGCGCTTGGCGTCCGCCGCCGTGCGTGCGCCTTCGCCGAGCATGTCGAAGGAATAGCGCGGCTTCTGGCCGGAGCGCGGCCGGCCGCGCTCGAGGGCCTGCTCGATCGTCTCCCCCAGCACGAAATGATTGCCCATCAGCCGCATCGCCTGGCGCGTGGCGGTGCGCACGGCGGGCGCCCCCAGCCGCTTCACCAGCCGGCCGATGGTGCCGTCAGGCGTCTCGCCGGGCTGGATTACCCGTGCCGAGAGGCCGAGCGCCCAGGCCGAGGCATTGACCAGGAAGGCGGTGGACTTGGTTTCGTGATGGATGAAGTCGCCCTCGCCGAGCTTGTCCTCGATGAACTGGTCGGCGGTGCGCGCGTCCGGCACGCGCAGCAGCGCCTCGGCCAGCACCATCAAAGCGAGCCCCTCCTTGGTCGAGAGCGCGAATTCCCGCAGCATGTCCTCGACCCCGCCGAGCCGGTCGTCGCGCTTGCGGATCGCCTCGATCAGCCGCGTCGCGGTGCGGTCGATCCGCGCCTCCTGCGGCGGGCTGAGATGCGACGCCGGCAAGAGGCGGGCGGCGATCTCGCTATCATCGGCCGTGTAGGGCGCGGAGAAGGGCGGTGGGATGTTCGGCATGGCGTGTCCTGTGGCTGAAATCCAGGATAAGGCCCGCGTTACCGTAGCTCGATAGACAATTTAGCCAGGTTGCCTTAGAAAATGAAGATCATTGGCTATTTGGCACCGTAAGATATGGAACTTGACCGAATCGACCGGAAAATCCTCTCGATCTTGCAGGAGGATGGGCGCATCGCCAATGTCGAGCTCGCCGAGCGCATCGGCCTGTCGCCGACCTCGATCGGCGAGCGACTGAAGCGCTTGCAGCGCGAGGGGTTTGTCGAAGGCTACGGCGCCCGCCTCAACCCGCACCGGCTTGGCCTCGGTCTCTTGGTGTTCGTCGAGGTGCTGCTCGACAAGACCACGCCCGATAATTTCGAGCGTTTTGCGCGCGCAGTGAAGCTGGCGCCCGAGGTGCTGGAATGTCACATGGTTGCCGGCGGTTTCGACTATCTTCTCAAGGCCCGGCTGGCAGACATGACCGCCTATCGACGCTTCCTCGGTGAGACCCTGCTGTCGATGCCGGGCGTGCGCGAGACGCGGACCTATGCGGTGATGGAGGAGATCAAGCGCGACGCACCGTTGCCGATGGGCTGACGAAATGCCGTCGCGATTGTCATTGCTGTGGCGTTGGATGCGCGGTCTTCACGGGAAAAATAGCTATCCTGTGCAATCGCAACGCCTGTCGTCGAATGCACTGGCCGTCTTCTGAAATTTTTCTTAGCCCAGCTCCCGGACGGATCCGGGAGGCAGCAAAGGCTGACGCGGGCTTATACTTTGAGGTTCTCTGCGGAGGTCTTGCCCCGGTTTGCGATCTCTTCGTATTCCACCGTCTGTCCTTCGTTGAGGGTGGACAGACCGGCCTTCTGCACTGCCGAGATATGCACGAACACATCCTTGCCACCCGACGCAGGCTGGATAAATCCATAACCCTTCGTCGGGTTGAACCACTTGACCGTACCTTTAGCCATCACGACTTCTCCGCGGGTCTTCCTCCGAGATCTCGAATCGCCAGTCCCCGCCAACCGGCCGGTTCGGTCCTAACAGGATACGCGGAATGTGGCAGGCTTGGTAGCTCAAACCACATCGGCATTTCGCCGAATTCCGCTCAACTTCGCAGCGATTTTGCCGGTTTTGCCCGTTTCGCGGTCAAATGGCAGGAGCGCGACGGATCTAATATCGCGAGGGATCATCGCATAGCCGTTCTTCCTTAACCCTCCCCTGGAGGGGGAGGGTCGATTGCGCGAAGCGCGAGCGGGGTGGGGTGATCCTTCCACTCGGGCAGTGTGCGAGATGAGAGACTGTCACCCCACCCCGCTACGCATTGCGCTGCGCTTCATGCATAGCGACCCTCCCCCTCCAGGGGAGGGTAAGAGAAAACGCGTTGACGCGGTCCTTCAGTACGTCGCGGCCAGATAATCGACGATCTTGCCGACATCGGCATCGTCGATCGGTGCGCCATAGACCTTGATCATCTTGGTCACCTCGGCCTGCCAGAAGCCCTTCTTGTCCTTCATCGGCGGCTGCGTGGCGATGTAGTCGGACGAGTGGCAGGCGCTGCAATTGCCCTGCACGACCTCGAGATTGGGCCCGGGCTTTAATGCCGCGACCTCGTCTGGGGTCTTGTAATTGACCGGTGCCGCAAGTGCCGAACCGATCACGGCGGCGAGAGCGAGCGAGATGGCGAGGAGAACGGTGCGTTGCATGATCATTCTCCTTCAGGCCACGGTCACGCGGACGGTTTCGACGACGTTGCGCAGATAACCCGCCGGGTTCCAGCGCGGCGTATCCGGCTGGGTCTCGCCGCCATTGCCGGTGGCGCGGACTTTGAGCTCGTGGCTGCCGGCCGCGAGCTTCACCGGCAGCTTCCATTCGCGGAACGAGTACTTGCCTAGATCCTTGCCGAGCTTGGCGCTGCTCCAGGTCTTGCCGCCGTCGGTCGAGACCTGGACCTCCTTGATGCCCTTGCCGCCGTCGAAGGCGATGCCGCGCAGCATCGCAGTTCCCGCCTTCAGCTTGGCGCCGTCGGGGATGCTGGTGATGAAGGAGCGGATGGTGAATCGGTTGATCGGGATCGTCGCCTTCGGCGCGGTGCCCGGCTCGACCGCGTTGTTCGGCGTGTCAGGGATGCGATACGCCGACTTCATCCAGAAGCCGTCATAGACGTTGTCGATCACCGTGATCTCGTTGAGGTGCTTGACCCAGTAGGTGCCGTAATAGCCCGGTACGATCAGGCGCAGCGGGAAACCGTTGAGGAACGGCAGGTCCCCGCCGTTCATGCCATACGCCAGCATCACCTCGCCGTCGGTAGCGTGATCGAGATCGAGCGCCTTGACGAAATCCGGCGTCTTGTCGCTGACCGGGCCGTCCATGCCGTTGAAGGTGACCTGTTTGGCGCCGGCCTGCACGCCCGCCATTTCCAGCACCGCCTTCAGTGGCACGCCGCGCCAGCGCGCATTGCCCATGGCGCCGTTGGCGAGCTGGCCGCCGGCAACACGTGGCTCGAAGAAGCCGCGGCTGTTGCCCGAACACTGGTTGACGGCGACGATCTCGGTCGCCTTCATCTTCTTGATGTCCTTCAGCGACAGCTTCAGCGGTTTGTCGACCTTGCCCTTGACCTCGAGCGTGAACTTGTCGGGGTCGAGATTGTAGGGCAGGTCGGAGAGATGATAGCGCACGAAGAATGCGTTGTTGGGCGTGATCGGGCCCTCGTTGAACACCGCGAACGGCGTCTCGAGCTGCGGCGGCCGGCTGGTCAGGCCGATCATCGGCCGCTTCTGTGGATATTTCACCAGCGGCCGTTCGCCATTTGCAAAGGGCAGGGTGACGGTGTCGAGCGCCAGCGCTCTGGTTGAGTTCAGTGTGGCCGCAAGGGCGGAAAGGCCCGCTCCTTTGAGCAGGTCGCGTCGATCGAACATTCTCATCCCCTCCCGGAGCTTTTCGTCGGATCGCGGTCATCACCGCGATCCCGCACTCATCTGTTGCAACGATTTGGACGAAGTCAATTCGTGCTTTCGCAGCAAGCCCATGCCGCTGCGTTGCAGCAGGCCGGTGTTACGCCGCGATGATTCCAGCGGGGTGGATCAATGGTGCCGCAGAACTCGCTCGACTCTCCCGCTTGCGGGAGAGGTCGCGCCGAAGACGCGGGTGAGGGCTTTCCCCTCTGGGGGATTGTCGCGTTGCGGAAACACCCTCTCCCCAACCCTCCCCCGCAAGCGGGGGAAGCGCACCTTTCGTGTGGCCTACGCGCTACGCGGCAACGCGCTCGCCTCGGTCGACGAGCGCCGTCAAGTCCCTCGCATCCGCGACGACACGCACGGCAAGCGGCTCGTCGCGGCCGCGGATCGCGACCTCCTGCTGCGGCAGGGCGTCGTCGGCAAGGCCCGCGGTGCGGCGGACTTCCTCCGAGACAATAGCCTCGCAAGCGAGCGTCTTGGTCATGTCCTGAAGCCGGGCAGCGACGTTGACAGCATCGCCGAGCGCAGTGAAGACGATGTGATCGCGATAGCCGATGTCGCCGATGATGACCTCGCCGCCATGGATGCCGATGCCGAAGCGGATCGGCTGGCGCAGATCGTGGCTCAGGAGCTCGTTGAGCTCGTCGATACGCGTCGCGATGCCGGAGGCCGCCTTCAGCGCCTGCCGGCAGGCCGCTTGCGGATCGGCCGACAGCCCGAACAGCGCCAGCATGCCGTCGCCGACGAACTGGTTCGGTTGACCGCCGTTCTCGATCACGGCCTGCGACACCGCGCCGAGGAAGCGGTTGACGATGAAGACGGTGTCGAACGGCAGCCGCTTTTCCGCGAGCTGGGTCGAGCCGCGCATGTCCACGAACAGGCTGACCAGATAACGCTCCTGGCCGATTCTGGCGGGCGTCGAGGCTTGCGCATTCGCGGAGAGTGTGTGCGGTGTGAAGAGCTGAAAGAAGGAGAGGTCGGACGTCGGCCGCAGCTGGCAGGCGAGCCTGATCGAGGGGTCGCTGGCGCCGACGCGGGTCAGCACGAAAGCCTCGCGCGGCGACGGCTCGGGCAGGGCGCCATGATCGCCGATGATGCGGATGCGGCAGGTCGAGCAGCGGGCGCGGCCGCCACAGACGCTGGCATGCGGCACATTGTGGCGCAGGCTTGCTTCCAGCACCGACAGCCCCTTGGGGACCCGCACCGTTTTCCCATTGCCGTAGGACAGCGCGATCATGCCGCCGCGCCGTTCGCGCAACGCGCGCACGCCGCGCGCCGCCAGCGCCAGTCCGAGCAGGCCGAAATAACCGATGGTGAGGCTGCCGGTGATGCGGTCGAGCGTATTGCCTTCGGCAGCCGTGCCGATCTGGCGGCGGCTGAGATTGTGCGTACGCCATTCTCCATCGTCGCTCTCGACGGCGACGCTGCGTCCGCCCTGGTAGGTGCCGAGCAGCGACAGCGTCGGAATCAGCACGGCAGCCGCGAGCAGATAGGGTGCCGCCCGCGCGAAGAACGGTTTGAGGCGAAGCCAGAAGAAGATCCCGATGCAGCCGTGCACCCACGCAATCAGAAGCAGGATCGTCATCTGCCAGAGCCGGCCGGGCGAGGCGACGAAGAACAGATAGAGCTCCTGCGGATAGAGTTTCTGGTGTCCATACAGCGTCTGGCCGAGCCGCACTCCGATCACGTGTGCCATGATCAGGACGGGGATGCTCAAGCCCAGCACCAGCTGTAGCGGCTCGATCGTCCGCCAGCGGAACTGCCGGCGCTGGTACAGCGCGTAGAGGCCAAGCCCCATATGGGTAAGTGCGGCCGTGTAGAAGACGATCGCGATTGGGAGGAACTGCCAGAATACGGTGTGGTAATAGACCCCGACCTCCATGGCATCGACCGAGATGTTGCCGAGCGCATGGTTGAGGAAGTGGCTGACCACGTAGGAGAACAGGATGACGCCGCAGACGAGGCGCACCTGCCGCACGCTGGTGGCACGGACGGCAGACATCTGGATGGGAGCGGTGGCCATGATTCGATTGTATCAGTTCATGAGAGAGAACAGCCAGCGTAGCGTTTAATTCCGGAGGTGGACAGCTTTGGAGATCACATGCGCGGCAAGGAGCCACACACTCCGCCGTCGTCCGGGGCGAGCGCGCGTCGATCCGCGACGACAGGGAGAATGGAGCTCCCGCATTGACTCCCCGTCGCAGGTTGGCGAAAAGCGCGGCCGTGACGACAGCCCCTGACATCACCGTTTCCCTTCGCGGCGCCGCGCGCCGGCCCCTCGTCATGGCCGCGGCGATCATCGCCGCGATGACCGTGCTGCGCATCGTCTACGCCTCGGAGATCGAGTTGCGGACCGACGAGGCCTATTACTGGACCTGGTCAAAGGAAACGGCGCTCAGCTTCCTCGATCATCCGCCTGGCGTTGCCTGGCTCATTCGCTTCGGCACCGCGATCTTCGGCGATACCGCGCTCGGCGTCCGCTTCGGCGGCATCGTCGCGATGCTGATGACGCAGCTGCTGCTCGCCGACATCGTCCGTCGTCTCACCCATAACGCACGGGCAATCATGATCGCGGTGCTGATGCCGGAGGCCGCGCTCTATTACGGCCTGCTGATGGCCAAGATCGCGCCCGATGTCGCCATGATCCCGTTCGCAACGGCGATGATGTGGTCGCTGGTGCGGCTGGCGCAGGGCGGCGATGAACGCTGGTGGCTTGCGGCCGGGCTGTTCGCTGGCCTGTCGATGCTGTCGAAATTCACCGCGATCATGTTCGCGCCGGCCGTTGCCGCCTTTCTGCTCGTGCCGGATTGGCGCTGGCGTTGGCTACGTAGCCCCTATCCCTATCTCGCAGTGCTGGTCGCGACCCTCGTGTTCTCGCCGGTGCTGATCTGGAATGCGCAGCACGACTGGGCCTCGTTCCGCTTCCAGGGGGTGCGCGCCACTGCCAATTACGGCATTTCGCTGCGCACCATCGGTGACTACATCGGCCTGCAATTCGGCCTGGTCGGCTTCGTGATGCTGCCGGTGGTGCTAACGGGCCTGGTGCTGACGGCGTGGCGCGGCTATCGCACGCGCGAGCCGGTCGCGATCCTGTTGTCGACCGCGGTGCTGGTGCCGTTTCTCTATTTCCTGGTCAAGTCGATGACGCTGCGGGTCGGCGACACCTGGCCGATGTTCATGTGGCCGGTTGGCTTTGCCGCTGCGGCAGTGAACCTCGCAACGATGACGAAGGAGGGATGGTCGGCTCGCATGCACAGATCGTCGGCGTTCTGGGCCAGGACATCCATCACGACGGGCATCGCCTTCGTCGTCATCGTGTTCCTCTATTACGTCGCCGCGTCCTGGAATCTGCTCGGCAAGATCGATCCGATCGGCGCCGAAGCCGGCTACGAGCAAGTCGCCGCGCGCGCGCAGGCCGCACTCGACGAGACCGGCGCGACCTGGATCGCGACGACCGACTACCGCACCTACGCCATGATGCGCTGGCTGTTCAGGGGCCGCGTGCCCGTCGTCGAGATCAACGAGCGCGGCCGCTTCCAGAATTTCCGCGATCCCGGCATGGACCGGATCAGGGACCACGCCGGCATCTATGTCGGGCGGGAGCCGGATAATCGATCATTGCTGTGGGAGAGCATCCCGGCGAAACGCAAGCAGCTTGGCCAAGTCGAGCGCCGCTGGCGCGGGCTCGTGATGGACACCTATGTGCTGGAAGAGCTCACCGGATGGACCCCGGAGCTCTCACCGCCGAAGGACTCGCCGCTGTTCCAGTGGCGGGTGCTGGCGGGGGAACTCGAGAAGCGAGAGCTCGCCTAGAGGCAAGCTCCTCTTCCTTCTCCCCCTGTGGGAGAAGGTGGCGCGAAGCGCCGGATGAGGGGTTTGCTTCGGCGAACGCTACTGCGAGAGAGAGGGCGCGGAGAGATACCCCTCACCCGTCTCGCCGCTACGCAGCGAGCCACCCTCTCCCACAAGGGGAGAGGGGAAGAAACGCGCTACTCCTCGTCGTCTTTCCGCTGCAACAGATCCGTCGCCAAATCTGACAGCTTCGGCGGCGGCAGCGCCGCGAACGGCAGCGGCCTTGTCACGTCGATCGCAGCCAGCCCCAGCCGCGCCGTCAACAACCCATTGAGCACGCCTTCGCCGAGCCGCTGCGACAGCTTCGCCGCGATGCCGTGGCCCAGCATCTGCTGAACCAGGCTGTCGCTCGCGGCCATGCCGCCCGTGATGGCGAGGTGGGCGATGACTTGGCGGAGCAGGCGGACCATGCCGAGCGCGCCGGGGCGGCCGCCGTAGAGATAGGCGAGCTGGCGGATCAGGCGCAGCGCGGCGACGAACACGAACAGCACGTCGATCGCCGCGCGCGGCGAGACTGCCGTGACGATCGAGACCTTTTGCGCGGCTGACGACACCAGCCGCCGCGCCTCCGCGTCCAGCGGCGACATCAACTCGCGCTCGGCGAGGCGGATCATATCGGCGCCGTCGATGATCTCGCCAGCATGGCTCTCAAGCGTCGCGCGGGCGCGTGCGAGCTGCGGGTTCTGGTGCGCGATCTTCAGGAGGTCGTGCACGATGACGCGGCTTTCCTTGCGATCATCATTGGCAAGGACGGCGGCGGCGCGCTGATGCAGTTTCTCGATCGTCGCGAGCCGCGCCAGCCCGAACGCCTCGCGCCCGATCACGACCGCGAGCGCAAGTGCGGTGACGAACGCGAAGGCAAGGCCAACCATGCCGAGGCTGTCGCTGCGCGCAAACAGATTCTCGATCAGACGGACGACACCGAGCCCGGTACCGAGCAGCGTCAGCCCGGCGAGGCCGGACCAGAACAGCGTGCCCCAGGGAAAGCCGCGCCGCGCCGGAAGCGTGGTTTGAACTGGTACCGGCAGCGCCAGCGGATCGGGCTCCGGCGTAATCTGGATCGTGCCGCGACCGATCCGCCCTGTCTCGTCGGCCTCGGTGACGACGACGCCGGGATCATCCAGCCGGAACGTCGCCGGCCGCCGTTGCTGGGATCGCTCGTTCATGAGAGCTTGTCTCCGATCAGGAACTGCAAGGCACGGTCGAGGCGAATATGTGGCAGCGCCGGCTCTTCTGTGCCTTCGTGCTCGAGCTTTGGCGGCCGGAAGCGCAGGAAGCGGAAATCACTCTTCTCGGCAGCTTGCGTCGCGAGTCCGCGGAACGCATCCGTACCATTGAACAGCGGCTCGGGATCCAGCGGTAGATCGCCTGGAAAGGTCGCAACCTCGATGTTGCCGTCGAAGAACTCGCCGCCAGCGCTTTCGCCTGCGGCCGGTGTTCCCAAAATCGACGGCAATTTGTCGCGGCCATGCGCCACCTGCGCCTCGCGCGTGGCGCGGACGGCGGCGAGCGCGACGACGTCGATCTCCGCGCCGGTATTTTCGGCGCGCATAACCGCGCGGGTGACCGCACGGCGCAGCACGGCCTCGAGCCGGTCGTGGCTGGAATGATGCAGATGGTCCGCCTTGGTTGCCGCGAACAGGATGCGGTCGATGCGCGGCCGAAACAGGCTGGAGAGGAAGGTGCTGCGGCCGATGTTGAAACAATCGAGAATGCCGGCGAGCGCGGCTTCGAGATCGTGCAGCGCTTCGGGTCCGGAGTTGAATGCCGTGAGCGCATCGGCCAGCACGATCTGGCGGTCGAGCCGGGCGAAATGATCGCGAAAGAACGGCCGCACCACCATGTCCTTGTAGGCCTCATAGCGGCGTACCATCATGGCCCACAGCGATCCTTCCGGCGCCTGCCCGCCAGCGGGCAGGTCGAGCGGCGCGAAGGTCAGCGCCGGCGTATCTGCGAGATTGCCGGGCATCAGGAAGCGGCCGGGCGGCAAGAGGCTCATCGCAAACCGTTCGTCGCGGCAGGCGCGTAAGTAATTGGTGAAGAGCTTGGCGGCCGTGAGCGTCGCCTGCTCGTCCTCACGTGCCTCGGGCTTGAGCGTTGCAAGATGCGCGTGCCAGTCTGCGGCAAGATGCGCGCGCGGCGCCTCGCGCGACAGGGCCAGACTTTCGGCCGACCATTGTTCGTAGCTCTTCTGCAGCAGCGGCAAGTCGAGCAGCCATTCGCCGGGATAGTCAACGATGTCGAGCGTGAGCGTGCGGTCCGCGCCGTTCCGGCGCTGATAATCGATGACGAGGCGGAGCTCGCTGATGTCGACGGTCGAGTTCGGCCAGCGCCGCTCCTCGATCAGCGCGCGCAGATGGGCCTCATAGGCAAAGCGCGGCACGGCATCGTCCGGCTGCGGCGCCAGATGCGCCCTCGCGATCCGGCCCGAGGCATAGGCGTCGAACACCGGAAACCGGCCGCCGCGGGTAAGGCCGTGGATCAAGGCGGTGATGAACACCGTCTTGCCGGCCCGCGAGAGGCCGGTGACCCCGAGCCGCACCGTCGGATTGAAGAAATGCTCGCCATAGTCGATCAGCGCCCTCGCCGACAGCCGCGCCTCCTCGACCATATCCTGGAAACTGAATGCCATATGAACGCTGAGTGATCTCGGGCGGGAGGAATGTGCGACCGTTCACAAAAGTGGCAATTGCGTGAGGAAAATCAAGTTTCATACTTCCACCGCCTTTGTCGGCAAATCAGCCGTTTGAACGACGCGCCGGTCGCGAAACACCCATGCAAGAGGGCATTGCCTCACGTTGCGGATTGCCATGACCGTCTTCCAACTGAAACACTTCGCATCCTCCTCCGTCCATGCTGCGGCCGACGCGATCGGCTGGGATTATGACCGCGCCGAGCTGATCGCCGACGGTGTCATTCACGCCATCGGCGTGCTCGCCGGGCTCATCGCCGCGACCGTGCTGGTGGTGCTGGCGGCGGTCTATGCCGACGCCACCGACATCGTTGGCGTCTCGATCTATGTCGCCGGCCTGCTTTCGATGCTGGTGCTGTCGGCGACCTATAATCTATGGCCGGTGTCGCCGGCCAAATGGGTGCTGCGGCGGTTCGACCATGCGGCGATCTATCTCCTGATCGCGGCGACCTACACCCCCTTCATCCTGGAGCTGAAGGACAGCGTGTTCGCGCTGCTACTGCTCACCGGCGTCTGGTGCGTCGCGATCCTCGGCATCGTGCTGAAGCTGTTCTATCCCGGCCGGTTCGACCGCATCTCAGTCGGCATCTATCTCGCGATGGGCTGGAGCGGCGTCATGCTCTACGACGCCGTGGTCAGGGCGCTGCCTGCGCTGGCGCTGGGCTTCATCCTTGCGGGCGGCCTGCTTTACAGCTTCGGCGTGATCTTCCACGCCTGGCGGCGGCTCCGCTTCCAGAATGCAATCTGGCACGGCTTTGTCTTGGCCGGCGCGGCGTGTCATTATACCGCGGTGCTCGACCTCGTGTTGAGCTGAGCAAGCCGCGAAGCGGTAGAAGAGACGCGGGCCAAGACAAGAGGAGACGTCGCATGCAGGTGACCGGCAAGGTCGTGGTCGTCACGGGCGGCGCCAACGGCATCGGCAAGGCGTTGTGCGAGGCTTTTCACAGGGCGGGTGCAGCCAAAGTCGTCGTCGCGGACATGGATGCCACCAACGCAAGGGCGGTCGCAGCCATGGTGGATGGTGACGCCTTCAAATGCGACGTCGCGCAGGAAAAGGACATCGCCCACGTTATCGAGCAGACCGAGCGGCAGTTCGGCCCGATCGAGCTGTTCTGCTCCAACGCCGGCATCGGCGGCGGCTTCGATCCGATGTCGGAAAATGCCGGCGGCGACTCCGATGAGCCGTGGCAGCGGAGCTGGGCGATCCACGTCATGGCCCACGTCTATGCCGCGCGGCATCTCGTTCCGCGCATGAGGGCGCGTGGCGGCGGCTATTTCCTCAACACGATCTCGGCCGCAGGCCTGTTGTCGCAGGTCGGCAGCCCAGCTTATTCGACGACGAAGCACGCCGCGGTCGGCTTTGCCGAGAATCTCGCGATCTCGCACAAGGCGCACAACATCAAGGTCTCGATCCTCTGTCCGCAGGGCGTCGACACCAACATGCTGCGCTCGATCCCGAAAGGCCCGCAATCCGGCGACGGCGACCTGACGCCGGAGCAGGTGGCAAAGGACGTGCTCGCCGGCCTCGAACAGGAGACGTTCCTGATCCTGCCGCACCCCCAGGTGCTCGGCTACATGCGCAAGAAGACCGAGAATTACGACCGCTGGATCGGCGGCATGGCCAAGATCCAGGCGAAGATGCGGGAGGAGTTCGGGAAGTAAGGGACGCTGTTCCCGCAGTTGACGCTGTCATCGCCCGCCTTCGCGGACGATGACAGTTGAATGTGTGACGGAATTCGCCCCTAGTGCTTCTGCCCGTAAAGCACCGGCACCGTCGAATCCACGACGACCTCGATCAGGCTCGTGCCCGCAAACGTCATTCCGCGCTTCAGCGCCTCGCCCAGCTCCGCAGCCTTCGTCACCCGTACCGCTTCGCACCCCATGCCTTCGGCGAGCCGCACGAAATCGATCCCTGGCAGCTCCAGCCCCGGCACGTTCCTCACCTGCACTACCTGGCTGAACGAGCGCATCGCGCCATAGCCGGAATTGTTGATGACGACGACGGTGAGCGGCAGCTTGCGCTGCGCAGCGGTCCAAAGCGCCTGGATCGAATACATCGCCGAGCCGTCGCCGATCAGGCAGACCGTGCGCTGCTTCGGCTTGCCGAGCGCCATGCCGACTGCGGCGGGCAAGGAGTAGCCGAGGCCGCCGCTGGACATCGTGTAAAAGCTGTCCTGGCCGCGCATCGGCATGAACTTTTGCATCGCTGGCCGGTGCGAGGGGACTTCCTCGACCAGCGAGGTGCCATCCGGCATTGCCTGCGACAGCGAGTGCAGCAGGAACTCCACGGGCAGCGGATCGGCGGCCTGCGGCGCCGGCGGCAGCGTGCGGCCCTTTGGCGCGGCGCGTTTGCTCTCCGGCAGAAGGTCGAGCAGCAGGCTCAGTGCAGGCTTCATCGTCGCGATGATGCTGGTGCCGACCGGCGTCACGGCCGCTGCATCCGGATCATCGGTGATCTGGAAGATCGTCGCACTGCCGTCGAAGATCGCGGCATGGCCTTCGACATGAAAGGTGAACACCGGCGCGCCGATCACGACGATGAGGTCGTGATCGCGTAGTGCATCGGACAGCTGCGCGGGCGAAGCATGCAGGAAGCCCGCGAATTGCGGATGGCGCTCGGGGAACGAGCAGCGCGCCGAGAACGGGCTGACCCAGACGCTGGCCTTGGCCTTCTCGGCCACGCGCACCATCAGATCGACTGCGCCGGCGCGATCGACGCCGGGGCCGATGACGAGTGCAGGGTGCTTGCACGACGTCAGCGCTTTCACCAGCGCCTGCATCGCATCTGGTTCGGGCCCGATCTCCCGGCTGACCTTGCGCGCCTCGATGGGAGATGCCGCATGCGCCCAATCGTCGATCGGGATCGACACGAAGGTCGGCCCGCACGGGGCCTGCATTGCGGTGTAATAGGCGCGCGCAATGGCGGCCGGCACGTCCTCGGCCCGTGCCGGCTCGACGCTGTATTTGACGTAAGGCCGCGGAAACTCCGACGCGCGCTCGGCGTAGAGAAACGCCTGCAAGGGAAGGATCGAGCGCGCCTGCTGGCCAGCGGTGATCACGAGCGGGGTCTGGTTGCGATGCGCGGTGTAGATGTTGCCGAGCGCGTTGCCGACGCCGGCCGCCGAATGCAAATTGATGAAGCCGGCATTGCGCGTGGCCTGGGCGTAGCCGTCGGCCATGCCGACCGCGCTGGCTTCCTGCAGCGCCAGCACATAGTCGATGTCGTCAGGCCAGTCGCTGAGGAACGGCAGCTCGGTCGAGCCGGGATTGCCGAACACCCTGTCGATGCCGAAAGAGCGCAGCAGGTCGAGCGTGGCCTGCTTCACGGTGACGGACTTGCTGCCGGTCTTGCCGTTCTTTGCCATGGTTTCCGTCCCTTCTCGACCTCATCCTGAGGAGCGCGTCTTCGCGCGTCTCGAAGGATGAAGGCCCGGCTGGTGGCCTCGCCCTTCGAGACGCGCGCGAAGGGCGCGCTCCTCAGGGTGAGGGTCTAAATTCCCGCTTCGTCGCTTCGCTCCTCGCAATGACGAGGAGAGAGCCTCACCACACCGCCGTGCCCTTCATCGTCGGCTGCCCTTCCGCATTCGCGGTCCACAGCTCCATGCTCGCCTCGGTCTCATTCGCATTGATCGAGAACTCCGTGCCCTCGAACAGCGGCTGCACGCCACGATAGGTAAATTTCTTCGGCGCCTTGCCGCCATGCAAGCGGGCCGCCATTTCGATGATCAGCGCCGCCTGCAACGGGCCGTGGAAGATCAGGCCCGGATAGCCCTCGACCTTGGTGACATAGTCGCGGTCGTAGTGGATGCGGTGGCCGTTGAAGGTTAGTGCGGAGTAGCGGAACAGCAGCACGGGATCGGAGACATGAGTCTCGCGATGCTGCGCCTTCGGTAGCGGGGGCGGAGCCTTTGCGGGCGCGCTGCTCGTCATCTCGCGATAGACGATGTCCTGCCGCTCGCGAATGGCGAGCCCGCGTGGCGAGGAAATGCTGTGCTCGACCGAGACGAAGCACAGCGTGCCGGTCGAGCCCGATTTCACCTGCACGTCGGCGATGCGTGAGGTGCGCGTCGATTCATCGCCAACGCGCAGCGGCTCAAGGAACTCGATCTCACCGCCGGCCCACATCCGGCGCGGCAGCGGCACCGGCGGCAGGAAGCCGCCGCGGGTCGGGTGGCCGTCGGGCCCTAACATCGACATTGGAAACACCGGTTGTGCCAGGCACCAATGCACCGTGAACGGTGCGGCATCGCCGTTCCTGGGCTCGCCGACCTCCTGGAACAGCGTCGCGCGCAATCCTTTCACGAGCTGCGCGGTGACGATGTCGGTGGCCTCTTGGTTGCGGCCGATCCATTGCCGCAAATGATCGATGTCGAGCTTCTCGGTCATGACGCCTCGCTCTATTATTTTTTGGATTGGGGACGTTCGCCGATCGCCGGCACCGGCCCATAGCTGCGCGTCTCGCCAACGATGATCGGCGCCGGCGCGGGATAGCTGACCCGGCCGTTGGGCGTATCGACCTCGATGCGGCGCAGATGCGGATGGTTGGTGAGGTCGGCCATGGTGTTGACCTCGGCAAAGGCGATGTCGGCATCGGACAGCCGCTTCAGCAGCTCGTCGCGCGTCATATGACTGAAGGCGTCCGCGACGGTCTTGTCGGTGAAGTCGCGGTTGCGCACGCGTTCGACCATGTTGGCGACGCGCGGATCGCTTGGCAGGTCCGGCTGGTCCAGCACCTTTGCGCAAAGCGTCTTCCACTCGCGCTCGCTCTGGATCGAGATCAAGATGTCCTTGCCATCCTCCGAGGTGAACACGCCATAGGGCGCGATCGAGGGATGGCGCAGGCCCATGCGCTTTGGAGGATTGCCGGCCTCCGAGTTGAGCAGCGGCACGGTGCACCAATCCGCCATCACGTCGAACATGGAGATGCGGATGTCGGCACCTTTGCCGGTACGCCCGCGCCCGATCAGCGCCTCCAGGATCGCCGCATGCGCGGTCGCGCCGGTCGCGACGTCGACGATCGACATGCCGACGCGCGAGGCGCCGTCGGGATTTCCGGTGATCGAGGCCAGGCCGCTTTCCGCCTGAATCAGCAAGTCATAGGCCTTGCGATGCGCGTAGGGGCCCGCGTCGCCGTAGCCGGTGATCGTGCACGAGATCAGCTTGGGATAGTCCTTCAGCAGCCGCTCGCGCGAAAAGCCGAGCTTGTCCATCGAGCCCGGCTTGAGATTCTGGATCAGCACGTCGGCGCTTGCGATCAGCTTTTCCAGCTCGGCGCAGCCTTCTTTCGTTGCGAGATCGACGACCACCGATTGCTTGCCGCGGTTGAGCCACACGAAGTAGCTGCTCTGGCCCTTGGCTGCCGCGTCATAGCCGCGTGCAAAATCGCCCTCGGGCCGCTCGATCTTGATCACCTCCGCGCCGGCATCTGCCAGGCGCGAGGAGCAGAACGGTGCTGCCACCGCCTGCTCGACCGCAATCACCCTGATCCCGTCAAGTGCTCCCATGATGGCTGCCTCAATACGAGCGGGGCATGCCGAGCACGTGCTCGGCGACGTACGACAGCACGAGGTTAGTCGAGATCGGCGCCACCTGGTAGAGTCGCGTCTCGCGGAACTTGCGCTCGACGTCGTACTCCTCGGCGAAGCCGAAACCGCCATGAGTCTGGATGCAGGCATTGGCCGCTTCCCACGACGCGTCCGCCGCGAGCATCTTGGCCATGTTGGCCTCCGCGCCGCAATCGAGCCCGGCCTCGTATTTACGCGTGGCCTCCTTCACCATCAGCTCGGCCGCGCGCATCGAGGCGTAGGCCTTGGCGATCGGAAACTGGATGCCTTGATTCTGGCCGATCGGCCGGCCGAACACCGCGCGCTCCTTGGCATAGTTCGTGGCCTTCGCGATGAACCATTTGGCGTCACCGACGCATTCGGCCGCGATCAAAATGCGCTCGGCATTCATGCCGGAGAGGATGTAGCGAAAGCCCTTGCCTTCCTCGCCGATCAGATTTTCCGCCGGCACCTTCATGTCCGTGAAGAACACTTCGGTGGTCGCGTGGTTCATCATGGTGCGGATCGGGCGGATCTCCAGACCATTGTCCTTGGCCTCGCGCATGTCGACGATGAATACCGAGAGACCATCGGTGCGCTTCTTGACCTGCTCCTTCGGCGTGGTGCGCGCCAGCAGCACCATCAGGTCGGAATGCTCGGCGCGGCTGGTCCAGATCTTCTGGCCGTTGACGATGTAGCTGTCGTTGCCATCCTTGCGCGCGAAGGTCTTGAGCGAGGAGGTGTCGGTGCCGCTGGTCGGCTCAGTGACGCCGAAAGCTTGCAGGCGCAATTCGCCGCTCGCGATCTTCGGCAGATACTTCGCCTTCTGCTCGGCATTACCGTGCCGCAGCACCGTGCCCATCGTGTACATCTGGGCGTGGCAGCCGCCGCCGTTGCAGCCCGCACGTTGAATCTCTTCCAGGATCGCCGCTGCGGCCGAGAGTTTCAGCCCCGCGCCGCCATATTCCTCAGGGATCAGCACCGAGAGATAGCCGGCCTCAGTCAGCGCATCGACGAAAGCCTTCGGGTAAGCCATCTCGCGATCGAGCTTGCGCCAATACTCGCCGGGAAACTGCGCGCAGAGCTTGGCGACCGCTTCGCGGATGTCGGCGTAATCTTCGGAGTGGTGTTCTTGACTCATGGCGTTTCCAATCAATAGCGGCAGTTAAGATAACGCCGGCCAATCCCCCGGCGTTGTGAAAACAACGCCAGCCCCCTATGCTCATTTGCTATAGCGTATGGAGTAGCCTTCCAGGATTGGCAAGCATGGATTTCCGTCAGCTTAGGACCTTCAGTTGCGTGGCGGAGCTCGGCAGCCTGTCCAAGGCGTCCGACACGTTGCGCGTGGCGCAGCCGGCGCTCAGCCGCCAGATCAAGCTCTTGGAACACGAGCTGCGCACCGAGCTGTTCACGCGCAACGGCCGCGGCATGGTGCTGACCGAATCCGGGCGCCTGCTGTTGGCGCGAACCTCCGGCATCGTCCGGCAGATCGACCAGATCCGCGACGACATCCAGTCGGCCAAGGGCCCGCCATCCGGCCAGGTCGTGCTTGGCCTGGTTCCGACCGTGAGCTGCGTGCTGTCGGCGCGCTTTGCGCGGCGCTGCGTCGAGAAATTTCCCGGTATCTCGCTGCGTATCGTCGAGAGCTACAGCGGCCATCTCGTCGAATGGCTGCATCGCGGCGAGATGGACTTGGCCATCCTCTACGGCCGCTCGGCCGACCTGCATCTCAACGTCGAGAGTCTCGGCCGCGACAACATCGTCGCTGTCGGCCCGCGCGGCTGTGGTCTCGCGCGCAGGAAGAGCGTCGACATCGGCTGGCTGCTGCGGCAACGCCTGGTGCTGCCCAGTCATTCGCACGGCCTCCGCGCGCTGATCGAGCACGCGGCGGCCCAGCGCAAGATCAAGCTCGACGTCCAGTTGGAAGCGGATTCGTTTCGGGTGCTGACGAGCCTGGTCGAGGAGGGCCTCGGTTTCGCGCTGCTGCCGCCATCATCCGTCCACGGCGAGGTCGCGGACGGCCGGCTGGAGACCGCGCCCGTGTCCAAGCCGATGACGCGCGAGCTCATTTTCGCTTCTCCGATCGATCGTCCGGCCTCGACGGCCTCGCTCGCCATCACCGGGCTTTTGCGTGAGGAGGTCGCGGCCTGCCGCAAGGAGGGCCTGTGGGACATCAGGCTGAGTTAAGTGCGCTCGTGCTTAGAACAGCCCGGTGCCAACTTGCCTTCGCATCTGGCGCGAGCTGTCATGCCGGAATTTTATAGCCGGGGTGTCGCTGCGCTTGCGGAGTGTCAGGGGCGATGCGCTCTTCGCCTCACCCTCGGTGTCATGGCCCGCGAAGGCGGGCAATCCAGTATTCCAGAGGCCGCACGGCTGGAACCGAAAGGCTGCGGCGTACTGGATGCTCCGCTTTCGCGGAGCATGACAGCGGAGGTTGATGAGGTCGCTTGCCCCAAAGAGCCTTCTAGGAGCGGAGCCTATCCCGGAATCCGCACCGGCAGCGACTCATACCCCTTGATGAAGCTCGAATAGATCCGCTTGGGCTCGCCGACCACCTCGATGCGGTCGAAGCGCTTCAGCATCTCTTCCCAGATGATGCGGAGCTGGAGCTCGGCCAGACGCATGCCGACGCAGCGGTGGATGCCGAACCCGAAGGAGAGGTGGGTGCGCGGCCGCGCGCGGTCGATGATGAAATCGTTCGGCCGCTCGAACATCTCCTCGTCGCGGTTGCCCGAGACGTACCACATCACGACGCGGTCGCCTTTCTTGATGTGCTTGCCGCCGATCTCGGTGTCTTGGAGCGCGGTGCGCCGCATATGCGCCAGCGGCGTCTGCCAGCGGATCACCTCCGGCACCATGGAATCGATCAACGCCGGGTTGGCGCGCAGCTTGTCGTACTGCTCCGGGTTCTCGTTCAGCGCCAGCACCGAGCCGGTCATGGTGTTGCGCGTCGTGTCGTTGCCGCCGACGATGAGCAGGATGATGTTGCCCATGAGGTTGTCGGGGTCCATGTGGCGTGTGGCGTCGTTATGGGCCATCAGCGACAACAGGTCGTTGCGCGGCTCGGAATTGACGCGCTCGTTCCACAGCTTCGACATGTAGGCATAGCACTCGTCCATCTCGCGGCGGCGCTCTTCGGCCGAGGCGACGATGCCGCTCTTGGGCAACGCGGTCGAGACGTCGGACCAGCGCGTCAGCTTTCGCCGCTCCTCCCAGGGGAAGTCGAACAGGGTCGCCAGCATCTGCGTCGTCAGCTCGATCGAGACGCGCTCGACGAAGTTGAAAGTCTCATTGCGCGGCAGATTGTCCAGCACGGTCTGCGAGCGCTGGCGGATCAGTTTGGCCAGTTCGTCCAGATGCTGAGGGGTGAACATCGGCGACACCGTCTTGCGCTGCGCCGAGTGCCGGGGCTGGTCCATGGCGATGAAGCTCGGCCAGTCATAGCCTTCGGGCACGTCGCGGATCGAGATGCCGCCGAGCTTGGAGTCGGAGGAGAAGATGCCGTGATTGGTGTCGACATGCATGATGTCGTTGTACTTCACCACCGACCAGTAGGGCTCGATCGGCGCGTTGGTGCAGTAATGCACCGGCTCTTCGTTGCGCAGCCGCTCGAACCAAGGCCACAAGGTATCGTCCTGGAACAGCCTGGGCGCGCCGGGGTGGAATTGCGACAACGGCGTCGCATAGGCCTCCTCGCGGGCCCTGCGCATGCGTTCGGCCTTGTTCACTCTAACCGGCGCTTGGATGTTCATGGTCGTGGCTCCAGTTGATCTTTCCTTCGCCTCTTTCCGCACGCGGGAGAGGGGAGTTCTTCGACTCACACGGCGATCTTCACCGGCAGCGTCTCGATACCCTTTACGAAACTCGAATAGACCCGCCTGGGTTCGCCGACCACATCGATATGGTCGAAGCGCTTGAGGATCTCTTCCCAGATGATCTTGAGCTGGAGTTCGGCCAGCCGCAAGCCCACGCAGCGGTGGATGCCGAAGCCGAAGGAGAGATGCGTGCGCGGGCGGGCGCGATCGATGATGAAATCGTAGGGCCTCTCGATCACCTCCTCGTCTCGGTTACCCGAGACATACCACATCACGACCTTGTCACCCTTCTTGATCTGCTTGCCGCGGAACTCGAAGTCGGAGAGCGCCGTGCGCCGCATATGCGCGAGCGGCGTCTGCCAGCGGATCACCTCCGGCACGAAGCTGTCGAGCAGATCAGGATTCTCGCGCAGCTTGCGATATTGGTCCGGATGCTGGCTCAGCGCGTAGATCGAGCCCGACATGGTGTTGCGGGTGGTGTCGTTGCCTCCGACGATCAAAAGAATGAGATTGCCGAGGAAGTTCTTCGCATCCATGTCGCGCGTCGCGGCGCCATGCGCCATCATCGACAAGAGGTCGCTCTTCGGCGGCTGCTCGATGCGCTCCTTCCAGAGGCGGGAGAAATAGCCCGCGCATTCCGTCAGCTCGGCCTGTCGTTCGTCTTCGGTGGCGACGAGGCCGTCCGGACCGGGAATGGTGGTGGCGATGTCGGACCAGCGCGTCAGCTTGCGGCGGTCCTCCCAGGGGAAGTCGAACAGCACCGCCAACATCTGCGTGGTGAGCTCGATCGAGACGCGGTCGACCCAGTCGAACACCTCGCCACGCGGCAGGTTGTCCAGGCACTCGGCCGAGCGCTTGCGGATGTTGAGCGCGAGATTGTCCAGATGCGTCGGCGTGAACATCGGCGCCACGGTCTTGCGCTGCGCCGCATGCCGCGGCGGGTCCATCGAGATGAAGCTCTCGCGGCGCAGGTCTGGATCGATGTCGCGGATCGTGATGCCGCCGAGTGCGGAGGCGGAGGAGAACACCGAATGATTGGTCTCGATCTCCATGATGTCATTGTAGCGCGTCACCGACCAGTACGGGCCGAACATCGAGTCCTTGCAATAGTGCACGGGATCCTCCCGGCGCAGGCGGTCGAAATAGGGCCAGAACGTATCGGTCCTGAACAGTTCAGGATCGCCGGGATCGAACTGCTCCAGCGGCAGCGATGTGGCGCGCTCGCGCAACGCGTCGAGCTTGGCTGCGCTCTCGATAGTCCCATGCATGACCGCTCTCCCTGTCGTGAACCGCGCGTCGTTGAATTCTGCGCTGCGGTATTTGATTTGCAATTACAGCCGGTTGTCTGCGCCGGGGCAAGGAGAGTTTTGCCACATCCAACCTTCCCGAGAGCGTCGGACGGACGTCACGCTGGCACGCGAACGTGGCCTCCCGCACGCCGCTCAGTGGGGGATCGTGCAAGAAACCAACTGGAATCGAGGTAAATCGAACCCGGTTATCTTGGGATCGACTAACCTCTGATCTATAGTTTGGCCGTCACAGATCCGCACCCCGAGGTTGCCGCCGTGAACGACATGCAATGGGCCCCCACCGGCTCCGAACCCATACCGCCGCCGCTGCCGCCGATGCGGGTCGATTTCACCGGCAGCCGCCCCGAATTCCGCAAGCTGGTCACCAGGGGTGCCATGCTCGAGCTCGTCACCTTCGGCTTCTACCGGTTCTGGCTCGTCACCGACATCCGCCGTCATCTGTGGACCAACACCGCGATCGACGGCGATGCAGCCGAATACACCGGACGTGGTAAGGAGCTTTTGGTCGGCTTCCTGTTCGCACTTGCGATCCTGGTGCCGATCTATCTCGCGTATTTCCTTGTCGGCATCGAGTTCGAACGCTGGCAGGGCTTTGCCTCGGCGCCGCTCTTCATCGCCTTCTATGCCTTCGGCCAGTTCGCGATTTTTCGCGCGCGCCGCTATCGCCTGACGCGCACGGCCTGGCGCGGCGTGCGGTTCTGGATGGACGGCTCGGGCTGGGCCTATTCGTTCCGTGCCATGCTGTGGGGCTTGCTCGTGTTTCTGACGCTCGGCCTGGCGCTGCCCTGGCGTGAGGCTGCGCTCGAACGCTACAAGATGCAGCACACCCATTACGGCGATCTCACCGGCGATTTCGAAGGCGACGGCTGGACGTTCTTCAAGCGCGGCTGGTGGCTGTGGCTGCTCAGCCCGATCGTCCTGGTGATCTTCCCGCTCGCACCGTTCTTCTATGCCGAGTTCAAGGCGCGCGAATGGCGCTGGTGGCTCGACGGCATCCGTATCGGCGGCGTCAGCCTGTCCTCGCGGCTGCCTCATGACGCCTTCTACGGCCTGTACTGGAAGGTGATCGGCTGGTGGCTGCTGCTCTCGATGGCTTTTGCCGCCTATCTTGGCGGCGCCACCATGCTCGTCGTCACCCTGAGCGGCGTTCCGGTGGAGGAGGTGTTCGGCCCGGACAATGCTGCCAAGAGCATCCCGATGCTGGTGATGATGGTGATCGGCTATTTCGCGCTCGCCCTTGCCGTCAACATCATCATGCGCGTCTATCTCCAGCGCGATCTCTGGGCCAAGGTGCTGGAGAACGTCGAGGTGCACAACATCGCGGCCGCCGCGGATGTGCGCGGCAGCGGCGAGCTCGCTGGCGCGCTCGGCGAAGGTTTTGCCGATGGACTGGATGTTGCGGGATTCTGAGCTGTGAGTGAGTTGTTGACCGAGGTCCCCGCGCAGTCCGCAAAGCCGGCGATCTTCTTCGACGGTGTCTCGAGCCGCAGGCGTCAGGTGACGCTGACGCTCGGTGACGCCCTAGAGATCGCCGAGGACGGCGAAGCGCCCGTTCGCTGGGCCTATGCCGATATCCGCCGCGCCGACAGCCCGGCCGGGGTTTTGCGTCTGGCTTCGACATCCGCGCCGCCACTCGCGCGGCTCGAGGTCCGTGATGCCGCGCTCGCAGCCGATCTAACCGCGCGATGCTTGCGCCTCGACGAGCGCCAGACCACGCGCCGTGGTGTCGCGAGGATCGTCGGCTGGTCGGTGGCCGCCGCCGTCTCCATCGTCTGCGTCGTGCTGTTCGGCGTACCGCTCGCCGCCGATCGGCTCGCGCCGCTCGTGCCGAAACCGATCGAGCGCCGCATTGGCGATGCGTCCGAGGTCCAGGTGAAGACCATTTTCGGCCGCAGCGCCTGCGAAGATCCCGCAGGCAAGGCCGCGTTCACAAAGCTCGTCAACCGTCTGCGCGATGCCGCCGGCCTCGACGACGATTCCATGACGGCCGGCGTGCTGCCGAGTTCGGTGCCGAACGCGTTCGCGCTCCCGGGCGGCAAAGTGTTCGTGCTGAAGGGCCTGCTCGACAAGGCTGAAAGCCCCGACGAGCTCGCCGGCATCCTCGCGCACGAGCTCGGCCATCTCAAGCATCACGACAACATGCGCGGCCTGATCTACAACGGTGGCACCTCGTTCCTGATCGGCCTGTTGTTCGGCGACGTCACCGGCTCCTCGGCCGTGATCTTCGCCTCGCGCAGCGTGGTCGAAGCCTCCTATTCGCGCGAGGCCGAGACCGGCGCCGACACCTTCGCCATCGACGTCATGCACGCACTCGGCCGCTCGCCCAAACCCGCGGCCGAGCTGATGTTCCGCATCACCGGCAAGGAAGGCGGCTCCGGTCTCATGACGATCCTCGCCAGCCATCCGCTGACCGAAGACCGTCTTGCGCGCATGACCAAGGAAGATCGCCCTGCCAGCGGCCCGCCGCTGCTGACGGACAAGGAGTGGCGGGCGCTGAAGGCGATTTGCGGCAGCGGAAAGGTGTGAGCCGCCGGGGGTTACTTCGCCGGCGCCGCCGGCGGGTTCGAGCCAGTGGTGACGTTCGGCGCGTTGTTCGGGCTGGATGTCGTGGTCTGCTGACCGACCTCGCGCCCATTGTAGAAGAAGATGGCTGCGACCACGGCGATCACGAAGATGGCGCCGATCGCCCAGCCGACCGGGCTGTTGCGGCGCGCACGGTCAGTCCTGCGGTCATCATTCTGATAGGTCATCGTGCTCTCCATGCTAGAGCAGGAGAACATCGCGCGACGGAAGCTGTTCCTAATGTGCGCGTAGCACTTACCGCGTTCCGTAAGCGCGGTCGCCGGCGTCGCCAAGGCCGGGCAGGATGAAGCCATTCTCGTCGAGGCCTTCGTCCACCGCGGCCGTCCAGATCGGAACGTCCGGGTGCAGTCCGCGCAGGCGCTCGAGGCCTTCCGGCGCGGCGATCAGGCAGGCGAGGCGGATGTCCCTGGCGCCGCGTTCCTTCAGCCGGTCGATGGCCGCGACGGCCGTGTTGGCGGTGGCGACCACGGGCGTCACCACGATCGCGAGCCGTTCGCCGAGATCGGACGGCGATTTGAAGAAATACTCGACCGCGGCAAAGCTGTGCGGCTCGCGGTAGAGCCCGATATGGGCGACGCGCGCGGTCGGCACCAGATCCATCATGCCGTCGACGAAGGTGGTGCCGGCGCGCAGCATCGGCACGAACACCAGCTTCTTGCCGGCGATCTTGGCCGAGTGCATCGTTGCCAGCGGCGTCTCGATGACCGTGTCGGCGAGCGGTAGGTCGCGCGTCACCTCGTAGCACAGCAGCATGCCGATTTCCTTGATCAGCTCGCGAAACGACTTGGTCGAGATGGACTTGTCCCGGACTAGCGTCAGCTTGTGCTGCACCAGCGGATGATCGACGATCGTGACGCCTTCCATGATGGGATGCTCTTCTTCTTCCCTTCTCCCCTTGTGGGAGAAGGTGGCGCGAAGCGCCGGATGAGGGGTCGTCTCCACGAACTTCGATGAGAGATGTGCCCGCGGAGACAACCCTCACCCGGCTTCGCCCTTCGCGAAGCCACCTCTCCCACAAGGGGAGAGGGTTATTAAAAAACCGTGCCGTCGCTGATCACTTTGAGCGGCGGCGAACCGTCCGGACGGCGTGCGAAGGCGATCGCGCGGCCCGCGGCCCAGGTGCCGCCCTCTAGAATGCTGGCGAGCGGTAACGTCTGAGGCGTGCGGTCGAGCTTGGCGCGGATGCGCTCTGCCAGCCGGTCCAGCAGGGCGACGGTGAGCGCGCGCCACTCGACGACGAGCAGCGAATCCACGGCATGCGCGCGCGCGGCATCCGCGGCATCGCGCAGACGCAGCACTTCGTGATCGACGAACAGGCCGCCATTGCGGTATTCGGCGAGCCCGGTCAGGCCGTCGATGTCGGTCACTTCGAAGCCTGCGCGCTGGAGCGGCTCGATGAGCGAATAGCTCAGCCATTGCGACAACTTGTGCAGCGGTACGAGACCGGCGGTGGCGTCGTCCGCCTCGATCGCCGGGTGATGCCAGCAATCGCCAAGCGGAATGCCCGCGAGTTCCAGCCGCGACGGCCAGATTGGTCCGAGCTGGTCCAGCACCGCGGAGAGGATGGCGGGCGCGGGAAGCGCGCCGCCCACAGCTTGCGCCGCGATGTGATCGAACAGGCCGCCCGGCCGCGGCGTATCGTTCAAACCGAATACCTCCGAACGCTCTGCGACCAGCTTGCCCAGACGGCGCAGCAGATCCGTGCGCCCTTCCAGTCCAAGCAGTGGATTGGCATCGCCGACCTGAAAGGCGGATGTGAGCCTGTCGCGCGGCAGCCTTGCAAGCACGTCCGCATCGGCCCTGAACGGCGCGCCGGGATCGCGCGAGAAAAGGCCGCCCGCAAACATATCGAGGCTTGCGATCGCAAGCCCCTCGGACCGGCCGATGCTTTCTCCTGTCACCGCGTCGCGATATCGCCACGCCGCACCCGCGCCGGCATCGAGCAGCACGCTGACGATGGCGAGGTCGAACTCCGCGCGCGCCCGCGCCGCGCGATCCGGCCAGGACGTAGCGTCCGCGAGCTCCGCCCAGCGATCGACGCCGCCAAGCACGAAATGCCGCCATCGTGCATGGAAGGGAATGTCCAGCCTCGGATAGGCCTTGCGCGTCACCGCGAGCACGGCCTGCGCGACGCCGTCCATGCGGCCGAGATCGATCGTGAAATGCTGGAGGCCGCCGGCGAGGCCGATCTCGAGCATCTGCGCGGCCCGCGCGCGAACCGCCGCTGCAGTGAGCAGCGCGCGCGCCTCTCGTTCCAAAGCCTCCGCCATCGCGCGATCAGTATTTTTCCAGCGAACGCCCGACCACGTCGTTGACGTCCTTCTCCGGCGCGATTTCGGTCGAATAATAGCCAGCGGCCTTCTTCGCGGCGATTTCGACATAGGCGTCGGCGGGAATGAGCTCCGGCGGGATCGGCACGCGCTCGACGATGTCGATGCCTTGCGAGGTCAGCGCGTCGTATTTCATGTCGCTCATCGACAGGAAGCGGTCGATGCGGGTCAAGCCGAGCCAGTGAATCGTATCCGGCATCAATTGCTGGAAGCGCGCGTCCTGCACGCCGGCGACGCATTCGGTGCGCTCGAAATAGGCCGCGGCCGCGTCGCCATCCTCCTGGCGCTTGCGCGCGTTGTAGACCAGGAATTTGGTGACCTCGCCGAGCGCACGGCCTTCCTTGCGATTGTAGACGACGAGTCCGAGCCCGCCCTCCTGCGCGCCGCGCGCGGATTCCTCGATGCCGTGAATCAAATAGGGCCGGCAGGTGCAGATGTCGGATCCGAACACGTCCGAGCCGTTGCACTCGTCATGCACGCGGCAGGTGATCTTGGTGCGGTGGTCCGGCAGCTTTGTCACATCGCCGAACAAGTACACCGTGGTGCCGCCGATCGGCGGCAGGAACACTTTCATGTCCGGCCGCGTCACCAGCTCCGGGAACATGCCGGCGGTCTGCTCGAACAGCGTGCGCCGCAGCTCGGTCTCGCCGGTGCCGAAGCGAGTCGCGAGGCCCGGCAGGTACCACACCGGATCGATCGCGATCTTCACCACCGACACGCTGCCATTGGCGTGCACGACCTCGCCGTCGGCGCGTAGCCGGTTTGCCGCCAGCGCCTCGCGGATCTCCGGGAGGTCCAGTCGCGCGCGGGTTACCGCGATGCTCGGCCTGATGTCGAAGCCCTCGGCGATCTCCTGGCGGAAGTTTTCCGCAACGAGATGCCCCCACGGATCGAGCGCGACGATTTTCGTGGGATCATTCCATTGCGGGAACGGGCCAATGGTCGCGGCGGGAAACGTGTTGGTGAGGTCAGGACGCCGGATCGGATCGAGCGCGCCCGCGGACACTGCGAGCGCCCGGTACATCGCGTAGGATCCGCCATGGCTGCCGATCACGTTACGATCCCCAGCGCGCGACACCGTGCCGATGATCGGACCCCGGGCGCGCGCCTCAGTGGCGCCCCAATGGATCGGGAAGGCGGCCTTCCGGCCCGGCTCCGGATGGGAGGTCAGGCGGATGTGGTCGGTACGGTTCGCGCGGCTCATGTCCAGGCTCCCAAAAAGCCAACGGCCCGCCGCTCGGACGGGCCTGGCTCGGTCGCGTTGCCAGTCGAGGACACCGGCGACGCGAGCTCAATCCGACATATTGTAGCGGCGAGGCACGACAGACAAGTTAATCGTGCCGGGCGGGCAGAGCCCCTTCGTGCCTAATTCCCGTCGTCAACGCGCCAGCAGCGCCGCCTTTGGCACCGCGCGCCCGCGTTGGCGGACCCGGCCGCTCTGCCTGTGCGGCCAGTTTAAGAGATTGAAATATTTCCAATTTTCGTGTTTTCAAGGGGTGCCGAATGGTCTGGCTGTGCGGACGACACGTTCTCGACAAAACCTGACTCAGCCCAACCGTAGGATCGCCTCGCCTTGGAGACTGCCATGCCCGCCGCCAGCTACATCGACCCCCGCAACGGACAACTCTATCCGCTGGACCGGCCGCGCTGGTGCTCGGACGAGCGCACGCCGTTGCTGGTGACGCCGGGCGCCGGCATGTCGCGCGAAGACATCGATGGCCGCATGCGATCGCTCTGGCGTTACCGGGCGGCGCTCCCGGTCGAGATCGCAAAGCCGATCACGCTCGGCGAGGGCTGCACGCCCCTGGTCCAGCAGGATTGGGGCGAACTGCGGCCGCTGTTCAAGCTCGAATGGTTCAACCCGACCGGCAGCTTCAAGGACCGTGGCTCTTCCGTGATGCTGTCCTTCCTGCGCCAGATCGGCATCAATGCGGTGCTGGAGGATTCCTCAGGCAATGGCGGCTCGTCCATGGCCGGGCTGGGTGCCGCCGGCGGCATGCGCGTGAAGATCCTCGCGCCTGCCTCGACCTCACCGGCCAAGATCGCGCAGGTGCGCGCCTATGGCGCCGCGGTGCAGCTCGTCGATGGCCCGCGCGAGGAATCGGAGGCCGAGGCGATCCGCCAGTCGCACCAGACGTTCTACGCCAGCCACAATTGGCAGCCGTTTTTCCTCGAAGGCACCAAATCGCTCGCCTATGAGATCTGGGAGGACCTCGGCTTCCACGCGCCCGACAACGTCATCGTCCCGGTCGGTGCCGGCAGCAGCCTGCTCGGTTGCGCCTTCGGCTTCCGGGAGCTGCGCAAAGCCGGCCAGATCACAAAGCTGCCGCGCCTGTTCGCGGCGCAGCCGCAAAATTGCTCGCCGATCGATGCAAGCTTCCAGGCCGGCGTCGATACGCCTGTCGCGCGCGAGGTGCACAAGACCATCGCCGAAGGCACCGCCATCAAGAATCCGCTGCGCCTGCGCGAGATCATCGGCGCCTTGCGCGAAAGCGGCGGCGGCACCGTCGCGCTCACCGAGGACGAGATCGTTGCTGCCCTGCGGCGTCTTGCACGGCAAGGATTGTTTGCCGAGCCGACCAGCGCCAGCGCGGCTGCCGCGCTGGAAAAACTGTCCGCTGCCGGCGCCATCAAGGCGAACGAGACCACGGTCGCCGTCCTCACCGGCACCGGCCTGAAAGCCGCCACCACCGTTGCCGATCTCGTGCAATAGCCTTCGATCTATTGAGCCTGTAGCGCGGGCCCGCGCGGGGTTAGGCTGTTGCAGTGGGATCGTCATTCCCGGGCTTGTCCCGCGCATCCACGTTCCTCGTGCCGCGGAGCCTTGCATGGATGGACGGACAAGGCGGACCATACGGGAAGAAGGTTTCGGTGAGCGCGTTGAACCTTCGGCGTCCGTCGTCAGCCTCATGAACATCGAGCTCGAGAAGGAGAGTTCCATGACCGCGCAGGATCCGTTTGCAGGTTTCAAGGCCGTTCAGAAGGAAGCCTGGTCGCTGTTCACCCCGATCGAAGTGTTCACCACACCGGCCGCCGCCAAGCTGGTCGGTTTTGCCGGCGTTGTCGCCGGCCAAAGGTTGGTCGACGTCGCATGCGGCACGGGTGTGGTCGCAATCACGGCCGCGCGCCGCGGTGCGAAGGTCAGGGGTCTCGACCTGTCGCCGGTTCTGATCGAGCGCGCCCGCGAGCACGCGCAGCTGGTGAACCTCGATATTGACTTCGCTGACGGTGACGCCGAAAGCCTGCCCTATGGCGACAATGAGTTTGACGTGGTGCTCAGCCAGTTCGGCCACATGTTTGCACCGAGTCCGGACCTTGCAATCGGCGAGATGCTGCGGGTGCTGAAGCCCGGCGGCACCATCGCTTTCTCCACTTGGCCGCCACATCTCTATGTCGGACGGATGTTCGCGCTGATCGGCCGCCATCTGCCGCCGCCCGAGGGTGTGGCGTCGCCGGTGTTGTGGGGCGATCCGAAAACGGTCGCCGAGCGTCTCGCCGGGAAAGCACAGGACCTCTCCTTCGAGATGGACATGATGACGCCGTCCGCACTCAGCCCGCAGCATTTCCGCCGCACCATGGAAACGACGATCGGGCCTTTGATCAAGCTCGTCGCCCAGTATCAGGACGAGCCGGACAAGCTCAGGAGCTTCCGCGCCGAGTTCGAGGCGTTGATCTCGGAATATTTCGATGCCGGCAACAACGTGATGCGCCAGCAGTATCTGATGACGAGAGCAAGGAAGGTGTGAGGGCGCGATCTCAGGCTAATGGCTTGCCGGGTTAAGTCTTGCTCGTCCTCCCCTGGAGGGCCGGGCTATCGCATTTGAAGACTGTTCGCCTTCGGCTATCCTTCGAGACGCCCGGCTTTGGCGGGCCCTTAGGATGAGGACCGCAGTTTCAACGAACACCGGTGCCGCTTAGCCTCATCCTGAGGAGACCGCTGGAAGCGGTCGTCTCGAAGGACGAGGCGCGCGCTCATTCGCCGCCCAAAAACCCATATGCGATTGCCTGCTCTCCAGGGAAGGGTAAGAAGCGCCTCATTCCTTCAGATCGTTCACCCGCTTCACCCATGTGCGCACGTCGGCGAGCACCTGGGGCAGCACCGCCTTGACCTCCTGCACCGTCATGCCGGGCTTGATGCGGGGGTCGTAGAGCAGATTGAGGATGTACTGGTCGTAGACGTCGAAATAGCCCATCGAGACGTTGTCATTGAACATCGTCCACGGCACGCTGGCGGTGTCGTTGATGGGCCCGAGCGATTGCAAGAGCTCCTCGTAGGCGCAGTCGAGGAAGACGAAATCGCCGTTGTCGACCGTGAGGATGACGTCGGAATGCTCGATCTCGAAATTGTCGTTCTTGCGAAAGCCGGACAGGCATTGCGGATCGAGCGAGGTGCGGATCTCGCGCGCCTTCTCCGCGCCGTAGAAGCTGGTGAGGGTGCGGTAGAGATCGCGATCGCGCACGAGCTTCACCCGCACATTCGCCGCCTCATTGGTGTCGGTCATGGCGATGTCGAGATGCTGCACGCGGGCGGCGATGTCAGTCACGACCCTTGCGAGTTGCATCTTGCGGTCGGCGCGGTCGCTCTCGGCGTACACGCGCACCGGCCCGTCGAACTTGCGGATGCGGTCGACGCGGCCGGCGAGGTGATATTCGGCGCCGAACGCCGTTTTGAGAAAACCGTCAACGATCTCGCCGTCGGTAAAGCTCTTCTTCTCGGAGCGCTGGCGCGAGGCGATCGCGGGCAGTTCGCCCGCTCGGGCCGTGGTCGCGGTGTCAGGCACCAATGTGAGCGCGGCGAGCGCCAGCAGGGCGGCGCGGACGGCGGGCGCGGTCAGGTTCAATGCGCTCATTGTCGTGCGACGCTGCCGCATTCGCGTCGCGCGCACAAGCCCGCAAATTCACGCGCCCTGCGGGTTCCCTCTGTGGCGGCCTAGTTGTTCAGCACCACCACGGTGGTGCCGACCGCGACCCGGCTGTAGAGGTCGGTGACGTCCTCATTGGTCATGCGGAAGCAGCCCGAGGACACGGCCTGGCCGATCGTCTCCGGTTCGTTGGAGCCGTGGATGCGGTACAGCGTCGAGCCCAGATACATCGCGCGCGCGCCCAGCGGATTGTCGACGCCGCCTTTCATGTGGCGCGGCAAATCGGGCCGGCGGGCCAGCATCTGCGACGGCGGCGTCCAGTCCGGCCATTCCTTCTTGGCGGTGATCCTGTGCACCCCGCCCCAGCGGAAGCCGTCGCGGCCGACGCCGATGCCGTAGCGCAGCGCCTGGCCGTTCTGGAGCACGAGATACAGCCGCCGCTCGCTCGTGTTCACCACGATCGTGCCGGGCGCGTAATTGCCGTTATAGATGACGGTGGTGCGGGGGACGGGGTTGGCGCCGGAACGGAAGAAATTCGGGCCGCCGCCCATGATGTCGCGCGAGTCGAACTCTTCGGCGAGCGCGCCTCCTGCCATGGCCGACACCAGTGCCATGGCGGCCATCGGCGCGGCAAAAAACCGGATCATTGTCTCCCCCAAGCAAAAAATCGATTCAATGGAAGCCAGAGGCCATATTTGCGGGCATTTCGCAAGCCACGGCCGCGTGAGGGACGCCATGCTTAACGATTGGCGTTACCAAATCGGCAACCGCGCCCCATCTGCCGAAAGGAATTAGCCCAGCCAGCGCATCGTTACGCCGGGCAGGGCCGCGATGGCGGCTATTGCTTTGACGGAACGCGCGAACAATGATTGATCGCACGGATATCTGGACAATGCCTGTCGTGGGAGCCTTGGGATGAACGGTGCGGAAAGCCTGGTGCGGACAATGGTCAAGGGCGGGGTGGACGTCTGCTTCACCAACCCCGGCACCTCCGAAATGCATTTTGTCGCAGCGCTCGACCGCGTGCCCGGCATGCGTTGCGTGCTCGGCCTGTTCGAAGGTGTGGTCACCGGAGCTGCCGACGGTTATTTCCGCATGAAGGGAACACCGGCCTCGACGCTGCTGCATCTCGGCCCCGGCCTCGCCAACGGCCTTGCCAATCTGCACAACGCGAAGAAGGCCAATTCCGGCATCGTCAACATTGTCGGCCAGCACGCCGTCTACCACATCGGCTACAACGCGCCGCTGACCTCCGACATCGAGGGCCTGGCCCGGCCGATGTCGTCCTGGGTCCGCACCTCGCCGGATTCCAAATCGGTCGCCGCCGACGGCGCAGCAGCGATTGCCGCCGCCAAGAGCGCGCCGCCGCAGATCGCCACCCTGATCCTGCCCGCCGACACCGCCTGGAACGAGGCCGACGGCATCGCCGAGGTTCCGGCCGAGCAGCAGCGGGCGAGCTATTCGCCGCAGGCGGTCGACCAGGCCGCAAGGATCCTGCATGGCGACGGCGAGGGCACGCTGCTGCTGATGACCGGCAGCGCGCTGAGCGAGCAGGGCCTGGCGCTCGCCGAGCGAATCGCCGGCAAGACCGGATGCACGGTGATGGGCCCGACCTTCCGTCCCAAGATGGCGCGCGGCCGCGGCCGTTTCTCGATCGATCGCATTCACTACGTCATCGAGCAGGCGCTGCCGATGCTGGCAAAATTCCGTCACATCGTGCTGGTCGAGTCTGACGATCCCGTGGCGTTCTTCGCCTATCCGAACAAGCCGAGCATGCTCAAGCCCCAGGGCTGCGAGGTCCATCGCATGACCTCCTGGGGCGAGAACTCGGTCGCGGCGCTGGAAGCGCTTGCGGGCGCCGTAAAGGCCAGCGCCAAGGACGTCAAGCCGCAGGCTTTGCAGGAACTGGTCAAGCCGACCGGCGCGCTCACCTTTGCCTCGATCGCACAGGCGATCGCCTGTGCGATTCCCGAGAACGCCATCATGGTCGACGAATCCCTCACCACCGGCCGCGGCTTCTTCCCGCCGACGGCGGTCGCCGCCCCGCACGACTGGCTCCAGAACATGGGCGGCTCGATCGGCTTCTCGACGCCGCTGTCGATCGGCGCCGCAATCGCCTGTCCGGATCGCAAGGTGATCACCATGGTCGGCGATGGCAGCGCGATGTACACGATCCAGTCGCTGTGGACGCAGGCCCGCGAGAACCTCGACATCGTCACCATCGTGTTCGCCAACCGCATCTACCAGATCCTGCGCGGCGAGTTCGACAATGTCGGCGCCGGCGAGCCCGGCCAGCGCGCCAACGACATGCTGCGGCTCGATCGTCCGACGCTGGATTTCGTCGCGCTCGCGAAGGGCATGGGCGTGCCTGGCCGCGCCGTCACCAATGCCGACGAGTTCAACAAGGCGCTGGCCGAAGCCGTCGCCGAGCCCGGGCCGCGCCTGATCGAAGTCCAGATGTGAGTCTGGCCGGTTGCGCCGCGACTTCAGTCCTCATCCTGAGGAGCCCGCGTGAGCGGGCGCCTCGAAGGATGCTTGCAGGTGGGATACGGGCCTTCATGGTTCGAGACGCGCGTTCCGCGCTCCTCACCATGAGGATCTGGCAGCGGCGCAACTGAGGGCGCGTGATGGGCCCGGAGGCACGATGCAAACCGAGCTGAACAAGGTGATCGCGGCGCTCCGGGACTTCTACGCGCAGGAAGCATTCCTGTTCGAGAAGGACGTCGGCGAGCGCGCGATCACGCACCGCTTCGCCGTGCACTTGGAGAAGCAGTTCTCCGGCTGGTCAGTTGATTGCAATTACGACCGGCTTGGTGAGCGCACGCTGCATCTGCCGCACGGCACTATCATCTCGACCGACGACCATCTCGGCAAGTCGATCTATCCTGATGTCGCCGTGCATCAGCGCGAGATCCCGAACAATTTGCTCACTGTCGAGATCCGCAAGGCGAGCAATCACACGCCGCTCGAGCACGACCAGCACAAACTGAGGGCGCTGACCGACGTGCATGTCTGGTTTCCCTATTGGATGGGCGTACTGCTGGTGCTGGACAGGCACCACGTCACGATGTCGGAGGTCTATGTCAGCGGGCTCGTCGATGAAGCGCTGTCGCGCTGGTTCGCGATGCGGCTGGAGGAGACCGGTCTCGGAGCTCGCGCATAGCGGAGCGCGGCGTGCGCGGTCACGCACGCCGCCTTCTCGTCAGTAATAGTACGGCTGCGAGTAGGCGTAGCGCGGATTGATGCCGCAAGAGGCCGATGTGCCGGAGGCGGTGGCGGCACATTGCTGATAGCTTGCGAACTGGCAATTGCCGGGATAGCCCCAGTTGCGGCCTTGCAGGCAATATCTGTCGTTTGCGGCCTGGGCCGGCGCCGCCGCCAAGGACGCGGCGATCACGGTTGCGAACGATGCAAGGGTGAGGATGGTGCGACGCATTTCAATCTCCTTCTAGGGCGGGGTGGAACGGCCGTGCCTTGGCGTTCCCCGTGGCCTGACGGACGCACGGTCATGCCTATCTTGGTGTCCGCGACGCGGGATGCGTTCGAGGTGAGATACATCCTGACGCAGCCGGCGGCGGACAATGTGATCTCCACCACAGTTCGCGCACAGGTTCTGACCTAATCTCAACGAACTTGCACGCCTCGATCCCGTGGGACTAGGCTTGCCTCATTCGGATCAGGCATTTTGGAGGTTCTGATGCAGAGATCATATTTGCTGGCTGCGACGGCAGCGCTGGTGCTCCTGATGCAAACGCCGCTGGCCCTGGCGCAGGGCGCACCGGCCGCCGGCGGAACCGCTGCGCCTGCCGCAACGAGCACTGCGCCAGCCGCGACGACGGCACCGGCTGCGGCCACCGACACCTCCAGCCAGCCGACCGATTCCAAGAAGAGCGCATCGAAGAAGCCGGCGAAGAAGAAGATGACGCGGCAGCAGGAGATCGATCATTCGGTCGACACCGGCACCGTCCCCGCGCGCTACCGCAGCTCGGTGCCCAAGCAATACCAGCAATACATTCCGTTCGATAAACAGTAGCGGATTGCGCCGCGGCGCGACCGGGATAGCGGTTGCGGCGCCGGTGCCGTCGAACGCATGGGCTTGGCCAGATTGGGTTCGACCGCATACATTGTGGCGATCCGCTTGCGGGTGCTAGTGTGGGCCAAGGTCCGGGGGAAGGAATGAGCGAGGACGGGAAGGATGCTGGCTTGGTGGCCATGATCACCAGCATCCTGGGGGGCAACAAGCGCGCCGACGTCGTGACGCCGCCGCCGCTCGCCGAGGCTCCACCGACAGCGCCGACGAACGGGTTTGAGTCGGTCGAGCCGTCCAACACAGATGCTGCAGCGGCCAAGCCTGCCGCCGAGGCCGTAGCAGCCGACACGCAGCCGGTCGAGGCGCCTCCGAAAATCGTCACCACACGAGACGGCAAGCAATTGCTCCCTGCGGAAGCGATTGCCGATCTCGTGCTTGGCGAATTGCGCAAGATGGAGAATTTTCCCGCGACCGGCGCCTCCGTCACGGTCTACGGTTACAAGCACTGGAATGCCATGATCACCTTCGCGCCGTTCTCGACCACGTTCCAGAATGCGACCCGGTTCCGCCAGGCCATGCCGGACATCGTCATCAAGCTACGCCGTTTCGTCGAACTTGAGATATAGTCCAGGTCAATCAGCGGCGGCGGAACGCTGCCGGTAGCCAGGACAGTCCGACAGGATTTTGAAATTGAGCGTCGCCTTCACCAAGGAAGAAAGCGCCGAAACCGCGTCCGAAACGCTGTTGCCGGACCGCCCGATCTCGCCGCATCCGAACCTCGTGACGAAAAAAGGCTTGCAGGCGTTGCAGACGCAGCTTGCCGAGGCGCGCGAGGCCTATGAAGCCGCGCAAGCGATCGATGACGTCAACGAAAAGCGCCGGCAATCAGCCGCGCCACTGCGCGACGTCCGCTATCTCACCGAACGGCTGCGCACCGCGCAGGTCGTTCCCGATCCGACCTCGAGCGATGTCGTTGCCTTCGGCAGCACCGTCACCTTCAGCCGCACTGATGGCCGCGTGCAGACCTACCGCATCGTCGGCGAGGACGAAGCCGACCCGAAGGCGGGGACGATCTCGTTCGTCTCGCCAGTGGCGCGGGCGTTGATGGGGAAGGCGGTTGGCGACGTGGTTGGCTCTGGTAACCAGGAGATCGAGATTCTGTCGATCGGATAGATGCCCAGGGCGAGGCGAGGATTGCGTGAGCAAAGGGCGCTATCGACAGGAGCAATCTCATTCGCCTAAAGCATGATCCGGAAAAGAGCGAGGCCGCTATGTCCGCGCAACAAAGCTTGATGGTTGAATGAGACGGTTTCTCTCCGGCGCATTGCCGTTTTACGCGTTGGCCGGATTGGCCATTTGCATGTACCTCGTCCTGTACAGGACGAATCTTTTCGACTTGAACGCCATCGTCCAGGGGGCGACCGGTTCATCATGGTTTCCGGTCTTCATGTTCGTCTGCATTCTCGCCGAGTCGCTCTTCCCCTATTTTGGCTATTTTCCCGGAACTGCCCTCATCTTGATGTCCGTCGCGCTCACTCCGAAGTCCGCGGATGTCTCCGTTTTTATCGTGGCGTGGCTGGCCATCATCGTGGGCGCCGTTCTGAGTTACGGACAGGCTCGCTTTTTCAGACCGCTCCTGCAGCGCGTTGCCTCGAGAGCGGCCCTGAGCCGATGTGAGTCCTTGCTCGACGCTTATGGCCGCTACGCCCGCGTTGCCTTGTTCGTCCATCCCAACGCTTGCGCGATGTATTTTACGGCACTCGGACTTCTCGGCCGGAACCTGACGCGAGAGCTCGCCCATCTTTGCGTGGGTGCGGCGGCCTCAGTGAGCGTTCTGTTCATCGTCGTGACCAGATTTGTGTCATCCGTGGGCGCCACCGATGACGGGCAATTGCAGGTGCTGCTCGCGGCAGGGCTGGTCGCCATCGGGACCCTCGTCGGTCTGTACGCGGCATGGCGGCCGGATCGGGTCGATTGAAGCTTGCTCCGTCATTGCGAGCGCAGTGAAGCAATCCAGAGTGTGTCCGCGGAGGCAGACTGGATTGCTTCGCTGCGCTCGCAATGACGACGAATCATCGCGCTTTACGCCTCCGGCAGCTCAACGCCCGTCAGCTTGCTCAATTTGCCGATGAGTTGGTCCTGAAATATCCGATCGCTCGCCTCACTGGCCGGCTGCTGCTGCTGGAGATGATGCCAGTAGCGCCCGCTGACCAGGGCCGCGGAATCCTCGCTCACCGCCAGCCAGGTCTGGGTCCGTTGTCCAGTGTCGAGATCGACCGGGGCGCTCGCACCACCCATCTTCGTGCGCACCCATCCGGGATCGACGGCGTTGCTCAGGACCTTGGGCCAGCGTCGTGCCAGCGCAACAGCGAGCGCGACGACATGCAGCTTGCTCTCGGCATAGGCCTTTGCCGAATCCCAGGCCCGCTTCGTCCAGTCGAGGTCGTCCAGCGAACCCTCTCCGCCGCGGTGCAGCCCGCTGCTGAGATACACCAATCGGTCGGGCCGCTCGATCAGGGCCGTCAGCATGTACGGCGCAAGCGTGTTGATGGCCAGAGTCTCGGCATGGCCTTCCGGCGTCGAGCCACGGCTCGGCCGCGTGTAGACGCCGGCGTTGTGGATGATCGCATCCATGCGCCCGATCGCATTGACCTGGTCGGCGATGCTCTTCGTCTCAGCGGCACTTCTGAGATCACCGACCACCATTCCGGCGGCACGCGACGCAAGCTGGCCAAGTGCTGCGGCACGATCGGCCGAACGCGCGTGCAGCACGACGCGGTGACCTTGATCGAGGAGGGATTTTGCCGCCGCGCGGCCGAGACCGTCCGCGCTGCCCGTGATGAATACGATCGCCATGCGCCGCTCCTCCGGATGTTTCAGAACGCATTCTACATTGCCCGCGCATCGTTTCCGATGTTGGTCGTCGCTCAGCTTGCCGGGATCGGCGAGAGAGCGCCATCGGCTGCTTTCTCATCTCACCAAAGGGGTAGCGCGTCTGTCTCGGAAACGATGCCGACAAAGGGCAGCAGGTCGACGTCCCGCTCGTCGAGGCGTGCTTTCGTGCTGGCGGTAACAATGTTCCGTGCGCCCTCGATGTAAGAGAGCTGTCCAGCCAGCATGTCTTGTGCGGATTTGAGGATCTTGCGACGGGCCGCGAGGATCTCGGCTTCGTTCCAACTCATCGTCTGGCGGGCTTCTCCGCGGATGATGTCATCCTGCCCCTGTTTTGCCCGACGAGTCAATCGTTGATTCGGAAAAGTCGTAGAAGTCTAACCCCTTGATCCGGCTGATGTCGGCTACTGTGCATGGGGTTGTTTTCGCATTTTTGGTTGAGACGGGTCGCCGAACACCATCAGCGTCGACGATCATTCAAAACCGGTAGGGTTCAGGAAAAGGAATGGTGGGCGCACAAGGGATCGAACCTTGGACCTCTCCCGTGTGAACCACAATTGGTGGATTGTAGCCAACCTAATCCAGCCATAGTCTTATTGTAAAAGTCCTTGCAAGTTAAAGACTTGTGGCCATATTGGACCATCCTTGGCCTCGGTTGGCCTTACCACATTTTGTATGTCCCTGCTGTGCCCTTCGGAGGAATTCCCTTAGGGCACACAAACTGGGACGTGGAGGCGATGGCTTGTGGTCCATTTGTTCTAGGGTCGCGCCTCGACCCGTCTCAGGGCGCCAGGAGCGAGAGCACAAGCGATGGAAAAGAGTAAAGAATCTCTCAGAGCTGAAGGAACGACGAATTACCTGAGACTCACTGACGCGGCGATCCGTGCGGCGACGCTGCCGCCGGGCAAATCGCAGCACTATCTGCACGACACAGAGCAGCCGGGGCTCGCGATCAGGATGCGCGCGACTGGTGGCAGGACCTGGGTCTTCATGTTCACAAGGCCTGGGACGAAGGGCACTCAACGCAAGACGCTGGGTGCGTGGCCCAAATTCAATGAGAAGGCCGCGCGCAAGGCCGCCACCGTCGTCGCTGCGGAGGTGGTCATTGGGATCGATCCTAACGAGGTCAAGCGCGAGGCGAAGCGGCAAGCGCTGGCCGAGCGGCAGTGCACGACACTGGCGACCCTGATCGTTGAAGATGGCCCGTACGAAATGTCCCTGACCGGGCGCCAGGTCGTCAACTGGAAACCGGCCATGTCGGCACTCCGACGCGGTCTGAAAGATCATTTCGACCTCGCCATCGCCGAGCTCACGCGACGGCAAATCATGGCGGCGGTAGATAGGATCGGCAAGACCGGCAAGCGCGGCGCAGCAAAGGACTTGCGCAAGCACACGCACACGTTCCTCGAATGGTGCGTCGGCGAAGGTTACGTCGAGCACAACGTGCTCGCCGGCTATCGCGTGCCCAAGGAGACGCGCGCGCAGCGGGTCGGGCGCCGAACGAAGGGCCGGGCGCTGACCGACGAAGAGATCATCAAAGTCTGGCACGCATCCGGCAAGCTTGGGACGTTTGGGCTATTGACACGAATGTGCCTACTTGGTGGCCCGCGCCGCAGCGAGCCAGCCACGATCGAGTGGCAAAATCACGTCATGGATGACCGCATCACTTTCGATGCAGCATGGACCAAGATGGGCCTTTACCACGACATGCCGCGCACCCATCTCGTTAACGAGGTGCTTACGGCCGCAAAACATTTTCAGCGTGCGACGTCGGACTATGTCTTCCCATCACCGAAGACCGGCGGCCAGATGTCGGGCTTCACAAACTTGGTCGACCGCCTGGTCAAGGAAGCGGGTGTCGCCAAGTTCACAATGCATGACTTAAGGCGCAGCTTGCGAACCATCATGTCACGCTGCGGCTATGACAACGAAATCCAGCGGTTGTGTGTCGGGCAAAAGCCGCGCGGGATCGATCAAGTCTACAATCACGACGAACAGTGGATTATCCGCAAGATGGCGTTCGAAGCTGCTCATGACTACATCGCGGAGTTGGTCGGCGCGAAACGGGGAGGCAAGGTCGTGCGCCTGCAGCGGACGAATCCGCTCGATCCCATCAAGGCCGAATTGCTGGGCCGTCTTCGCGAGCATTATGCGGCTGCGACGACTTAGTTGTCTTATCGCGTCCGGCCAGATAGTCGCGCACCGCATCGACTCGGTAAAGCGGGCGACCATCGACGTAGCGCCATTTCAGCGGGTGGTTCGGATTGCGCCGCCACAGCTCCAGGGCTCCAGGCGTGCGCCGGATTACGGCGGCCGTCTCTAATGCCGTTAAATTTGAGCTGCCCGGCAGCGAATCGATATCGAACGTCGCGGGCGGCGGCATGCCACGATTCTTCCGAGGTCGCTTCATGATGCGGAGCGTCTCCTTCGAGTGGCCCATCGTCAACTCTCACGATCGAAGCGAGCGAGGCTCTCGTGTAATCGCCTGGTCGCTTCTTGGGCGGAACGTCAAGAGAATCAACGCAGTCGTCGAACTTTGCCTGTCGAGTGCCGCCGATTTGACCATCATGCTCCGGTTGATGTTGCATAGGAACACGTCAATTGCGCGTCGTAAGATTGGATATCAACGCGAATAGAAGAAAAGTTGCTGGTAAGTAGCCGAGACCACTCCGCTCGCATTGCGGCCCTGCGAGTGGCCACGACAGCGGCCGGTCACGCCTGGAGGCTATTGGCCGTCATCATGGGAAGCATGCCGAAGAATGAAAAGCGAACTGATAGGTAGTTCGACGCTTCGCAGCTACATCGAGGCGGGTTGGCTGACATCGGAATTGACTTGGCGATACGGACTTGCTCGCCATCTACCGCCGCTTTCAATTGGCGTTCCATAAAAGCGACGCACCGCGTTTCAGGATTGGGTTCGTTCACTGGCGGGCCATTCCTCCTGAGCTCCCAATGCACGCGAGCGCCATAGGAATCGGTCAACCTTGCGATAAGATCTGCCTTCTTCATCGCGTCAAGTGCATAGCCCCAAGGCCATTCCTGGCAGCAGAGTCAACAATTCAGACGACAAGTGCCGCTGGAACGACTCGCCATAAAGATATGTTTACGGATCATTGCCGACGACAAAGATCTGTTCACGTTCAATTTATGATCTGTTTACAGATCATTTCGATGTTAATGATCCGAGAACATATCCATGACTTCGGCTCCAAACCCGCTGCTCAAGGAGCTTGGCGTGCACTTTCGAAGAGCACGAATGGCTGCTGGCCTATCCCAGGAGCAAATCGCCCTCCGGGCGAACATTAGCAGGCCGCGCTATCGCGACATTGAGACGGGTGCCGCTGCAGCCCGCGCAACGACACTCGTCAACGTTGCCCGCGCCCTTGGCATGGAAATGATGCTGATTCCGCAAGCGATGGTACCGGCTATTCAATCAATGCTGCAGAGAGCTACGGGCGATGATGACCGCCCTGCGTTCACGTCAGATGTTGAGGAGGAGCATGAATAAGCCTGTCCTCGCGGCTGAACGTATCCAATCGCTCGACATCTCATTAAACGATCTTGCCGTCGGCACGCTCGTCCGAACGCCGGGCGACTACAACGCATTCAATCTCTTGCCCGCGTATCGGAGCTTGAACGACCCTCCGATCTTCAGCCTATCGCTTCGCTCGGCAGATGGCAGCCTCCGCCGGGATCCCAAACCCATACGCGGCGCGCTGCCGCCGTTCTTCGCGAACTTGCTGCCCGAAGAGAAACTGCGCGAAGCAATGGAAAAGCACCACGCAGCGTCAGTAAGACCTGGAAATGACTTCGATCTCTTGGCTGCACTGGGGACAAATCTACCGGGAGCGGTACGAGCGTTGCCGAGCGACGGCGTCCCCGTTCCGGCCGGGCCAGAATCAGAAGCCAAGAAGAAGGCGCGCTTTTCGCTCGCCGGTGTCCAGATGAAGCTCTCCGTCGTGAAAAATACTAGAAAAGAAGGGGGAATCATGCTTGCCGTCGACGATGAGCAAGGGCAGTACATCGCGAAATTTCCCTCCCTCACCCATATTGGACTTTCGGAAAACGAATTCGCGATCTTGGCCTTGGCGGAAACGCTAGGCTGCGGAAGCAGACCCAGGTCGGCGGCGATGCCCACGACCGATTGGCCGGCCGATAGGGCCAGCGCGACCGAGGCGGAGCTGGTCGAGAAGGCTCTGTCGCCGGCATTGGGACCATGCCTGGTCTGCTGCAGCCAGCGTGCGCCGAACGTGCACCGGAAGTACAGCGAGATCGGCGTGACCCAGGCGGTGCTGGGGACGTGGACGATTGCGCACATCGCCAGGTTATGGCGGAGCCGCCGCCGCTGATCCGGCGTGGTTGCCGCGTCGAAGCTCGCGCCGACCAGTGCGGTCGTCGCGTCGGGGCGGTCGCCGCCGGGCGGATCCTTTTCTTCCTCGCAGTCGAGCACGAAGCTGTCCTCGATCCGGCGCTCGTCATCGCCGTCCTCAAACTGGCCGAGCTTGCCGTGATACACGCGGTCGATCAGGACGGTACCCGACGGCCTCTCGGGGTCGTCGGCTTTCGGGGTCATGCGGATGACGTTGCCGGTGGGGCGGCGGCCTGTGGGCTTTTTCATGTGCGGGATCTCACCAGGGTGGAGGGACCGAGCGGTTCCGACGCCAGGTCGATTTCGAGGAGGTCTGCGCAGGCCAGCGCCATCACCGCGAGCGAGGGATCATGGTCGCTGCGGACGAGCTCGACGAGGCGGACGAGCTCCATCGGTCCGTCGTCGCGCAGGATCTGCAGGATGCTGATGCGCAGGCCCACCGGCACGAGGTGGCCGTGGTGCGACCAGACCAGGCGGCAGTTGCCGCAGCGGGGTTCGCGAACGAGCTCCTCCGCCGTGACGACCAGGGGCGAGAGCTCCAGCTCCCGCAGCGCGATCAGCACGAGCCCTTCCTCGTCGAGCTCGCGGACCTGACGGGGCGGGCACCACGTCGAGGTAGAAGCGGCCATCGTCGCGCGCAAGGACGATCGCGTCGACCTCGACCGGGTCTAGCGGTGCGGACGAAACATGCGCCGTCGGTACGTGAGCGATGGAGCGCACCCGCGGATCGAGGCTCGCCTGGACGAGCGCTTCTCTAAGAGCAGGGTGTCGCGCGGGGATCGGCACGGGCGCTTTCGCGGATACGAAGAGGTCGGGCCGGCGGCGGGGCTGTGGTCTGAACATGACGAAACACTCGAAACCTGGAGGAGGGGCGGGTTGGCTTCGGTGGTCTTGATTGTCGATGTCGGTCATGACCGTCCCTTTCAGATCTCGATGATCAGGCGTTCGTCGAAATGCGGGTTGTCCCAAGTGGGCATGGAGGCGGCCACGGGCCGTAACCCTTTGTGTTGGACACGACGCGGGTCTCGCCGACCATGGCGTCGAAAGACTCGTGGGTGTGGCCGTAGAGCCAGAGGTCCGCCGGGCGCAGCGCGCCCGTGCCATCGTCCGGCGCGCGCGCCATCAGCCGCCTCAGGTCGCTCCGGAATGCCGGGTCGAGCGTCGGATCCTCGCCCGAGCCGCCGGGCTCGTCGGTGATGTGGGGGATCGGAGCATGGTGCGTGACGACGACCAGGCGGTCCTCGCCGCGCGGCTTGCGCATCTGTTCCTTCAGAAACGCGACCGACTTGAAGTGTCGCGTAAGCGCGTGATGCGGCAGGAAACGCCGCTCGTAGTTCGAGATCCGGATCTTCTTGAAGTCGTTCATGCGGTCGCCGGCGACGCCCATGGCGGCATGCGCGTCTCCGTTCAGGGCGAAGTCCGTCCAGAGGGTCGCGCCCGCGAACGTGACATTCCCGATGCGAACGGTCTCGTTCTCCAGCACGTGAACGTTCGTGCCCTCCGCCAAGGCCTTCGCCTTTTCGAGCGTCCGTCCGAGGTCGCAGCCGTAGCCCTCGTGATTGCCCATGACGTAGATGACGGGCCGGTCGGTCACGCGATCGAGCAGCCACCGGACGCCGCGCTCGGCCCGCGGGGTCAGGTCGCCCGCGACTATCAGCATGTCGAAATCCGGACGCGCTGCGGCCGGCGGGAGGTCCCAGCCACGCGTCAGTTCGAGGTGGATGTCGGACATGACCCACAGGCGCATGGTCAGTCCTCCCAATGTTCGCGATCGAGGGGCTCGGCCCCGTCGGCGAGTTCGAGGAGCGCGTCCACGAGCGGGTCGGGCATCTCGTCGACGCCGACGGCGACCTGCACTTCGCGCGAGCCGCAGCGCGGGCAGGCGTGGCGGGACGCGTCGTAGATGAATTTGCCTTCCTGGTGGCAGGTCCGGCAGCGGAACGTCGCCATGTCAGTCCTCCGCGATTCCGAGGGTGGCGGGATCGACGTCCACGAAGGCGTCATTCTCCCGGTCGTAGCGGCGGCACGTGATCCGCCGCTGCGCGCCCAGGCCGTAGCGGACGATGTGGATATTCTCGAAGCCGGGGCGGACTTCGGCGGGCGCGCGCCCCTCAGCGTGCAGGTCGCAGCGGGTCGTCAGCCACCCGCCCGTCCGGAGGACGCCTGCCTCGCCACAAATCTCGCAAACTGCAGGCGCTGCGGGCCTCGGCCAGGTCGATCGCCTCCTCGACGCGGGAGGTCGCTTCCGGAGAGAGGCGACCGGTCCAGTACAGGCGAATGCTCGCGTACTTCTCCTGATCTGCGTGAATTTGAAGGTGCCGTCCTCGGTTGCGACCGCCGCCCTGATCCGGATGCAGCACCGGTCGATGAGGTCGCGCCATCCGGGGCCGCACTCGGGGCAGCCCTCTGCCCCCTCAGGGACGCCCACCGGCGGGCGGAAGAGGTCGGAATGGGCCTCGATCAGCCCCCGCCTCCAATCCTGCAGCACGCTCGACATCACGACGCCAGCACTCAACAGGAGAACAAAACAAGAACATATTGAGCAGGAAGGTCAGCTCGAGTCAAGCGGTTAGCGCGTTATTCTTATATAAGAAGGATCGCACTTCTTATATAAGACTGGCCGCCTTCTCTGGCGCCACGGCTGCTCCGGCCTTATGGTTATCGGAGGCTTAATGCGCAGCGGGCGGATGAATGATCGCGAAAAAAGGGCGCCAAAACGGGGCAAGAGGACGCCGATCGGCGACCGCGTGACATTCCTCGCGATGATGGACAAGGACGTCATCGCCGACATCAAGCAGGTGGCGATAGACGAGCACCGGGCGGCCTGGGACGTGATGGAGCAGGCGGCCCGGGAATACCTTAAGCGGAGAAAAGCGAAGAGAACGCCCTGAAAGATCTCCGTTTTTCCTTGCGGTTGCGTAGTCGCCGCGGTTCAATTCGCCGCCTGGGGACCGAGGGATGAAGCTGTTTGGTTACCTTCCGGAGACACTGTTCAAGCCTTTGTCGGGGCCGAAAAAGCACGTCTATGCCCGCCTTTTGATGCGACTTTATGAGCGGGTCTACTCGGCCCGCATCCTTGAGACGCCGCTCAAGGAAGAGGTCGTGAAACAGATCGAGATCGGACTTTCGGAGTTCGGCATCGGGTCGATGGGGGATCTCTCCGAGGGTGATCCGGAAGAGGATCAGACCACTAGCCAGGCCCACTATCTCGCCTACTATCGATTGCGCGACACCGGCTGGCTCACGGAAGAGACTGAGAAGTGGCGCACCTACGTCGACATGAACCCTGACGCCTTCATGGTCCTGGGTGCGATCGTCGATTTCGGTAACAGCCGCGTGCGTGTCGCCGGCGCCGTGGTGGACGTGAAGAACAACCTTGAGGCTGCGTTCCGGGAGCCGGAGACCATGGCTCAGGGTCTCGCTAACGCCCACGAGACGGCGGCGCGGTTCGCCCGCAGCATGCGCCGCATCTTGGCCGGGATGCGCGAGATCGAAGACCGCATTCTGGGCAATCCCAACGCGGCGGCCATCCTTCGCACGTTCTTCCAGGACTTCGTCGATGGGCTGCTGATCGCCGACTACAAGCAGCTGAAGACGTCGAATAACCCTTACCGACATCGTCGGACGATCGCGTCTCTCGCGGGAGACATGCTCGCCGACGCCGAGCGTCTTCGTAAAATCGCGCGCGCCTACATCGAGCAGGGCGTCATGCCGGCCGGCGCCACGATCGCCATGGCCGAGGAGCGCGTCATCGCGGAGCTCGAGAAGATCAAGAGCGTGTTCGAGGACGTCGGCCCCTTCATGGACAAGATCGAGGACTTCAGGGATCGCCTCGAGCGACGCATCCGCACCACCGTCCACTACATGGACATCATGGGGGAAGGCTCCGCCGAGCGGATCGTTCGGCTGATCGAGCAGCTTTCGAAGATCGACAGCGACGAGGTGGAGATCCGTTTGAGATCGCCGGATGTCGCTCTGCCGATCACATCGCTTGCGCTGTACACCCCGCCCCCGCCGAAAGCTCCGCCGGAGCGGACGCGCTTCAAGGTGCCGAAGCAGGATCCTTATCTGCGCGCCTATGTTCAGGCCACCACTGACTTCGATCGGATGGTGCGAGTTTCCGACCAAAAGCTGCTCGAGTTCGCCCGCCAACAGATGCGAGACCGCGATGCCGTGTCAGCCGCCGAGATCGAGATTCGGAGCATTGCGGACCTGTTTGCCTACCGAGCTATTCCGAACTTGGCCGCGGTCGGTCGCTCAGTGCGCTTGGGTGAATTCACGATCACGCTCGAAGAAGGGCGTAGCGCGAACGACTGGATCGACGTGACCTCCTTCCGGATCGAGAGAACGAGGACTTCGGTCAATGCTGCGTGATCTTTCCAAGCTCATCGACGATGAGGATAGCGAGGGCGGCGACGGCGAGCGGCTGCAAAAGGAACTGCGCCAGGCCGCGCAGTCGCTCTGGCGTGCTCAGTTCATCTACGAGAACGATTGGGGCATGAAGACCTCCTACGAGGTACTCCGCCGCTACACGGGTTACTTCGAGAATTTGTTCGACGCGCTCGGCTACCGGGTCGTGGGCAGGCCGAACGATGGATACATCGGTCTGGTGGCGAACGAACTGCCGCCCCGTCAGAGCATGAGGCTCGACGAGAGCCTGCTCCTGCTGGTGCTGCGACTCCATTACGAGGAGGCCTTCACTCGGTTCGAAGCTAAGGAATTCGGCGAGGTGGAGGTCGAGAGCGAGCAGATCCTGCAGATCTACGAGGACCGGACCCATCGCGAGCGCCCCAACTTCGGGCGGGTAAAGGAGATCCTGGCCGGCTTCAGGCAGCGCGGGCTCGTGCGGATCGAAGATCGGGATGACAGAAACTTCACCCTCTTCCTGCGGCCCGCGTTGCCGATTGTGGTCTCCAAGGACACGCTCGGCTCCCTTGAAGAGTTCGTGTCGCGATCGGCCGCAGCGACGGCAAAGACAGACGGCGCGAGCGAGGTCCAGGCGTGATCGAGCTCCGGCGCATCATCCTGGTCGACTGGTACCTGTTTCGGGCGCAGCAGGTTGATATGCGTGGCATGACCGCCATCATCGGTCCAAACGGCGCCGGCAAATCAGCGATCATCGACGCCGTGCAGACCGTGCTCTCCGGCGCGAGCATGGCCAGCATCCGCTTCAACCCGAGCGCCCAGAGCAACGTCAGGAGCAAGCGGACGCTGCGAGATTACTGCCTCGGCGTGGTCTCGCTCGATGAGAAGGGCGAGCGGTCGGAGCCGACGCGCCAGCACGCCTACACCTACATCATCCTTGTGTTCGAGGACCTGGGCGACGGTTCGGCCGTGAGCTTGGGTGTGGCCTTTTCGGCCTCGGCCACGAGAAGCGACGAGGCCTGCGAGGCGCGCTTCATCGCAAAAGCTGCGCTGACGAAGGACGACATCCTGAGTCCTGTCGGCGATGACGAGGTCGAGACGCTGCAGTGGCATGCAGTCCGCAATGCCTTGCGCGCCCGCAACGTCGAGGTTGACGACGCGTTCTCGAGCGCGACCGACTTCGTGGCTGAAGCGCTCAGGGCGCTGTCGCCGGCGGGCTTCCCTCTCGATCCCAGGCGCTTTCAGAAGGCCTTTCGGAATGCCCTGCTGCTGAAGCCAGTGGACAATCCTACCGACTTCGTCCGAAACTACGTCCTCGACGTCCAGCCTCTTCAGGTCGATAGGCTTCGCCGCGGTATCGAACATTGGCGCACGTTGACCCGCCGTATCGAAGAATTGAAGGCACAAAGCGCCAGCTTGGCCGGGATCCTCCGTATCGTCGCGCGGGCGGTCGAAAACGAAAGGGTCATTGCGGTAACGGGCTGGCAGATCGCGCGGCTTGAGTGGGAGAAGTTTCGGCGGGAGGCCAGGAGGCAGGAAGAGGTCATCGCGCAACTCCGGAGCGCCGCGAGCAGAGCTGAGGTCGACGCGGTCGCGGCCGCAGCCAGACATGCCACCCTTGATGCTGAGCACAAGACCGTCGAACTCTCGATCAGGACCAGCGACGGCGAGCAGTTGGCCCAGATGTACGAGTCCGACAAGACCGCAACCCTTAGCCAGCGCGCCAACGCGATGGTGCCAGTCAAGGAGATCGAAGTTCTCATCGCTTCGATCAGGAAGGCCGTCGATCTCAATCTGTTGGTTCACCGTGACGACTTCTTGCACGCGCTGCTGAGTGCAGTGGCCGTTGCGAGGGGAAGGGCTCCACTTTCCGAGTGGGACAAACCGCTTCCCGAGAACTGGAAGGATAGCGCTTCCCATCTGGATGCGGCTCTTGCGGCTGTCGACCAGGAGCGGCTCGAGGCAGCGCGAAAGACGTTTTCGGACGCGCATTTTCACGCGCGAGTGGCGACCAAGGCTCTGCAGGATCGCATCGAACTGATCGACAGTAACCTGAAGCGGATGGATCAAGGGTTGAGCCCCATCGAAGGCGGCACTCGGGACCTCATCAGGCAACTGGCTTCGCACGGTATCGAGGCGACCCCACTGTGCGAGCTGGTCGAGATACGCGACGACAAGTGGCGGATGGCAGCTGAGGCCTTTCTGGGTCGCTCCCGGGAAGCATTGATCGTCGAGCCCACAAGGGCGGTACGCGCCTTGGAGATATTCCGGGAGGGTGGAGAGCACTCCTTCAGGGATGCGGAGGTCATCAACACGACCAAGACCGACAACACCAGGCCGGCTGAAAAGGGCTCTCTCGCACAGATCATCAGTACGGAAAACCGTCACGCCCGGGCATTCCTCAACTATCGGATTGGCCGCCTGATGATGGTCGAGACCATGGATAGGATGGCTGCGGCCGAGAACGCCATCACGCCAGATCTCATGGTCCAGGGCGGGCGGACGGTCCGGCGACTGCAGAAGCCTCAGTATCTTAAGCTCGGGCGCGCCACGCAGGAGCAGATGCGTCAACAGCTTCAGGCCGAACGGCAGCAATTGCTCCGGCAGCTTGCGGAATCGGCGGGAGATGTCCGTCGCTCGGAGGACGAAGCGCGCTTGTTCGAAGCCATGTTCGGGCAGTTTCAGGCGATCCGCGGCGCCGGCCTGACCTGCACCGGAGCCGGCGAGGAACTGGCTGCTTTCGATCGCAAGCTGGCGGAAATCGGGAAAAATATCGAAGATGCCAAGCGGAATCGCGATCCCAAGCTCGTCTCCGATCTGGAGCGCCTCGCCGCCGAGGTCAAGACGGCAAATCGGCTCAAGACTGAGACGCAGGATGCGTCGACCCGGGCCCACAGCGCGAGAGACCGGGCCGAGGGCGCGTATGAAGATTACATGAAGAACAACCGTGGCGTCCTGGCGGGGGCTCGTCGCACCCGCGCGCGACAGTTGCTGGACGAATTCCCGCAATCGAGGGACATGGGCGACTACCGATCAAAGGTGACCGAAATGGCCACTGAATCCCTGTCGGACCGAATTGCCGGGCTAACGGCGGACCGGGAAAACCGTTCTACCAACCGGCGCTCTACTCTGATGCGCGAAATGACCGGTGCGATGAACAAGCACGGCCAGGAATTCCATGTCGTGCCGCCGTTCACCGCCGAGGAGGCGACGCCGTCGGTCGTCGAGCAGTGGGCGACCGCTGAAAAGGACCGCTTGGATGCGCATGAGTTGGTTCAGTACGAGGAGCAGTGTCGCAACGCTGCGACGGAGATGACCTCGGCATTCCGGGACGACCTTCTCCATCGGCTCGACGACGCCTTTACCGGCATCAAGTCCACCCTGAACGAGCTCAACCGCCACCTAAAGGATCGCCAGTTCCACGGGCGCGACTACTACTCGTTCAAGGCGCTGGAGGCCCCAACCCACGTCGACATGATCGAGCTCGTCGAGGAATCCAGAAAGCCCGAGTTCAATCTGCCGCTTTTCGGTGACCGCAGCGAGGATGCGAGCTCACCGATGATGCGCGCCGTGCGACAGATCGAGGAGATCCTGTCGAACCCGGAGGCGCGGACCGAGGAGATCGAGGATCCCCGCAAGTATTTCAACTTCGAGCTCTACATCCAGGACGCCGAGGGCAAGATCCGCTCGTCTTTGACGAGCCGCGCCGGTACGGGATCCGGCGGCGAAGGTCAGTTGCCGTTCTACATCGCCATCGGCGCCTCGCTGGCCGCGACCTACCAAAACCGTCGCACCGGCGAGAGCGGGCTCTCGCTCGCCATCTTCGACGAGGCCTTCAATCGTCTGGATACCAAGGCAATCGGCCAGTGCTCTGAATTCATGCGGGACCTGGGTCTCCAGGTCATGCTCGCTACTCCGGACGAGAAGCGGCACGTGTTCATGGAAGTGGTCGACACGGTCGTCAACGTGAACCGCTTGGGCAACCAGGTGATGATCGACACCGAATACCCGACGGAGATGGCTCGCCAGGCGATCGTTGCAGCCGACCCGTATCGCAAGGGCTTCGATGTATTCAAAGCCGAGTTGATTGAGGTCGAGAAGGCCGGCGCCGTCCCGCAGGACCAGGCTGCGGAATGACAGACGTTCGTACGACGGACGCCGGGGTCGAATTCCTCGAACGCCTGCTGGAGCGGAGCGAACGCAATCCGGATCGCACCCGGCCGCCGTCCGCGGCGCCGGAGTACGACAGACTTTCGACCGCGCAGCAGGTGGGCCGCTTTCACGACCAGATGGCCGCGGCGGAACGGTTCGGCGCAGTGGAGGTGCAGCGGGGCAAGAGAGACCGAGGACATCTGGTCGAGAGAGTTCGCGTTCGAGACCCGGAATTGCTCGCCAGACATCTCGGACGCCCGACGGCACTCGCGACCGCGCAGCGCGTCAGGGCGGAATTGCTGCCCGTCGCAGCGACCGGCGAGCCGTGGGTCGCCACTTTGTTGGACGAGATGGCGGCGAGATGGGCACGAAGCGAGGCCGCCTACCGCCTGACCGCCGCCCAGGCCGACGCCGCCAAGGAGTTCTTCACGCTGCTGGCGTCCATCTCCCGGCAGGAAGCGCGAGGGCTGGACGCGCGAAGCTTCTCCCAAAAGGCGACGAACGACACGAAGGCCTTCGATCGGCATGCCTCGCGGCTCGCCGCCGTGCTCGGCGTCCGGGTCGGACTGCCGGGTGCTGCAGCCGACGTGGTCTGGGCGCACATCGGGCTGGAGCGCTTCAGTCATCCTGTTCATCTGAAGGGGCCCGTCGCCGTCGAGGGCGCGGACGGCCGTCAGGTCGATGGTCGCGCCAAGCCGTTCGCCTCGATTCATCCGGAGATGCTCTCGCAGCTGTTGGTCTTGGAGCGACCATCAGCCATCCTGACGATCGAGAATTTCGCGACCTTCAATCGGCAGGTCCGCGAGATCCATGACGCCAGCCTGGTCGTTTACACCGGCGGCTTCCCGGCGGCTGGTGTCATCGAGCTTCTAGCGAAGGTTCTGGCGGCCGTGCCAGCCGACGTGCCGTTCCTTCACTGGGGCGACGTAGATGCCGGCGGCGTGCGCATCTTCAGGTACCTCGAAGAGAGCCTGTCCCGCGGGCCTGAGCCCCACCTCATGACCAGGCAGCTGGCGGAGATGCACGGCCAGCCGGCAGACGCGGATCCGAGCTTGGCATCCATAGCGAGGTCCGATAGCGCGGTTCGCGATCTAGCGGATTGGTTGGCATTCGGATCGAACGTGCGCCACCTGGAGCAAGAGACGCTCGATCCCGCTGCACTTTAACTTACCCCCTAACGCCGATTCCTGTGGCGGTCGTCGTCTTCGCCGTCGTCTTCTTTCATGTCGACTGTCAGCAGCGTCGTGGCGTAACCGTTCTTCTGCGCGAAAACTTGCTCGTAAAGGGCTTCGACGCGGCCACGCTTCTCTAGCCATACGTGAGTGGGCACATCCCTCAATTCCGAAACGGTGCCGATTGTGGACGGGCTTGGCCAACGGCGAATGAGGGAAAGCTCAGGAATCGGGGCGCCGGCGCGAAGACCAACATAGGGGAAATTCGGTGCAGGTATCACCCTCTGCACCTTTCGATCTTTGGATATCACGATGGCTGCAAGTTCGTCGGCACTGGTCACGTAGACCTTGGCCATCACTTCGAGGGAGACGTCGAACTTCCGCGCCAGTACGCGCACTTGTTCAAGGTCGCACGCCTTGCTCAGCTTGCGACGCTCCGCCCGATATTCCGGCATCGGAACCACCAAGGCGCGGAAAACTCGTTCGCTTCGATCTCGATCCGCTCTTCGTGTGGCACCGCATCCCACTTGTCCTTGGGTCTGGCGCGGCGCAGATCACTCGTCGAACATTCGAATGGGCCCAAGCCTGCGCTCCATGTCCGGGAAGTAGTCCATCCTGCCGCCGTCCGCGAAGTGAAATTCCATTCGGAACGGTTGGACGAGAAAGGACGTCACCCGGTAGTCGACCTCGGAGATCCACATGAAGTGTCTCTCGTCGATCGCCTCCCAAGGAAACTCACGCCGGTTCTTGCGCGACGTGAAGACCCCCGTCGGCTTCCTGTGCCCCCGTTCGAGGATGGTACGGATCGGTCCGCCGCCCGTGGCGCGCACGATCTTCACCACACTCGGCCGCAAGCTACCCAGGGTTCTTCTCTTTTCGGTTTCCGTCGACATGGCTGCGTCCGAGGACTCGTCGCCCGATCCGCCCGCGGAATTGCATCCGAACAGAACGCGCTCGGCGGCGCGGCCCCCGAGCAGCATGGTGGTGCGATCCTCCACTGTTTGCCGCGTGGCCAAGTCGGGGGAGGACGCGTATTCGACTAGCGTGCGGTTCTCCGCCCCGCTCCTCGCCCCGACGATGCAGTGACGCAGCACTCCGCATTCGAGAACCAGCGCGAGCAGGACATGGCCGGCTTCGTGCGCGCAAATGCGCCAGTCCATCTCGGGCGGGGGCCGCTCGGAGCTCAGAAGCGCCGCGCGCAGGTCCGCCGCGAGCAGCTCGCGTCCGGCGTGACGCGCGATCCGGCGAGCTTCGCGGACGAACGCCATGACCTCCGCGCCAGTCGAGCGCTCCATGGCCGTAGCGATGTCATCGAGCTCGTCGTCAGGTACCGCGCCGGCGACGTGAAACTTGAGCATGCTCAGCGTGCCGGCTGCGTCGGCCCGCTCGATCTTGATCATCCGTTCGAAGCGGCCGGGGCGCAGCAGGGCGGGGTCCACGGACTCTGGATTGTTGGTCGCACCGATCAGGATCACGCCCCGCCTGGCCGACGAAGTCCCGTCGTCGAACCTGGTCAACAGGTCTGCAACTATAGGTAGCCAATAATCCTTGTTGCGACTATCTAGGGGCTCTATCCGGGACCGCGTCAACCTCATCCAGGAACAGAAAACCAATTCCATGGGCTCGCACGAGAGCGACCGAACGATCCAAGCGCATCGCCCGGATCACGTCGTCCATATACGAGCGTTCCTTCGTGAACCAATCCGCAACGGACGAGATCACAATGGGAGCATCACCACAGTAACGGGCGACGGCCCTAGCCAGCAGGGATTTCCCGCACCCCGGCTCGCTCGCCAGGCAGATTCCCTTGGGCATAGACGCCCAGTCCCAAATCCCGCTAGTTTCGCGGCTTCGTTCGCTGATTGGCGGCCGAGGGATCCGCGGAATACAATTACCTCCGCAATCCCTCGACTTCTTCACGGAGAGGTGTCCGATGAGCTACCGAGAACGAGGCGCGGAGAAGGCGTGCTTTGCGCGACGATCCTTTCTGGCCCTGATCGCTGGCGCGACAGTTGGAGCGGCGGTGCGCCCCGCCGTTGCCGCTGAACCCATGATCAAGGTCCACAAGGATCCGAACTGCGGCTGTTGCTTGGGCTGGGTACAACACTTGCGCGACGCCGGATTCACGGTCCAGGTGGACGATGCTTCCGACCTTCCGGCCGTCCGGAAACGCCTGGGCGTCCCGGCCGATCTGGCCGCGTGCCACACGGCAGAGGTGGACAGCTACATCCTTGAGGGACACGTACCGGCGTCCGCGGTGCGGCGGTTGCTGACGGAGCGCCCGAAGGCTCTGGGGCTTGCCGTGCCCGGCATGCCTGCAGGGTCGCCGGGGATGGAAGGTGGACACCCTGAGCCTTACACCGTCGTGCTGTTCGGATCGGCAGGTCGTGCGACGTTCATGCGGTTCGTCGGCAAGGAAGCCATCGGCTGACCGTCTTAGAAAGTTAACCACCGGGGCGCCCGCTCGCGCATTTGTGAACCGGGGCACTTTCCAGCGTCCCGCCCCTATGAGACTGTGACGCCATGAATGCTCGCCGCCTCCTCAGACTTCTGCTCGCGGTCCTTGTGACCGCAGGGCTGACGGTCGCACCGCTGGCAACGCCGGCGGCGGCGGGACATTCGATGGGCGCCATGCAGATGGCTGACGCGCAGGACATGCCGGATGACATGGCGTGCTGCCCGGACAAGCAGAACAACAAGCAATGCCAGGACTGTCCTCTCATCGCGATCTGCATGTTGAAGGTGCTCCAGACTGGACCTTCGGCGGCGACAGTGAGCATCAGGCAGCCTGTGCGTGAACTGCTGCGGCCGCTCGATGACATGATCGCCGACGGCCTAACCCGTCCCCCTCCGGACCAGCCCCCTCGATCGATCGTCTGACCGGCGCTGCGGCGCCGGAACGTTGGCGCGCGTCCATCGCGCGCATTCGCAGGCCGCTTCGGCGGCTCAACAGACGTTTCGAGGAACAGACATCATGAAGATCTCCACTGCTGCGCGCGGGCTGGCCGCCGCGCTGGTCGGGCTTTCGCTAACGGCAGCGCCAAGGTCCGCTCTCGCCGACATCAAGGACTATGAATTCCAGCTCGTCGAGCAGGCGGTACAGACCGGCCCCGACAAGGTCGTGACGGTGCGGCTGGTGAACAAGAAAACCGGCAAACCCGTGCCGGACGCGGTCATATTCGCCTCCCGGCTCGACATGGCGCCGGACGGCATGCAGGAGATGGTCACGAAGGTGACTTCGATGCCGGGGACGGAGCCCGGGACCTACCGGTTCAAGGCCAACTTCAGCATGGCGGGCCGCTGGCAATTGTCCCTCGGCGCCAAGGTGCAGGGCGAGACCGGCACGGTCGAAAACAAGCTCGTCGTCACGGCGAAGCAATGACGCGCGCCATCACCATAGGTGCGACCGCTGCGGTTTGCGCAGCGGCCGCAGCCGCGCTTTACGTGGGCGCGATCCCGCGCGCAAATCCGTTCGCCGGACCGGTGACGGTCGCTGCGGCGGCCGAGAGCGGCGCGGCGATCTACTACCAGGATCCGGACGGGAAGCCGTTCTATTCGCTCGGGCCGAAGAAGACGCCGGATGGGCGCGCCTGGCGTGCCGTGCCCGCGGGAGCCGACCTGAGCTTCGACGAACCCGAGGAAGCGCCGGCGCGGACCAAGGCCGACGCGAAGACCGAGCGCAAGATCAAATACTACCGGAATCCGATGGGCCTGCCGGACACCTCGCCGGTGCCCAAGAAGGACTCGATGGGGATGGACTACATCCCCGTGTACGAAGGCGAGGACACCGACGACGGATCGATCAAGCTCTCGCCGGGGAAAATACAGCGTACAGGCGCAAAATCTGAGGCGGTCGTCAAAAGACCCGTGACCTCCTTGATCCGCGCTCCAGGCACCGTCCAGGAGGACGAGAGACGCGTCTCAGTCGTCGCCCTCCGCTTCGAGGGCTTCGTCGAGAGCGTCGCCAACGTCACGACCGGCGACCACGTCCACAAGGGCCAGCCGCTCCTGAACGTCTACAGCCCGGCGTTGTCCAGCGCCGCCGCCGAATATCTTTCGGCGATCAACGCCAGCGCGACCGGAAAGGAGCTGAAGGGCGCGCGCCGACGACTGGAGAATCTTGCTGCTCCGGAAGCGGCCATCAAGGAGCTCGAGCGCACCCGGGAGATCTCTCTCTCGATCCCGTGGCTCGCGCCGCAGGACGGCGAGATCCTCGAGCGCAACGCCGTGCCCGGCATGCGCGCGGGGCCCGGCGACGTCCTGTTCAGGATCGCTGACCACCGCCTCGTCTGGGTCCTGATCGACGTCGCCGAGCGCGATCTGCCGCAGGTCGCGGTTGGGACGAAGGTGACCATCAGGCCACGCGCGTTCGCCGGCCAAAGCTTCGAGGGCACCGTGGCGTTGATCTATCCCCATCTCAACGCCGCGACGCGCACCGCGCGGATCCGGATCGAGGTATCCAATCGCGACGAACTGCTGCGGCCGGAGATGTACGTCGATGCCGAGATCGAGGCCGGCACGCCGGGACCGGTTCTGGCGGTGGCGGAGAGTGCCGTGCTCGACAGCGGAAGCCGCCAGGCCGTCTTGGTCGACAAGGGCGAGGGCCGCTTCGAGCCGCGCGAAGTGAAGCTCGGCCGGCGCGGCGGCGGCTTCGTCGAGATCACGAATGGCCTGTCCGAAGGCGAAGCGGTCGTGACCTCGGCCAACTTCCTGATCGATGCCGAGAGCAACCTGAAAGCGGCGCTCAAGGGGTTTGCCGAGTCCAGCGGCCCGCCGCCCGAGGCGCCAGCCACCGGATCGGGAGCGCGCCCATGATCGCCCGCGTCATCGCCTGGTCGGCGCGCAACCCGCTGCTGGTGCTGTTCGGCACCGGCTTCGCCGCCGCGGCCGGCATCTACGCGCTCGTCCACCTCCCGCTCGACGCGATCCCGGATCTCTCCGATACCCAGGTCATCGTCTACACCGAATACCCGGGGCAGGCGCCGCAGGTGATCGAGGACCAGGTCACCTATCCGCTGGCCACCGCCATGCTCACCGTGCCGAAATCCAAGGTGGTGCGCGGCTTCTCCTTCTTCGGCGTCTCCTTCGTCTACGTGATCTTCGAGGATGGCACCGACATCTACTGGGCGCGCTCGCGGGTGCTCGAGTTCCTGAACGCCGCTACATCGCGCATTCCTGCCGGTGTCACGCCGACCATCGGTCCGGACGCCACGGGAGTGGGCTGGGTGTACCAGTATGCGGTGGTGTCGAAGGAGCTGAATCTCGCAGACACGCGCACCATCCAGGACTGGAATCTCAAATTCGCGCTGGCCAAGGCGGAAGGCGTCGCCGAGGTCGCGAGCGTCGGCGGTTTCGTCAAGCAGTACAACGTGATCCTGGATGCGCAGCGGATGCGCGACCTCGGCATCACCATGCCGAAGATCCGGGACGCGATCCGCGCCAGCAACGCCGATGTCGGCGGCCGGACGGTCGAGCTGTCGGAGTTCGAATACGTCATCCGGGGCCGGGGCTACCTGAAAAGCATCGACGATCTCGGCAACATCGTCCTCAAGACGGACAAGGGCACGCCGGTGCTGCTGCGGGACGTCTCCCGGGTCGAACTGGGGCCGGACGAGCGGCGCGGCATCACCGAACTCAACGGCGAGGGGGAGGTCGCGAGCGGCATCGTGCTGCAGCGTTTCGGGATGAACGCGCTGGACGTCATCGAGAACGTCAAGAAGCGGTTCAAGGAGATCGCGACCAGCCTGCCGAAGTCGGTCGACATCGTGCCGGTCTACGACCGGTCGAACCTGATCTACGCCGCCATCGACACGCTCAAGCACACGCTGGTCGAGGAGAGCCTCGTCGTCGCGCTGGTCTGCGTCGTGTTCCTGCTGCACGTCCGCAGCGCGCTGGTCGCCATCCTGATGCTGCCTGTCGGCGTGCTGATGGCGTTCGGAGCGATGAAGCTGCTCGGCATCGGCTCCAACATCATGAGCCTCGGCGGCATCGCCATCGCGATCGGCGCCATGGTGGACGCCGCCATCGTCATGATCGAGAACGCCCACAAGCACCTCGAGCGCGCGGAGCCGGGCAAGTCGCGGATCGCAATCCTGATCGAGGCCGCCTCGCAGGTCGGGCCGGCATTGTTCTTCAGCCTGCTGATCATCACGGTATCGTTCATGCCGATCTTCACGCTGGAATCGCAGGAAGGGCGGCTGTTCAGCCCGCTCGCCTTCACCAAGACCTTTGCGATGGCGGCCGCCGCGCTGCTCTCGGTCACGCTGGTGCCTGCGTTGATGGTGATCTTCGTCCGGGGACGGATCGTTCCGGAGCACCGCAACCCGATCAACCGCTTCCTGATCTGGATCTATCGCCCCGTCATCAAGGGCGTGCTGCGCGCAAAGACGTTGGTTATCCTGCTTGCGCTCGCCGCGCTCGCGATCACGATCTGGCCCGCCCGTCAGCTCGGCACCGAATTCATGCCGAACCTCGACGAGGGCACGCTGCTCTACATGCCGACGACGCTGCCCGGCATCTCCGTCACCAAAGCCGCCGAACTGATGCAGACCCAGGACCGCATCATCCGCTCCTTCCCGGAGGTCGCGTCGGTCTACGGGAAGGCCGGCCGGGCCTCCACGTCGACCGATCCGGCGCCGACCGAGATGTTCGAGACGGTGGTCAATCTCAAGCCCAAGGAGCAGTGGCGGCCGGGTCTCACCATCGACGGCCTGATCGCCGAGATGGACAAAGCTCTGCAGTTTCCGGGCGTCTCCAATGCCTGGACCATGCCGATCAAGGCGCGCATCGACATGCTCTCGACGGGCATTCGCACTCCTGTCGGCGTCAAGGTGATCGGCACCGATCTCGTCGAGATCGACAAGCTCGCCAAGCAGATCGAGCAGGTGCTGCGGAACGTGCCCGGAACATCGTCCGCCTACGCCGAACGGGCCATCGGAGGCTACTACCTGGAGATCACGCCCGACCGGTCGGCGCTGGCCCGCTATGGCATCATGGTCCAGGACGTCCAGGACACGATCGCGACCGCGCTCGGCGGTCAGGCGGTCACGACCACCGTGGAGGGCCGGCAGCGCTTCACGGTCAACATGCGCTACCCCCGCGACCTCCGGGACAATCCGAAGAAGATCGCAAGCGACGTCCTCGTTCCGATGCCGGCCGGCGGCGCCGTCCCGCTCGCGGAAGTCGCGACCGTTCAACTCGCGCGCGGCCCGACGTCGATCCGGACGGAGAACGCACAGCTTGCGACCTACATCTACGTCGACATCCGCGACCGGGATCTCGGCGGCTACGTCGCCGAGGCGCAACGCGCCGTCCAGGCCAGCATCCAGTTTCCGTCGGGCTACTACGTGGTCTGGAGTGGCCAGTACGAATATTTCGAGCGCGCCATGGCCCGCCTGAAGATCGTCGTGCCGGCGACGCTGCTCATCATCTTCCTGCTGCTGTACCTGAATTTCAGGTCGGTGACCGATACGATGATCGTCATGCTGTCGCTGCCGTTCGCGCTGGTCGGCGGGCTTTGGCTGATGTGGTGGCTCGGGTTCAACCTCTCGGTCGCCGTCGCCGTCGGCTTCATCGCCCTCGCGGGCGTCGCCGCCGAGACCGGCGTGGTGATGCTGATCTACCTCAACGAGGCGCTTGCCGAGATCAGGGCGCGCCGCGCCGCCGAGGGGTGGACCTTGAGCCGGACCGATCTCCGCGAGGCCATCATGGAGGGCGCGGTCGAGCGCGTCCGGCCGAAGATGATGACCGTCGTCGCCATCATGGCGGGA